>JBJKZS010000021.1:0-11429 GCA_045569115.1 Fidelibacterota bacterium | reverse complement strand
GTGCAGGGAGGAGATACCCAAGATCAAAATCTCATTCAATTTTTTCTTAATATCGTTGAATTCGGGATGAATGTTCAGGAATCTTCGGAAGCTGCAAACATTACAAGCTATCAAATGTATAGTTCTTTTAACGATCATAAAAAGGAACAAGGGAGGTTAACAGTTCAGGAAAAAACACCTCCATGGGTTATTAAAGATTTAGTAAAACGTGGATATAAAGTAGAAAAACGGAATATTACATCAGGCCCAATCAATGCAATCTATTTTGATTGGAAACATGACACTTTTTGGGGTGGCTCAAGTCACCATGGTGAAGATTACGGAATTGCTTGGTAAAAGTATGGCATTACAATTATAAATTGATATAAATAATAAATTAGGATGCAAAATTTTAATTATTCTAACGTAGAAAAATCTTATCTTCATAAAACCTCATATCCTATAAATAAGTCAAATATACCTTTTGTTACTGTAAGGAATTTCCCCGAACTTGGATTGTTAGTTGCTCTTAGGTTTCTAGAATGGGTGAATGAAAACCCAGAAGGTTCTATTAGTCTTCCAACTGGAAAAACTCCTGAATATTTTATTAAATGGGTTAAAATATTTATAAATAATTGGAGTGATTTAAAACTTACTCGTATAAGACAAGAAAATGGTTTAAATATCCAAAAGAAACCCGAATTTTCATCCTTGCGCTTTATTCAAATAGATGATTTTTTTCCCATCAATCCAAATCATCACAATTCATTCTATCATTATGTAATGAATTATTATCTTAAGGATTTTGGAATTAATCCTAAGAAAGCGCATTTAATTGATTTTAGTAACATCTCTTTTCCAAACTCTCAAATCCTTGATTCAATTTTTTCAAATAATATTGTTGACCTTACTCTTCGTTATCGTGATCCTACATCAAATATTGAGGAGACTCAAAAGGCATCAATACAATTAGTAGATCAGTGGTGTACAGAATATGAAGATGCTATACGGAATATTGGTGGTATTGGCTTTTTTTTAGGTGGTATAGGCCCTGATGGACATATTGCGTTCAATGTGCGTGGATCTGACCATCACTCAACGACAAGATTAATGGAAACTAATTTTGAGACACAAGCTGCTTCTGCTGTCGATCTTGGAGGAATTGAGATATCTAGGAATAGACTAGTGATTACTATTGGTCTTGAGACTATTACAATGGAAAAAAATACTGTAGCTATTATTATGGCATCTGGAGAAGCTAAGGGAAAAATAATTCAACAATCTTTAGAAACTGAACCTTCGATTGAATACCCAGCATCTTCTCTGCAAAAGCTTTCTAGGGCTCGCTTTTATCTTACAGAGGGTGCAGCTTCTAATCTTTATGATGTTAGGATGCACAAATTACAAAAAGAGAATTGGTCTGAGGAAAAGACAGAACGATCTGTGATTAATCTATGCGGCAAATTAGGTCGTTTTGGAAGTAAGTTGGAGAGAAGTGATTTGTTAAACGATGCTGAAGCTTCCTTAATACCAAATTTAGATGAGCATACAGTTCCCACTGTAATTGATTCTATAAAAAAGAAAATTGAAATTGGAACAAAGTTGTATGAGCATGAAACCTTTTTTCATACTGGTCCGCACCATGATGATATTACTCTTGGATACCTTCCGCTTATTGCCCATCTAGTTCGATCCCCTCATAATAAACATCACTTTTGTACTCTTACATCAGGTTTTACATCAGTCACAAATTCTTATCTTATTAAGGTTTTAATGACGACTAAACTTTTTTTAGAAAAGGATCTTATTCAGATGGTTGAATATGAGAATTTCTTTTCATCAGGTTTTAAGTTAAAATGGGATAAAGACGTTTATCACTATCTTGATCGTGTTGCCTCTGGGAATAAACAGGGAAGTCAAAGAGGCCTTGCTCATCGAATTGTTCGTTGTTTAACTAATATTTACGGCATTAAATCAAGAAAAGAATTAGATGAAACCATCAACAATCTTATTGTATATCTTAAAGGTTGTTATGAAGGTGAGAAAAATAAAACTGATGTTCAACGTCTTAAAGGGATGCTTAGAGAATTTGAAGAAGATCTTGTTTGGTCTCATTATGGCGTTATGACTAAAGATATAAGTCATCTTCGTCTAGGTTTTTACAAAGGAGATGTCTTTACTGATGAGCCAGAAAAACAGAGAGATGTATTACCTGTTCTAGAAAAACTTAGAGATATAAAACCAACTATAATCACTCTGGCATTAGATCCTGAAGGAAGTGGACCCGACACTCACTATAAAGTTCTTCAAGCCATTGCTGAAGCAATAAAATTATGGGGAAAAGAAACTGATATAAGAAATCTTAAAATTTGGGGCTACCGAAATGTTTGGTATCGTTTTGATGTAGCTGAAGCTGATATTATTGTTCCTGTATCCCTAAACTCTATGGCTGCCAGCAGAGACACTTTTCTTACTTGTTATTTAAGTCAAAAGGAGGCTTCTTTTCCTAGTTATGAATTTGACGGTCCGTTCTGTGATTTAGTGCAGAAAATTTGGGTGGAACAGATTCAGTCACTTCAAATGGTCTTAGGAAGAGACTTTTGGTATCAAAACAAGCATCCTAGACTTCGCGCTGCACACGGAGCTATCTTTTTAAAGGATATGAGAGTTTCTGAATTCCTTAAGAAAGCCAGATCGTTACAAGACACAATAGAAGGTCATTCCAGTAGTTGATAGTTGAATATTTCTTTTTTGAATTGAGATTAATATATAAGGGAACCCTTTGCTACTACTGAAAAAGGTACCTGAGCATTATATTTTATGAATTTAAACGTTCAACAGTTTTTTGGTATATCAAGAGAGAGTAACCAGTTTTTCAATGTTAGTAAATATTATATTTTTATATGTAGTTTTTTCTTTTGCATATAAAAAAGGAGCAACCAGAAACCCAATACGTGTGAAAGAGCAAAAAATAGAGAGCCATTCATATTCCCACCCAATGGAATAAAAACTGTTTCATATAAAAAATTATAACCGGACGTAGTTGTTCCTTTATAATCAAAGGTTGTCCATAAAAGTACCTTTGACCATAAGGTTGAAGCAGAATAAACAAATATAGAGTTTGTGCCAAAAACGACTAATGGCCATACTAACCTATGTAAATTCATTATATTAATAATGCAATAGAATAGTGCAAAAAAAAGTATTGCTATACCGGATGAGTAAAGAACATATGAACTTGTCCATATGTGTTTATTTATCGGGAAAATTAATCCCCATGCCAATCCTGATAAGATTCCTAATATTCCTAACATAATTAATTTTGATAAAACATCTTTCTTATTCTCTTCAATTTGTATGATTGATCCAATAAGATATCCTATAATAACTGTAACAGAAGCTGGTAAAGAACTAAATAGCCCTTCTGGATCAAATGGGATCCCAGTCCCCATATAAAGATGACCTTTTCCAAGAATAGCAATGTCAAGAATTCTTACGAAGTTTGTTTCAAGAGAATACGGATTTTTTCCTCCAAACAACAAAAGTGCAAACCAATAAACCAATAAAATAAAAGAGGACAAATAAATAAGTTTTTTTTCTTTGAATAATAGAACAAATAATGAGGCCATTAAATAAGAGATAGCAATTCTTTGTAGTACTCCCATTATACGGACTGTAGACCAATCCCAGTTTTGTCGAAAAAAAGGAAAAGTATTCAATAAGATTCCTATAAAAAATATTATAAAAAAACGCCAGAATATTTTAGATAGCAAAGGCCTTGAAAGGATATAGTCGTATTTTTTAAAAGAAAATCTCATGGAAATTCCGATAATAAATAGGAAAAAAGGAAATACTAGATCAGTAGGAGTACAACCGTGCCATTTAGCATGTCTCAAAGGTGAGTAAACATGAGTCCAGCTTCCTGGATTATTCACTAGAATCATGAATCCTATAGTGAAACCACGTAGGGCGTCGATAGCAATAATCCTTTTGCTAGGAGTGCTAATCAATTATTTTACGTAAAGGATCTTTCTTGTAGTAGATTCATTATTTATGCTAAGTCGAATAAAATATAATCCGCTTGACAAATTAATTGGATACCAAGAAATGGAATTGGAAGCAGTTTTTGAGTATCCCGATATAAGAGTTTCTAATGTTTTCCCATTAATATCAATTATTTCTAATGAAAACTTGGAATGAACAGGTATCTTATAATGTATTGTAGTGTGGCTGTTAAATGGATTGGGATAATTACTGTAAAGTTCAATTTTTTCTGGCCGTTCAAAATCAACATTTAAACTAATGGTTTGAAGACTTTTCCCAATAGATTGAAGAAGTGGTTGTTTTCCATTAATAAAATCGTATCCAATAGCCCAGATCATAACGCCAGATAGATTTTCTTCCATTGCCTTTTCTGATTTTATCCTTACAGACATAGAATCATCATAAGTGATGATTCTATTGGAATCCTTGTTAATTAAATATGGTACCTCTGAGATATTATCCCAGAAAGGATTCCACCCAGAATTTAGATAACCGGGTATTATATTAAATATCAGATCTTTCACGTTTCCAGTTTTTGTTTTGTACAGACCTGAAGCGTTGAATTCTTTTCCATAAAAAGGAATACCGAGCAATAATTTTGAAGGTGAAAGATTTCTCATATTTATCAAATAGTCTAATGTGGAAACAATGGAACCATCGTCACAATTCAAAGGTGCTGATATTGGAGAATTGTGACCAGCATGATTTGTCCAAGATCCATGGAAATCATAAGTCATTACACCAAACCAGTCACAGTATTTTGATAATATTGTGTAGTCGAACCATTGACCATAATAATCATTAGAGCTAATAGCCATAGTTAGACGGTAATCAGTGTTGATCTCATCCATTCTAAACCGGAGTTCTTTCATAAAAGAGGTCAAATTAATTCTGTCTAAAGATGAAGAAGGAAATTCCCAATCTATATCAACACCATCGTAAGCATTTATTTCAATAAAGTTTAGAATATTTGTTATAAATAATGACCTTGTAATAGAATCAGATAAAACATCTGAAAACGCATAAGAATTACCCCAACCTCCAATAGCAATGAGAATTTCTCTTCCTTCTTTATGAACAATTGAATTCAAATCAGGATCAATCATTTCTGAGTACATTCCTAATGATCCATCATAATTTGGCCATGCAAATGCATGAGTAATATGAGTAAGAATAGTAAAATCTATTTTTTCCGATGGAAAGTCTTGTTTGAGCCAGTTAGGATAATACCCATTAACTATTTTCTCACCCTTTATAGAAACTGGAAAGATATATGTTATTAGGAGAAAAGTAGAAAAAACAATAATTCTCAATTTTGATCTTATTGAAATAAAATTACAAGGATGACATAAAGAAAAAAGGGGCAGGAATATACTTCTCGCCCCTTTTAACCTAATCATTGTATATGATTAAGAAACTATCTCATAAGGATCATTTTCTTAGTAATTGTCATTTCAGCATTTTCCAGCGTGTAGAGATATACACCACTAGAAACAGCTTTGCCAGATAGATCAGTACCATTCCATCTAATTTTATGAGAGCCAGCTGATTGAACTTTATTCTCAAGTACACTCACCTTTTGCCCGACCATATTGTATATAGTTAGTTTTACATGAGAATCAGTATTTAAAGAATATGTAATCTCAGTTGATGGGTTGAATGGGTTCGGATAGTTCTGCTCTAAAGATATAGCTTTAGGCAAAAAATCATTCGGATCATCAATTGCAGCCGCACCCCATCTTGGATCACCAACAGGACCACCACTTGTACTAGCGGTTGCTGCTGAAACATTAGTGTAACTGAAATCCTCTATGACGGGTAGAGTCATATTGGAGTATGCTTCGGCGTTGTTACCGTCAGCATCACTAAGCCAATATACAGTTCCGGATACAGCACGATCTTCTTGGTAATCTGTGGCGTGAGCTATCATCTCATCTCGAACATTATTAATATGATATGTATGTATAAAACCCGGATCAATATTGTGGTTGTTTTCAGCTGTCAAGCTAGTATTGTTAGCAAACATAGCTGTTACTTCCGCGTTCATCCAAGGTACATCCAACCTTTGATCTGTATATGTAGAGTCACCATCACCAGCAGCGTTAGACACTGTCACTTCTACTGCTCTTGTACGATGTGCTACTACAGTAGCGTCATCGTAATAGACATTATTGGATACGTTAATATTTCGACTATCTTCAGCATAACCACTGTCATTCCAAGCTGAGCTGAGAGTGTCGAAACTGATGGTGCCATGATAGTTTCCTCCAGCAACTCGGGCTGAGTCTTCACCAAACCAACCACCCTTGTTTTCATCTACGTTCTGACCATAGATCTGGGTGTTATAGAATATGTTGTTTGTGATAGTTGTATTGGCCATTCCTGGAGTGAAAAAAGGGTTCGCCAAAATGTTTGCAACAGTATTGTGATCAATAAGGGCATATCCACTTGGATTAGGTCCAACCCATAAATAGCTGGATGAGCCAAAATAAGAACTGTTTTGAACAACTAAGGTATCATAACTCATTCCACCACCAGCTGCACCTCTAAGTACACCACCGGTGAAAACATCGCCGCCATTAATACCTCTAAATATGCTGTTAAGGACGTGAAATCTCATTCCTGAAGATGTAGAAGCAAGCATTTCACCGCCACCCCATCCTCTTCCAGATAATCCTTCTACCACACAACCGTCTACAACTACTCTTTGATCTTTCCCATTTCCTTCAAAGACACTACCGACTCGACCAATTTTTCCAGATCCATTGCCATTAAAAGCAAGATCTTTCAGAATTGTTGTACCAGTCGTTTTAAAAAATACTGAAGGTAATGATCCATCAGCAGCAGCAGCTGGTTGAATGATTGGAAGATTGCCAGTTCCAGCAGCTCCTATGATTCGTAGACCTTCGGATGATGAATCAATAATTGTTGCATTCATTAAATATTGACTATCACGTGCAAGACGATATACTGTACCTGCAGTACCCGCAGCATGGGCCGCATTAAGGGTAAAAGGGTCTGTAGTGGTGCTTGCTGCAACATCAGTAGTATCAGCAAATACCTCAGATGGACCAGTTAAAGCAAGACATACAAAAACGAATAGCGTTTTCTTCATGACATTTAGCTCCTCCATTATTATCATGTTTTTATAGTTAGGGAGAAATATGTACCTCTAAATTAGCACGGTTTGCTCCCTTTAATCTTTTAAACCTAGCAAAATATGTTTACTTAATGCAAGAATTAATTTTATATTTGTTATACTGTAAGACGTTTATACTGTAAGACATTTATACTGTAAGATAACAGAGTTCTTATATTTATTTATATAGTATGATTGCATATTATATAAGGATAGCTAGTTTAAATAATTCGTCATTATTAATATCAATGTATATTTGGTAAGAAATTATAATATTTGAAAACATATGTTTTTTACACGTTAAGTAAATAAAGACCCTTTTTTTAAATGAGATTCCTAAGTCTATTATCTTTGAGTTTACTATTGGCCCCTTTTCCGCCATCCTTATTTGGTGCTACTATAATGGGGACTGTTAAAGATTCTACTACAGGCAGTCCTTTGGTTGGAGCCAATGTATTTCTTTTGGGCACAAGCTTTGGTGATGCAGTCGATAAAAATGGTTCTTACTCTTTTTCTAATGTTCCTTCAGGAAATTATCTTATCAAAGCCACTTATATTGGTTATACAGCCAAAGAGGACAGTATTTTTGTAAAACAAGGCCAGGACTTGACCTACGATTTTGGTCTTTCATATACGACACTTGAAGGGGAAATGGTGACGGTCAGTGTTCAGGCCAAAGGTCAGATGAGTGCTATAAACCAGCAACTTTCATCTCGTTCAATTGTGAACGTGGTCTCGTCAGATCGTATTCAGGAATTGCCTGATGCTAATGCGGCTGAATCAGTAGCCCGTCTTCCCGGTGTCTCCATTCAAAGAGAAGGAGGAGAAGGTAACAAGGTTGTCATCCGTGGTCTTTCTCCCAAGTATAATGCTGTGACTATTAATGGAATTCGTATGGCATCAACCGATAGTGATGACCGGAGCACTGATTTAAGTATGATTTCCCAGTATATGATCGAAGGAATTGAAGTGTCAAAGGCTGCCACACCAGACAAAGATGCTGATGCGCTTGGTGGCACGGTGGATTTCAGGATTAAAAAGGCTGCGGAAGGGTTTAAATACAATTTTATTGCTCAGGGTAGTAACAATGCTCTTAGGGAGACTTATAACGATTACAAGGTCGTTGCTGATGTAAGCAACCGTTTTCTAGGAAACCGTTTTGGGGTTGTGGGGCAGATAGATACCGAAAAACGAAATAGGAGTTCCAATCAATTGGGGGCCAACTATTGGATAAACGGACCTTCTTTAGTGGATACCAATACAGTTTTGGTCTCGAGCTTAGATCTTCGTGATATTACACGAATAAATAATCGATTGAACGGACTGTTTGTTCTGGACGCGAATATTCCAAATGGAAACATTAGTTTAACAAACCTATATAGCAGAATTGATAAAGATGAAATCGTACACAGCAACAGCTATGGTATTGTTCAAGATTCACGCTCATTTGGAACTTCTGATATTCAGAGAGCACTCACGGTGGCTACAAATTCACTTTTATATGAGCAACAATTTTCAGGGTTCAAGGTTGATGCTTTTTTATCTCATTCTTTCTCAGGGAACGTATCTCCTAGAAGTCTCAGCTGGAATTTTAATGAACCGAATGCCTTTAAAGATCCAGATTTAAATGCCGCTCCTGAGGATGTACCCTCTTTTGCGAACAATGATACTCTTGATGCATTTTTAACAGGTGTAAACATGGATTCATCTGCAAACAAAGAAACAGAAATCTCAGAAGGAGTAAATGTAGAATTTGATCTGAACTTCTCGAGGCTTGTTTCAGCAAAAATAAAGATAGGAAACAAATACAGAACCAAGAAAAGATATTATGATCGGTTTAGACGTTTTTCCCCTCTTGCCTGGGGCAGTTGGCAAAATGCTCGAGATCAGATTTTGAAAACCTATCCAGAAATGCAGACTTGGTCAGGCTTGGGCACCCAATTTCTTTCCCTTCTTGGTTTTATGGATTATAACTACCAACCTGTTAATTTTCTTAATGGAAATTACGAATTGGGCCCTGTCTCAGATGTATCGTTGCTTGATGGTGTATATGAATTGTTGCTACCTCATGATGTAATGAGAAATGATTGGTCAGCTTCTCTTCTCAATGATTATTCAGGCAATGAAGAATACAGTGCAAGGTATGTCATGGTTGATTTCAACATAGGCTCAAGAATTAATTTCATAACAGGAGGTCGTTATGAGAAAAATATTACCACTTATACTTCAACTCAAGGTTATGCCGGTATTTCAAGTTGGATGGAATATTCTTCAAATAGAGTGACTCATGTCAGGAAAAATGAATTTTGGCTTCCTACATACATGCTTCGGGTTCGTCCAACAGACTGGTTTGATATAAGATTTGCACAGACCAATACACTGTCACGTCCCAATTATTCACAAATCCTTCCATTTTGGTATATCACATCTACCAGTGTATCTTGGAAGAACGCGGATCTGAAGGCAGCCCGTTCTTTAAATAATGATTTATATTTTTCAGTAAATCAACAATATATAGGCTTTCTTACACTGGGTGTTTTTACAAAAAGAATAGAAGACTTGATATTTAGTGTCGGGAAAAAGCTTATTATAGATCCAGCAGAATATGGATTAGACGAAGACCAAAAGTTGAAGTTTATTAATGGAGTAACCATGAATAATCCATACCCTGTTCAAATTCGAGGTATGGAAATTGATTGGCAGACACGATTCTGGTATCTTCCCGGTTTTTGGAACGGATTTGTTTTGAACATGAACTATACATACATCCATTCGGAAGCTCAATATCCAAGAACTGAAATAATGACCACCTATTTTTTCGAACCTTCTTTTAGGGCTGAGATGACAAATGTTGATACGTTCTACACTGACCGAATAATAGATCAACCAAACAATATCGCTAATCTTGCCATTGGCTATGACAGAAAAGGTTTTTCGGCAAGATTATCCATGCTTCATATTTCCGAGGTTTTTCAAAGGACAGACTTTTGGAAAGAATTACGTCAGTCTACGGACGGTTATACACGATGGGATCTTTCGGTTAAACAAGATTTACCATGGTATGGTCTTCAAATTTATGGGAACGTTAATAATATAACAGGGTCAGTGGATCGAAATCTTGTTAGAGGGAAAGGATTTCCTTCATCTGAGCAGCATTATGGCCGTACAGCAGATATTGGCCTGAGATTACGATTGTAAATAGTTTTAAAGCTTTAATCGAGGAAACTTTTTGATTCTAAGTTTTTTTGAAAAAGGCAGAGAGGCTATTTAATTATTTGTCCCATGGGGAATATGGAACTTAAGTGGGATATTATTTCTAATTTTTAATGACATGATTTTTATTAGACAATCTTCTGACTTGAAGTTGTTCACATTATGATAAGATTAGAAACCAGACTTATCGCTAAATTAAAAGAAACGAAATTCAAGTAAAGAATACGAAAAAACTTATGAAAAAGAGAATTGCATTAATCACTTTATTTTTATTTATGGGAGGGTGTTCTAAACCAATAGCTGAGAAGAATCTTATAGATAAAGATGGGTTGAAATATAAGAAAAACATAGAAAAACCATTTAATGGGAAAACAGTTAGTAAATATGATAATGGTCAAAAGAAAGAAGAAAGAACTTATAAAAACGGAAAAATAGAGGGTTTATATATTAGTTGGTACGAAGGTGGAGAGAAATTTGAAGAAAGAAATTACAAGGATGGTATGGAAGATGGCAATTGGACTAGTTGGTATATTAATGGACAGAAGAGAAAACAGCAAAGTTATAATAATGGAAAAAAGGATGGATTATATATTAGATGGACTGAGGAGGGAAAGATGATGGAAGAAAAGACTTACAAGGATGGTATGGAAGATGGCAATTGGACTAGTTGGTATCTAAATGGAAAGATGATGGAAGAAAAGACTTACAAGGATGGTATGAAAGATGGCAATTGGACTAGTTGGTATTTGAATGGACAGAAAAAAGAAGAAAAGACTTACAAGGATGGTATGGAAGATGGCAATTGGACTAGTTGGTATGAGAGTGGACAGAAAAAAAGAGAGGGGCTTTTCAATGATGGTAAGCAAGATGGGTTATGGATTGATTGGTATTTAGGTGGAGGAAAATGGGTTGAAGCAACTTATAAAAAAGGAGAAGAAGATGGTAAATTAACGGGATGGTGGGAGAATGGACAGAAGTTTACAGAAGGGACTTACAAAAATGGACAATGGAATGGGGAATTAACTCAATGGTATGAGAATGGACAAAAGAGATT
>JBJKZS010000020.1:0-11558 GCA_045569115.1 Fidelibacterota bacterium | reverse complement strand
TTTCTATCAACACTTGTTAAAACTTTAAAATATATAAATATTTATTAACTATTAAACCTAAGTTCTCAATATAAATTAATAATGTCAAACTCACTTAGAAAAATACCAATTGCGCATCGGGCCAATAGAAGGATTTTATCTCTTATTTCCAATGGACTTTTACGTCTCTCCAATTGGCGTATTAATGGGAATATACCCAATTTTCCAAAAGTAATTGTTATTGGTGCACCTCATTCAGCTTATATTGATGCATATTATGTTCTACTTGCCGTTCTAGCCCTAGATGTAAAAGTGAAATTCCTTGCCGCTCAATGGGTTTTCTCCCATTTGCCTATTTCTTCCCAAAAGAATGATAAGGATAATCTAGATAATTTTGGTATAAAATGGCCATTTGGTTGGCTTCAAAGAATAATTGTCAAACGATTGGGAGGTATTCCTGTTACTCGAACTCGATCAACTGGTTTGGTTAATTCAATTATTGAAAGATTACGAAAAATGAATCACTTTCTTTTAATGTTAGCTCCTGAGGGGGGGATGCTGCCTCAAAAAACCTTTAAAACTGGATTTTATGTTATCAGTAAAAACCTAGATGTTCCTATTCTTCCAATTCAATTTGATTATCAGAACAGATGCTTTAATCTACTCGAACCATATTTTTTAACAGATAATGTAGAAAATGACATGAAAGAATTAAGAAAACTTTTTCATGGAGTTAAAGGAAAAAACCATACTTTTATCGCCTAAGCTAAACCTTTAATAATTTCTTTTATAATTGAATATCTTCTTTTTTCAATTATAATGTCAGTGTATATTTAACTTTATGGTGTTTTCATTAGTCTAATGAAAAACAAGAGGAAAAAATATGATATTCAACCCCAAAAACTTTATACCTCTAATAATTGTTGTACTTTTTTTAGCAGGTTGTGAAAATCCTTTTAGTGCAAATGAAATTCAACTTGATTCCTCTGAACTAGAACAATTTTCTAGTGATTTAGAAATCGAACTTGCATTATCTGGTAAAAATACTAAAACTTTAAGAAAAGCACTAGGCAGACACGGAAGTAAAGGTCGTTGGGACAAAGATCCCGGTTTCATTTGGAAATTGGCTGCTGAACTTCAAGAAACTTTATCTAATGAAGCAAAGGAAAAGATTTTCTATCGATTAAATAAGTTAAAAGAACACTCAAAAGACGGTAGAATAGATCAAAGTCCAAAAGATCGTGATAAGCACAAAAAAGAACCCTTTGACGCTATCCAAAAGGTTCTAAATGAAAATCAAAAGGAAGAATTCAATTTAATAATTGAGAATCATCGTTCTGATCTTTCTTCAATCATTGAAGCTATTCAATCTGGCCAAATAACTCGACATAACGGCGAACAAATGATCAAAGAACTTGATGAATCATTGAAAAGTTCAATTGATTCACTTTTAACTGATGAACAAAAGTCCCAGCTTAAAGAAATGAAAAAAGAATTTGAAGCAAAAAAGAAGGCTTTTGAGGAACAAGTTAAACTTGCAAAAATGGAAGCACTAGAACTTACAAATGATCAAATCATAGCATTGGATGAAGCACAAGAAAAATTAAATAATGAACTAGGTAGTATAAAACTCAGAGTTGAATCCGGAGAATTATCAAGAGAAGAAGGTAAACTTGCTTTTGAAGTTGTCTTAGGAAAAAACAAGAATACTCTTTCAAATATTTGGACGGATAAGCAAGTCGAAATAATAAAAGTTCATAGATTCCTTCAAATGCGCTGGCATTTTAAGAGGGGGGGAATTAGAGGTAAAGATGGGAAAGAAAGTCGAGGGGGATAACCATCAAAATAATATTATATTAAATAGATCTTCGATTGAATTGATCCTTACTTTATGTCTATTTCTTTATACTAATTAGTTAGTACCGATAAATAATTTGTAGTCCCTTCAACGCCCATAGGTACTCCTCCAGTAATTACAAATTTATCCCCTTTTTTAATTTCTCCTAATTCATTTAATACATTAATGCAAAGTTCTGGAATTTCATCTATGTTATCATAATTATCCACCTTAATAGGGATAACACCCCAAACTAGACGCAGTTGACGCATAACAATATCAAATGGGGTTAAAGCAAAAACTTTTGCTTTAGGTCTATATCTAGAAATCATCCGTGCAGTACTACCGCTATGGGTCATAGTCATAATTAAATTAATATTTAAATCTCGAGCAATTTGGGAAACAGCATGACTAATAGCATCCGGTGTTTTATTTATATCCTCAAGTAAAGGAGGTCGATTAGAGTCTACAGATCTTTCAGTTTCGATAATCACTAACTTTAATGTTTTAATTACATCTACAGGGTTTTTTCCAATAGCTGTTTCACCCGTTACCATTAAGGCATCTGCACTATCATAGACAGCATTTGCAATATCACTAACTTCAGCTCTGGTTGGTGTTTTACTATCAAGCATAGATTCTAATAATTGTGTTGCAATTACGACTGGTTTCCCTAATAGTCCAGCCAAGTTAATTATACGTTTTTGTGCTAAAGGTACTTGTTCCGCAGGAATTTCAACACCAAGATCCCCACGAGCAACCATAATTCCATCAAAAACATTTGCAATGGAATCAAGTTTTTCAAGTGCCTCCCACTTTTCTATCTTCGCCATTATCGGAAGCCGCTTTCCATTCTCATCCATTATTTTGTGGACAGCCAATATATCTTTTTCAGATCGAACAAATGATAGAGCAATCCAATCAGCACCCGCTTCCAAAGCTATTTTTAAATCAGAAATATCTTGCTCAGTAAGTGAAGGAGTATCAATTGAAATCCCAGGAAAGTTTACACCCTTTCTTTCATTTACTTCCCCGCCAATTAAAGTTTTACATTCTATTGAATTTTTTGATATAATTTGCGTAGCCTCAAGCTGAACTTTTCCATCATCAATTAATATTTTTGCTCCTTTTCTAATATTGTTGAATTCTATACCATTTGTAACTTGAATATCACTTTCTCCATAATTTTTTTTATTTGTGATGAGGACAAATTGACCCTCAGAAAGTTTGTAATTATTTTTTACACCAGTCACTCGAATTTTTGGCCCTGACAAATCTGTTAAAATAGTGGGCCTACTTCCATCATCAAATTTCAAGGATTTAATTAAGCTATAAAGATGTCTTTTTGAGGGCTCATCACCATGGGACATATTGAGCCTGAAAATATCAACTCCTGAAGTCACCATTTCATCTAGTATATTTTTTTTATCGCAGGAAGGACCAATAGTTGCTATAATTTTTGTATTATTATAATTATTCATTTCAGCAAATAAGTTCCTAATAGTTTATTCTGATTTTGTAAGGAGATTCGTAGGAAGATTCTCAGTGGACGCTGTAGGATTCGAACCTACGACCCCTGCGGTGTAAACGCAGTGCTCTGAACCAACTGAGCTAAGCGTCCGTATTATTTTTCAAATAGTTGCAAATAACCTTAGTTAAATTACCTAAAACTTCGGATTAATATAATCTTAAGCTTCAGCAATTTGAGCTGTTGATGCTGTTGCTCTTTTTGGTTTGGCTTTTGCAGGTTTTGCACTAAAAGCATGATTGATTACTTCATTTAGATCTTTAACAAAGTAAAAAGTCATATCTTTAATAACCTTCTCTGGAATTTCTTCTAAATCTTTTTGATTAAAATGAGGAAGTATTATCTCTCTAATACCAGATCGATGTGCGGCTGTAACTTTTTCACGAATACCACCAACTGGTAATACAGCTCCTCGAAGAGTGATTTCGCCTGTCATTGCTAAAGAATTTTTCACTGGTTGATTGGTAAGCAGTGAAACTATGGCAGTGAATATAGCTGTTCCAGCTGAAGGACCATCTTTGGGTATTGCTCCTGCTGGTACATGAACATGTATATCAGTATTTTCGTTAAATTTCGGATCGATACCAAGTTTTTTAGAATTAGCTCTCACATATGTAAGGGCTGCTGTTGCCGACTCTTTCATTACATCACCCAACTTACCTGTTAAAGTAAGTCTTCCTTTTCCAAGCATTTGAGAAGCTTCAATAAAAAGAATATCACCTCCTACAGATGTCCAAGCAAGACCAGTTACAACCCCTGCTTTTTTCATTCTTTCAGTCATCTCAGGATAGAACCTTGGAGCTCCAAGATACTTACCCACAGCTTCTTTAGTAATCTTTACTAAATGGATATCTCCTTCTGCACGTTGTCGAGCGACTTTTCTAAGTACATTAGAAATTTCTCTCTCTAAGTTTCTAACGCCAGCCTCACGAGTATATGATCGAATAAGTTCCTTAATTCCAGCTTCAGAAAAAGAACAATCCTTTTTTGTCAAAGCATTTTCTTCAAGTTGCTTAGGAATAAGGTATTGACGAGCTATTTTTATTTTCTCTTGTTCAATGTATCCTGAAAATTCCAAAATTTCCATCCTATCTCTAAGAGCTGGAACAATTGGGTCTTGTACGTTAGCGGTAGCAATAAACATTACGTTACTTAGGTCAAAAGGAACTTCAAGATAATGGTCACTGAAAGAAAAGTTTTGTTCTGGATCAAGTACCTCCAAAAGTGCTGACGATGGATCCCCCCTAAAGTCAGCTCCTACTTTATCAATCTCATCCAACATAAATAATGGATTATTTGTACCAGATTTCTTTAGACTTTGAATTATTCGACCTGGAAGAGCACCGATATAAGTACGTCGGTGTCCTCTTATTTCTGCTTCATCTCTTACTCCACCAAGGGATATCCTTACAAATTCACGCCCCATAGATCTAGCTATAGATCTACCAAGTGATGTTTTTCCAACACCAGGCGGACCCACAAAACAGAGAATTGGGCCCTTTACACGCCCATCCTTAGTTTTTTCTTCCTTAAGTTTTCTTACAGCTAAATATTCAATAATTCTCTCTTTTACATCTTCTAAACCATAATGATCTTTATCAAGTATGCGCTGTGCTTCTTTAGTGTCTACTCTATCCTTAGTTGATTTACTCCAGGGTAAATCTAATAACCAGTCTAAATAGGTTCTAGATACTGAATATTCAGGCGATTGAGGTGGTATCTTTCCTAGACGATCAAGTTCTTTCAAAGCAACTTTTTCAGCTTCATCACTCATCTTTGCCGCCTTAATTTTATCTTCAAGTTCAGTAAGTTCAGCTGACTCGTCCTCTTCACCCAACTCTCGACGAATAGCTTTCATCTGCTCTCTGAGATAATATTCACGTTGAGATTTAGATATTTCATCCTGCACTTCTGTCTGAATTTTTTCACCCAGATTAATTCTTTGAATCTCACGATTAAGGAGAACTGTAGCTTTTTCAAGCCTTTCTTTAACATCCATCTCTTCTAATATTTCTTGCTTCTCTTGTGTAGGAATTGTCACCAATGAAATTACCCTGTCTGCTAAACGACCAGGTTTAGAGATTGAACTTAGTACTCCTGAGTGTTCTTCAGTAAGGTAAGGTGCGACTTTTACAAGATCTTCAAAAGTATTACGGATTGACTTTGCCATAGCTTCTGATTCAAGGCCTTCTATTTCTTGATCTTCAACTCTTTGGACAGCAGCCTTGAAGTATGGTTCATCTTGAATAAATGATAAAACTTTTACACGATCTACACCTTGAATAATGGCTGATTTACTATTGTCAGGCATATCAAAAACTTTTAATACCATAGCTAATGTCCCCCAAGAATAAAGCTCATCAGCTCTAGGATTTTCTTGAGCTCCATCTTGTTGGGCTACTACAACAATCATTTTTTTCCCTGAGGGTAGATTGTCAATAAGTTTAAGTGACCGATCCCTTCCGATATATGTTGGAATAACCTGTTGAGGAAAAAGGACTGTATTCCGTAAAGGCATTACTGGATAAGTTTGTGGCAAGCCTACAACTGAATTATCGTTATCTTTAGTCTTTGATTCCTTAGCATCACTCATGATTTATTCCTTTCAACACAAATTACATATACTATAAATAGGGTTCTCAAAGATTGTGCCAAAATCATTTTTGGAACCTTTTGTCATAATTTATGACATTTTGACTATTTTAGATGGCAACTTTCCTGAGATTTCCGATAAATTGACCGAAAGCCTCAGCCCACAGCCCAACAGTTGATCTCGGACCTAAAAGCTTGAAATAATAGATGCTTGAATCTCCTTTTACTATAGCAGCAAGAAGGCGATAATCTTTTTTTTCTACAGACTCAGACATTGGCATACCTCCTCCAGTAAAAGTTCCGGTTAAATCAGCAATTGTTGTCGTCATACCACCCACCATAAAATTACGAACCCTAGCTTTAGATTTTGACTCACTTCCATCAGGCTGTTTGAACTGACTAAACCATCGATTAAGATTATCCTCTATAGAACCCCCTATTCCCGAAAAAATTGCTAATTCGGCATCTTCAATATCTTTTGATTCAGCGGGAAGACGGAATTGAGCAATTCTCATAGAAGAAGAAGGTTCCTCTCTAACCCAATTAGGATTAACTATTGCAGTTAATTCACCAATATTTTCAATATCAGAATCGGATTCAAGAAAAGTCTGGGATTTATTTTTTTCATCGAACGAGACCGAAGATAAGTCTTTTACCATCCAACCCATAGCAATAGATCCAATTAGAATAGCCAGGTATATAAAAAGTTTGTTTTGAGACATTTAAGTTTTTATTTCTTGAGTTGCTTGCTCATCAGCATGATAGGAACTTCTAACTAGAGGACCTGATTCTACCCAAGAAAACCCCATTTTAATTCCAGCTTTGCGATAAACTTCAAACTCATCAGGATGAACATATCGGTCTACAGGAGAGTGAGCTATTGTCGGTTGCAAATATTGACCAATAGCTACAATATCACATCCAGTTTTAGAAATATCCTCCATAAGAAGGAATACTTCTTCAGCTGTCTCTCCTATACCTAGCATAAATGCTGTTTTCGTTTTCAATCCAAAGGATTTTGATTTAGAGAGAACATCCAATGACCATTCATATTTTGCTTGAGGTCTTACTTTATCGTATAGTCTCTCTACTGTCTCCATATTATGACCTAAAATTTCAGGTTTTGAAGCAAAAATTTTTGTTAGAGGACCGTCTTCATTCTTCATATCAGGTATAAGCACTTCAATTGTACAATTAGGGTTAATCTTACGTATTTCATCTACTGTAGAAGCCCATACACCGGATCCACCATCAGAAAGTTCATCACGATTTACAGATGTAATCACACAATGCTTCAAACCCATTTGCTGAACAGCTAAAGCTGTCCGCCTAGGTTCATCAGAATCATTCCAATTGGGTTTTCCAGTTTTAACATTGCAAAATCCGCATGAACGTGTACATACATCGCCTAGAATCATCAATGTTGCGGAACGACGATCCCAACACTCGAAAATATTAGGACAGAGAGCCTCTTCACATACAGTATGAAGATTCCCAGCTTTAACCATAGACTTTATTTCACTAAAATTATTGCCTATTTTAATTGTTGTTTTTAACCAAGACGGTTTTTTAGTTTTGGGAATAGAGTTTATTTTATCAGAAACTTGCATAAAAGAACCTATAAAAGCACTGACACATCTATATTTTCAAGCATTCCAACCATGGTTTTCAAGAATGAACCCCCATCCGAACCATCAAGTAGCCTATGATCTATTCCAATTGAAAGATAACACATAGATCGAATCACAATTGCATCACCAGCAGGAGTCTCCCTTACAACAGGCTGTTTTTTTACAGCTCCTACACCAAGGATTGCAGAATTAGGTTGATTAATGATAGGCATACCAAATGTATTTCCGAATACTCCAAAATTGGATACACTGAATGTAGAACCTTGAAGTTCATCCGGTGATAATTTCCCATTCCGTCCTCTAATAGCAAGATCATTAACTTTTCGACAAAGTCCAAGGAAGTTTAGTTCTTCACAATTTGAAATAACTGGAACCATTAGTCCTTTTTTCATTGCTACCGCCATTCCAATATTAATATTTTTTTTATAAATTATTTTTTTACCGTTCAACGAAGCGTTGAATTTTGGATGAGCTTGAATAGCCTTAACAGCAGCCAAAATAAAGAAAGGTGTATAAGTAAGCTTAAAACCTTCTCGACCTTTAAATACTTCTTGTCGTTCATTTACAAAATTCACAACGCTTGTAACATCGCATTCGGAAATAAGATAAACATGTGCTGCAGTGTCAATACTTTGGCGCATATGATCAGCTATAGCTTGACGCATCCTACTCATATCTTCTAAATGGTCATCCATAGCTAGAGGAGGTTGATAGGTATGAGATGATTTGCCCGATTGAACTGGATCAGAAGATATAGTTCTTTGGCTAGATGGCTCGGCCGATTGAACTGGATCGATAGCTGTGATATTTTGACTAGGAGGAATATCAACAGATGATTTTCTAGTCTCAAGATAAGCAATTATATCGCCTTTTGTTACTCGTCCTGAACGTCCAGTACCAGGAATCAAAGATAATTCATAATCAGCAAGACCTTCTCGACGAGCAATTGCTCTGACTAAAGGTGTATAAAAAGTCCTGTCACCTCCATTTCGCGTGGCGGGTAGAGAAGGAATAGTTTGAGGCGAAGGATTTGAGCTGGACTTAGGGTCAATAGATTCCTTAGATAAAACCGGGGTTTCTTCTATTTGGTTTTCATCTATTTCATTAGGTCTAGCGCTAATAGTTTCATCAGTTTCAATCCTTGCAATAACCTCATTGACAGGTAGGACATCATTAGGTTGAGCTAAAATTTCCTTAATGAAACCTCCGGCTGGTGAAGGAATTTCTGAATCAACTTTGTCAGTTCCTATTTCCAGTAAAGCTTCATCTTTTTCTACAACATCCCCTACTGACTTCAACCATTGAATAATGGTTCCTTCAGTTATTGATTCACCTAGCTTAGGCATTACCACATCAACTATCATGGTTTACCCTCTCCATTTAATATTCAAGTAATTCCTCAGCAACCTTGACAATATCTTCAACCTGAGGAAGAATTTCATTTTCAAGAATTGAACTATATCCTATATGAACATCTTTTGCTGCAACTCGTCTAATAGGAGCATCTAATTTTTCAAAGAAATTATCCGCAATAATTGCGGAAATCTCAGAACCAGGTCCGCTAGTTAAGTTATCTTCGTGTACAATCATCACCCTATTTGTTTTATTAATTGAAGCACCAATAGTATGTATATCTAAAGGATTTAAAGTTCTTAAATCAATTATTTCTATTTCAGCTCCTGATTTTGAAGCAATTAAATCAGCCGCATCCAAACTTTTATAGACCATCATTCCAAATGTCACAATAGTTATATCATCACCTTCTCTAACTTTCTTAGCCTTACCAAAAGGAAGCAAATAATCTTCGCCAGGCTCAGCAGTGATTGCTATCTTATTTCTATAAAGTCCTTTATGTTCTAAAAAAATGACGGGATCATCCATGCGACAAGCCATTTTTAGCAAACCTTTAGCATCTTCAGCATTAGAAGGATATGCTAATCTAATTCCGGGAGTATGAAGGAAATAACCGTCAATAGATTGACTGTGATAAATACCTCCATTAATATAGCCTCCAACAGGAACACGGATTACAACTGGACAGCTCCAACTATTATTTGATCTGTACCTTATAGCTGACATTTCATTTCGAATTTGCATCATGGCGTACCATATGTAATCTCCAAATTGAATTTCCACTACTGGCTTTAAACCAGAACAGGCCATTCCTATTGCTGTACCGATTATAGATGACTCCGCAAGTTGAGAATTAAACACTCGATTCTCTCCATATTTTTTACTCAACTCTCTTGTAGCAGTAAAGACACCACCTTTCTCCCCAGCAACATCTTGACCATAAACAATCATTTTGTCATTCCATTTCATTTCCTCATGAAGAGCATGGTTAATTGCTTCCACCATATTAATATTATTTGAAATAATATTCTTTTCACCAGAAACTGGCAAAGGCAATGAACTGTAGACATGATCTCTAGCTGTTGAAGCCATAGGATGTGGCCGACTTTCAGCCCATTCCGTTTCTTTATTAACTCTTTGACTTATTTCTTCATCGATTGTTTCGAATTCTTTTTCTCTGATTATTCTCTTTTCAATACATTCTCTTTTTAAGCTAAGGATTGGATCTCTATCAAGATCAGCTGTTAGCTCATTTTTACTTCTATATTTTGTCTGATCATCAGAGGATGAATGTGATAGTAATCGCACCACATCAGAGACTATAATACTAGGACCTTTGCCCTTTCGAGCACGATCAACTGCCTTTTCAAATGCTAAATGTGATTCAAAAAAATTTGTTCCATCTACTTGAAAGCGTGCGAGGTGCTCATAACCAGCTGAAATATCATATACAGATCCAGCTATTTGATCGGAAATATGAACTGAAATCGCATATTTATTATCTTGAATATGAAAGATAATTGGCAATCTATCGCGACTTGACCAATTTAATGCTTCATGGAAGTCTCCTTCACTGGTAGAACCCTCGCCTGAAGAAACATATACGACCTCTTTATTTCCCGTCCGAGTAGCCGCAATAGCACATCCAACAGCTTGTAAATATTGAGTTCCAGTAGCACTTGATTGCGTAACTATTCTTTTTTCTTTATTACTATAGTGCCCAGGCATTTGCCTACCAGCAGAATTAGGGTCTTCAACCCTGGCAAGAGCACTCAATAATTGCTCTCGACAAGTTAATCCTAAGCCAAGACAAAATGCTCCATCTCTATAATACGGGTATGACCAATCCTCACCAACTCGTAAAACTTCAGCAGCAGCTAATTGAGTAGCTTCATGACCGGAAACTCCCGTGTGGAAAAAACTTTTGTTCTGTTTTAAAAGAATCAACATTTTATGGTCTAATTTTCTAGACGTAATCATCAACTCGTAAATTTCAAGCAATCGTTTCTTTGTAAACCCGTGAAGTCTAGGCAATGCCTGTCTCCATAATATCAAAATGAAAAAACTTTATAAACTCATTAATGATAGATTTTTTTACTTTAGCCATATCAACTTCATGACCTAAAATTTCCGCCATTGATGTAACATCATATTCAAAAATTCCGCAAGGAATAATACCTTCATAAAATTTGAGGTCAGTATTCACATTCAACGAAAACCCATGCATAGAAACCCATCTAGATAAACGAACCCCAAGCGCCGCAATTTTTTGATCACCAACCCAAACTCCTGTAAGACCTCCTCTACTTTGGGCATTAATTTTGTATAGCTTAAGCGTATTAATTATTACTTCCTCAAGAGAACGCATATACCATGTAATACTTTTATTATGATTTTGTAAGTCCAAGATTGGGTACCCTACAAGTTGGCCTGGCCCATGAAATGTAACATCTCCACCACGCTCCGTATGATAAACGGGCACATTATTATCCCGGGAACCTAAAAGATGATTGTCATTTGAATTTTTTCCAAAAGTATAAACTGGGTAATGTTGTACTAGTATTAGAGTATCTGGAATTAAAGACTGGCAACGGTTTTTAACCATTTTTTTTTGCAATGCCCAGACCTCTCTATATTC
>JBJKZS010000019.1:0-11919 GCA_045569115.1 Fidelibacterota bacterium | reverse complement strand
TTGAAAAATGACTTTGTATTTGATTTAAAACTGAATCGAAATTTGTATGCTCCTTATCTAGCATTGTAGCAACAAACAATCTTGGTATACCACTTTCTTCAGCGTATCCTGAAACAATATCAGTGCCTGTTTCGACACCAGTAGTAGCGGGTACAGTAACGATTGAAATATCTGAAACTCGCAAAGAACTCTTTGCTTCTCCAAGGAAATCAAGAAAGCCAGGAACATCCTGAATATTTAGACGTTTTTTCAACCAATTACAATGAAGTGGAGTTCCGCTAATTGAGATCTGTCGATTAATTTCTTGCTGATGATAATCTGAAATAGTCGTCCCATCTTGAATAGTACCGATTCTACTTATTTCACCAGCATTATATAATATGGCTTCAGCTAGAATTGTCTTTCCAGATGTACCATGTCCTACAATCGCTATATTACGAATATCATCAGTTTCTATAGAACTCATTAGAATCCTTTCTAACTATAATAGAAGTCAAGCTTTGATGTCAATTAGGAATCAAGAAGTGGGATTATAAAGATTAACATAACCGGAATCAAGTATTTTCATTTATTGCCTAACTTAATCTGTAGAGTTAGAATCGATGAATTTTCTCAAAATTGGCATAATATATTGCTGTTCCAAATCTAGATCTCCAAAAGATGTAGCTAAAATGCGAAGACGTTGCTCAAGTGGTCTGCCTCTATTTAAGACTACAAAGTCATCACCATTAAGTGTGCAAAATCCACCTTCAAAATCACCTTTTCCCTCCAAAATTGTAATATTTAGTTTATCAGCTAGTTGTTCAAAATGATTATAAATCTGTTCTTGTTTCATAGCAACTCATTTCGATCATTTTTTTCTAAAACTGCTAAGATTTTTTTTATCTCTTCTACCCTTTCTCTAGGCACAATCAAGGTAGAATCATTAGTATTAATTACTGCAATATTACTGATACCAAGAACACTTGTAAATTTATCACTTGAGTGAATAAGATTATTCGTTCCATCAATAACTAAGCCATCTCCCTTTATAACATTTCCGTCCTTCTTCTTTGTCATAAGATTATAGTACGCGTCCCAAGAACCTAAATCACTCCATACAAAATCACTTTTAATAACACCAATATTTTGAGCTTTTTCAAGTATTCCATAGTCTACGGACTCTTGACTAATACGATCCCACTCAGACTCTAAGATAGATTTATATTCATTTGTACCCACTTTTGATACAATATTTTTTATTATATCATATTGTATTGGCAAATAATCTTCCATGGCTTTCATATAAACCGAAGCTTTCCAAACAAAAATTCCACTATTCCACAGAAAGTCACCACTTTTGATAAATCTTTTGGCCGCTGATAAGGTAGGTTTTTCAGCAAAAGTCTTTACTCCAAAAGCAATTTCATCTTCTAGAATTTTCTTTTTGTTATACTGAATGTAACCATAACCAATATGAGGAGAAGATGGCACTATGCCAAAAGTGATCAAAATTTCCTTTTTTGAAACCAAATTAAAAGCAGTAGATAAAGAGAGATAAAATGGGCGGTGACCAACGATAAGATGGTCAGCTGGAAAAACACCCATAACAGCATCAGCATCTCTTTTTAATAGATGCCCGGCAACTAATCCAATTGAAGGCGCAGTATTTTTTCCAGAAGGTTCTACTATAATATTTTTTTTTGGCACACCCTCAATTTCTTTGGCAATTGTTTTTGCAAGATCTTTTCCAGTCGCAATGTAAATATCTTCAATAAAACGTATTTTTCTCAATCGATCTACAGTCATCTGGAGCATTGATTTATCGCCAATAATATTGAGTAACTGTTTAGGACGTTTTTTCCTACTTATTGGCCAAAATCTTGTCCCTCTTCCGCCAGCAATTATTACCCCAAACATTTTATTCTTAATCTTCATTGTTCATAATTCTTAGGATATGTTAATTCTATACCATCAATATCCCAATTAGCCCGAACCTCAATTGTATCAACTAGAAAAGTAAAAGGTTCAGAAGGTTTGTTCTTATATATATTGCCATGTGTATAACGACCATTTCCATCTTTATCTTGAAATGCACTTAGCATCCACTGACCCTCAGGAACATTCTCCATTTTAAACTCTCCACTAGAATTTACCGATACGGTAACAGATTTAGTCTGTTTTTCTAATGACCTAGCTATAACTATTGAACCCTCAAAATAAGGTCCGTTCACTTGACCAATTACCCCTCCGAAACCTATTTTCGAGCTGGTTTCAAAATTATATGTTAATATTGAATCCTTGATTGAAGAACCATCAAGAGATTCAATATAATTTCCAAAAATCTTTAATGTAAAAGAACTTAGCTCGGCCCATCCACCATCTGGAAAAATATTCATAATTGAATCATCTATTTCCCAATCATTTTTCAAAGTATCACCTTCATTATTTGTCAATATCAATACTGAATCACTTAAGATAATAATTGGCTTAGTAAATTGAATACTAAAAGGAGAATTTCCAGGTGCAATAATTGACATTTCATTTGCAGATGTCGAATGAATTGAAAGTTCGAAATCTTTAATTTCAGGGATTTGTACTTGACGCTTTATTTCTTGAAGATTCTGATCAATAGAATCTTTTAATCCAGAAACTGATATTGAATAAGATTCCCCAGGGTTCAATCCTTCAACAAAAAAACGTAACTCCTTATTGGTGTCAGTATATTGGAAAAGTTTTGAGACCTCTAATCCTATTTCAGAAATATTTGATAAAAATTTTATTTGAACATCAGATGAATTTGATAAATCAAATGAATTGGTAAAAACCATCGTTCCAGAAACACTATCATCCATTTTCACTGACAACAATCTGAATGAAGACACCTCTTTACCTAAGAACATATTCACATTATTATTTTTATTTATATTTTGGTTCAAACTAATAACAGGCTTCCAATAAAGCCCATAATTTGATCTTGATGGCCTGATTGGTGCAGGGGGAGATGCACCAGTATGTGCTAAAATGATATAGTGACCATAAGCTAAGAAATCAAAAACATAACGGCCTGAATCATCTGTTTCTGTATAATAATCTGGCGTGCTAAGTAAAAGACTGTCTTTAGAGTCTTCATCTTTTTCAAAGAGATATACTATAGCTGAAGTTCCATTTTTTAATCGATGAACCACACCAGATATTCGACCACTTGCAATCTCTGTTCCTGTACTTAAGGCAATCTGATAGGTTCTATCTAAACGATTTTCTCTTTCATCCTTTAAATCTCTTGTTAAAGTCAGTATATAAGTCTGATCTTCATCTAATTCATTGGGAAAGCCAACTGATATTATTTCTTTCTTTAATATGAAATCCAGTGGGCTCTGAATTATGGGAGAAAGACGAATCGAAGAAAAATCCGTCTCTTCACTTAATCTTTCTGAAAAAGTTAATTCAATAGAAACACCTCCTTGAATACCTGTAGTTCCAGACTCTGGTGAAACATTTACTAAAGTTGGAGATATTTCATCTTTAGGACCTCCTGGAGGAGGACCTAATGCAGCGCATCTAAAAATGATTATTGGCGGAATTAAAAAAAGAAATTTTTTCAAAAAGGTGCGAGATCATAAGAGATCTCTTTATGATAAGTAATCGAGGTTGGGGATACTTTTGTCACAATAACATTAATTTGAACACCTGCTCGCTCTGCGAAAACCAAAGCTTCTGAAAATTTTGGATCTCTATTCCACATAGGACGAAAATTTGTTGCATCTGATCGTTGACAAACAAAAAGAATTCCTGTTTTTTTACCTTCTTTAGACATCTGAGCTAAAGAATAGGCATGTTTCATTCCCCGTTCGGTCACAGCATCAGGAAACTTAGCCATACCCTTCTCTACATATGTAACTGACTTTACCTCTAAATAAAATAACTCTCCAAGTTTTTCTAAAAGAAAATCAAACCTATGTTCTCCGACCAAAACTTCTGGTTTTTTTAACTTAAAATCTTTGAATTGTGGAAGGTTTTTTCTTTCTAAAAGATATTTTATGAATCTATTTGGTAATGTTGAATCTATAGAGATCCATTGATTAGATTGTTTTACCATCAATGTTGTCCAAGATGTTTTTCGTTTTGAAAACTGTCGGTTAACATAACGAACTTTTAACTTAGCTCCTGGAATTAATAACTCACTGAGACGTCCAGGATCAGGAAGATGACTTTTGAAAATTTTCCCGTCAACATCAATTAATGTAAGAAAACGGTTTAATCTTTTTAAGAAAATTGCATCATGGAGAGGACCATTTATTTTCATTAGGTAGGTTAAGCTTGAAGGAAAAATTTTATCCTAAACTTTATCAAGTGCTAATTTCAAATCATTTAATATATCTGTTGGATCTTCAATTCCAATAGACAAACGAACTAATCCATCCGTTAGACCTCTTGCGTTTCTCTCCTCTACTGGAACATCAACATGTGTCATCGTTGCTGGATGAGTTATCATAGTTTCTACAGCACCCAGGCTTTCTGCTAAAGCACATAAGCGGACATTGTTCATTAATTTTCTACCTGCTTCAATTCCTCCTTTAAGCTCAAAACAAATCATGCCACTGAATCCATCCATTTGATCCTTGGCTCTTTCATGTTGAGGATGAGAAGTAAGACCGGGGAAAGTTATATCCAATACCTTAGAATGGGATTCAAGAAACTCAGCAATGACTTGAGCATTTTCAGCATGTTTTTGCATTCTTAAATGAAGAGTCTTAGAACCCAGTAAAGTAAGCCAGCAATCAAACGGACTTGGAACAGCTCCTATAGTTTTTTGGATAAACTTCATTTCATCAAACAGATCAATATTATCTGTAATAACGGCACCACCAATAATCTGATTATGTCCACTAATGTATTTCGTAGTACTATGAATAACCATGTCAGCACCAAATTCAAGGGGCCTTAGAAAAACAGGTGTTGAAAATGTTGAATCAACACAAAAGTAAAGTTGATTGTCCTTTGCTATTTCATTAATAGCCTGTAAATCCGTTACCTTAAGCAAAGGATTAGTTGGTGTTTCTATCCATAGCATCTTTGTCTCTGGACGAATAGCCTGTTTCACATTAAGAGAATTAGTTGAATCAACATATGTAAAATGGAGACCATACCTAGTCAAAATTCTATTAAAGTGCCTAGAAACACCCCCATAAACATCATCAGAACAAATAATGTGATCTCCAGGATTTAAAACTTTCAAACAACTATCTACAGTTGCCATACCACTTGAGAAACATACTCCATATTTACCTCCTTCTATAAACGCAAGATATTCCTCAAGAATTTGCCTCGTCGGATTAGCAGAACGAGTGTAATCAAAACCCTTATCTTTACCCACCTCTGGTAAAACATACGTTGCCGTTTGATATATTGGCGGAACAATAGAACCCGTTGTTGAATCAGGCTTTATTTCTGCACGTACAATCTTAGTATCAAACTTCATGGGAACTCCTTTATTAGTAATAACAAACAATGATTTTCTTGAAAAAGAAATAGTATGATTCGTTGAATCCTATTAAACAAAATTTATTGATGACTATTCAATAAATCCTTCTTTTTTCATCCAGTCATCATCTGCGAATTTGCTAAGATAGTTTCTAATTGAATCAGGCAAAATTATTAAGCAAACATCATCTTCTTTTAGCAAGGTGGCAGCTTTCAGAGCTGCACAAACAGATGATCCACTAGATCCACCAATTAATAATCCTTCCTCTTTTATTAATCGACGTGCCATGACAAATGAATCTTTATCATTCGTCTTAATGTATTTATCAACTAAAGTATTGTCTAGTACATCGGGGAAAAAATCATAGCCTATACCTTCTACAGAATAAGGCCTAATTTCATTCCCTCCACCAAGTATTGAACCTTCTGGATCTGCTCCAATAATAGAAATTTCGGGACGCTTCTCCTTTATTTTTTTTGCAACACCAGTAATTGTTCCACCAGTTCCAACTCCCATAACGACCATTTTTAATTCACTACCAAATTGACTTAAAATTTCCTCGGCAGTAATGGAATAATGAGTGTTCGGATTGTCAGGATTAGTATATTGATCCAAAATATGAGAATCAGGAATTTTTTTATTTAATTCCTTAGCTACTCCAATGTGACTTTTTGGATCATTCCAAGCAGCCTCTGTGGGGGTTCGTATTATTTTGGCTCCTAGAGCATTAAGAACTACTTCTTTCTCTTTACTCATTTTTTCAGGCATAGTTATAATCATCCTATACCCTTTAACCGCGGCTGACAGAGCAATTCCTATACCAGTATTCCCAGAGGTAGGCTCAATTAGAGTATCACCAGGTTTAATTTTTCCTGCACGTTCAGCTTCTTCAAGCATTCTTGCACCAATTCGATCTTTCACAGATCCGCCAGGATTAAGGAATTCACATTTCACATAAAAGGTACAATCGAGCTCTTGCCCAATTTCATTTAACTTTACGATAGGAGTGTCGCCAATAGTTTGAAGTATGCTTTCGAATTTCTTATTGTTCATTGATGTTATCTAAAAAAGTTGCCTTATGATTTTAATTTCCTAATGACAGGTATAATACAATTAATAAAATAGTTTTTTTGAAGAATCTCTATTCACAAATCTTACATAATGTAATAATGCTAGAAAAACAAAATATTTCAACCTCGTAGGCATAATCTATTAATCCTTAAAACAAATTTTATTATTAAAACATTATTTCCTACTGAAACTTAGTAAAGTCTTTTGAAAGACACATAATCAATAGCTACACTTTTATTAGGTATTTATATGAAATAGTACGCAAGTCTATCATAGATTATTTATGATGGATTTTAATCTTATATCTAATTTAGAATCAGCCCAGTCAATTAGAGGTGTACCTTCATCTGAAATAATGATCCCATATCCAAGTATTAGATCACTACTTGATTCACAAGTACAACGATATGGTAATCGTACTTTTCTAATAATTAATGAAAATGACCATTGTCATCAAATATCTTTTGTTGATTTTTTTCATCAAGTATGCAAGTGTGCAAACTTTCTTCGTAGACAAAAAATATGTTTCGGAGATAGAGTCAAAGTGAATTATAACGGAGAATTTAGATCTTTGATTCAAATTTTTGGTATTTGGGAAGTTGGTGCAACTGTATACTTGAATGATTATGAAAAAGATTCAGTATTCATAGCAGATCCATTCCTTTTTGATGAAACTCTTGAAGAAGAATCAACAACAATCCAGATTGGAAAAAAATCTAAACTTTCAGATGAATGTTTAATTCTAAGTAATAATTATGGGAAGGATGTGATTTTATCACATTATAACATGATGGTTAGTGGAATGGCTATTTCCGCATATTTTCAATTTTCTGATAAGGATGTAATTGGTTGTCCAGAACCAACCAATGATTTACTTAATCTATCTGGTGCTATAATGAGTGGGCTATATTCAGGATGTCAGATCAATCTTGGAACTGGTTTACCTACAAATACAAAAGTTTTTTTTTCATATAATAACCAGTTAGCAAAAAATTCTGAGCTTTTATTGGTACCACACACCTCTTATAAGAAAAATATTGGTATTCCTGGGTTTTTCATTCCTGAACTCTCAGGTTTTGCTAGTTTTAGCTCTAAATCAATTAATCTATTTAATGGAATGATACCTATAGGTCAACCACTAAATATGTGTGAAATGTCAATTATTGATGACGAAGGGAATCAGATTGGAGTGGAGAATTATGGATTATTAGGTGTTAGAGGTCACAATGTGATGAAAGGATATTTAGGGAACAATGAAGATAATAATAAAATTTTCACCCAAGGATGGCTTAATACAGGCTGGAAAGCAATAGCAAAACAAAATTCTTCCAATGTTTTATCCTACTTTGTATCTCCTAAGATTCTTTCTTGATCTAACTTTACCTTAGACCATTCCAACCTACAATCTCCAGATTGTAGCATAGTATTAATTGCAGACAATGCTTTTTTCTGTTGATTCCAGCTAAGTATTCTTAGTCCGTTTTCAAAATTAACCCAACGGTAATCACAATGCTCTACAGAAATACGAACTTCTTTAGAATCAACTTCTGCCATAAAAACAGGAACTAAATTAATTTTATCATTATAACTCTGGTAAAATGAAGTTAAATGATCCGCTATATAAAGATTCAATGGTTTCAATCCCGTCTCCTCAAATATTTCTCGAAGGACAGCATCAACAGCCGTTTCACCATATTCAATTTTTCCAGCTACCCCTTGCCAGAGGTTAGCATATTTCTTCTTTGGTTGTCGCTTTAATAGTAAATATGAAAGGTTTCCTTTTTGATTCCTTCGATAGATATAACTATCGATATGAGTTACATGAGCGTCAGTCACTAGATCTAATCAAATCAGGTAATATAACTTTTGACCAATCAGTAAAACTTTCTTGCCCTATTTCGTAACGTATTTTACTCATCAAATCAAGATAAAATGTTATATTGTGAATTGTTGCAAGATGAAGAGCAAGCACGTCATTGAGTTTAAATAGATGCCGAATATATGCACGACTAAATGTACAGCAGGTGTAACAATTACAAACTTCAGATATAGGAAATAGATCATTAGTGAATTTGCTATTGAAAATATTCAATCTTCCAGTCCAAGTAAAAAGCTGACCGTTTCTTGCATTTCTAGTTGGAATCACACAATCAAATAAATCTATTCCTAAAGATACCCCTCTCAAAATATCTTCTGGTTTTCCAACACCCATTAAATAACGAAGTTTTTCTTGAGAGATATTTTTATCCATTTCTTCCACTATCTCAAACATTTTCTCTTTATCCTCACCAACCGCTAGACCGCCAATTGCTATACCGCTATCAGAAAAAGGTGATATTCTATCAAGACTCTCATTTCTTAATTTCTTGTCCGTTCCTCCTTGAATTATGGGGAAAAAGAGTGGGCTGGATGGGGAAAGATCATCATTTTTCTTTAGATAATCATGACACCTTCTAGTCCAAGCTGTTGTTCTTTCTACGGCTTTTTCAACTACTTTTTTATTTGCGCTTCCCGGAACACATTCATCAAAAGACATAATAATATCACTTCCAAGTTTCAATTGGATCTCCATTGATAATTCAGGGGTTAGAAAATGTTCAGATCCATCCAAAGCTGATTTAAATAAAACACCTTCATCATTTATTTTTCCCAATTTAGCAAGGCTAAAAACCTGAAAGCCTCCACTATCCGTAAGTATCGGTTTTTTCCAGCCCATGAACCTATTTAATCCCTTAGCCTTTTCTATGACATCCAAACCAGGTCGTAAATATAAGTGATATGTATTACTTAGAATTATTTCGGCACCAGCTTCCTCTAGATTCTTTGGAGTTAAAGTTTTCACTGCGCCATAAGTTCCAATAGGCATGAATGCAGGAGAATTAATTTTACCCTGTGAAGTCTTTAATACACCTGTTCGAGCGGAGGTATTAGTTTCTTTCCTAAGTACTTTAAATGCCATTTTAATTCATACTTTCTATTCTTAAAGTAGAATTAATTAAAAGATAACTTCGAAAGCTTCAGTAACTGACTTACAAACAATTTCTTTCATACCTTCAATGCTTTTTTCCCCTCTATTTGGAACTATAGCCTGTTTGAAACCTAATCGATTTGATTCTTTAAGTCGATTCTGAATTCCATTTATTGATCTTAGTTCTCCAGACAATCCTATTTCACCCAACAAAATAGTTTCAGCATTTATAGAAATATTTTTATTACTAGATGCGATTGCTGCTATAACGGCCATGTCTGCAGCCGGTTCATTAATATTCATTCCTCCCACTACGTTTACGAATATGTCATTACCACTAACTGATATATTGAGACGCTTTTCTAATATCGCTATAAGCATAGACAATCTGCTTCGATCAAAACCATTTACATTCCTTTGAGGTGTTGAAAAATTTGTGTTTGAGACAAGAGCTTGAACTTCTACAAGTATTGGCCGTGTACCTTCCATGGATGGAAATATAGTAGACCCTGAAGCATTAATCTGCCTTTCCGATAAAAAAATTTTTGATGGATTCTCAACAGACTTTAAACCATTCCCAAACATCTCAAAAATACCAACTTCATTTGTTGCACCGAATCTATTCTTATAAGACCTAAGCATACGATAATCGTTCCTTGGATCTCCCTCAAGAAACAGTACTGCATCAACCATATGCTCTAACATCCTTGGACCAGCAATTACTCCTTCTTTAGTAACGTGTGCTATAATTATTACACTTATATCACTTGATTTACATAGATCTAGAAGTTTTTGACCACACTCTCGTACTTGAGTAATGGCACCAGGAAGTGCATCATTAAATTCTGTATAAATAGTTTGAATAGAATCGATAATAATATAGGAAGGTTTTAATTCCTCCACTTGTTTTTCAATTAATCCCCAGCGGTTTTCTGATATGATTGAGACATTCTTAGAATTTATTTCTAGACGTTTTCCGCGTGAGCCAATCTGTCCTCGGCTCTCTTCAGCTGAAACATAAAGAACTAATCCTTCTAAAGATCCAGCAACCTGTAAAGCAAGTGTCGATTTACCTATACCCGGATTGCCGCCAAGCAAAATCATTGATCCCAAATATACACCTCCACCTAGTACGCGATCAAATTCAACTATACCTGTGGGCGTTTTGGCTGATTGGGAATTTCCTAGAAATTCAATTAAGGGCAATGCATCTAAAGTATCTCTAGTAGAAGAAAGTCTACTAGAGTTGGAATGAGTATTGAACTCTTTCAGTGTTCCCCATTCCTTACAATTAGGACATTTACCGTGCCATTTTAAAAAGTCATGACCGCAGTCCGAACACAGAAAAATAGTTTTAGATAAAGCCTTTGACATCACTTAAATATAATTAAATTGGTACTTACCCTGAGGAAAATCAAGGTTTTCGTTAAAAATCAAATTGATATTATTATAAATCAGTGCCCAAAGAAATATAATATTGCCATTTAGAACTACCCTGCATAGTATAATCTTTAGCCGCATCAAGTCGGATAATTGTATATCCAATATTCAATCTTAACCCAAAACCATAAGAACTAATAAAATTGTCAAACTCTCGGACACCAGTAATATTATTAGTTCTTATAAAACTAAACTTATCATCCCAAGCAGCCCCTGCATCGGCAAATAAAACCCCTTGAATATTGCCAAGAATTACTCTTAGCGGGAATCCAAGAGCCAGATAATTCACAAAAGGAAATCGAAACTCATAATTAGTTAATATTACTTTTGTACCATGTTTCTCAACCAATCTCGCTCCTCTTACTGGCAATACAAAAATTGAAAAGTAGAGATCCTTTAAATAGTTTCCAGTCCCGCTATCCCAAATATTTGCATCTTGATCATTATTCCAACGTGAACCATCACGCTCTCCATTAGTATAACCTGTTCCAAAAAGCCAATTTTGAGTACCGCCAAGGAAAAACCGTTGCGGATTAGCGCCTAGACTAAAACCACCCATAGCTCGGAAAGCAAATGTATAAAGTCTACTAACCCTAAAATAGCGTCTGGCATCAAGTACAAGTGTCTTAAAATCAAGTTTATATCCCAGCATCGCTAGACTTTGTGTGAATTGGGCATTAGCACGCCAGCCATCAGATGGCCCAGTAAAACCCCACTGGCTATTATCATATGTCCAACTAAGAGAATAAGAAAGGAGCCTTAATGATTCATCTGTTGCCAATGAATATTGATTGTATGCTACTAATAGATATTCACGGTTATTCAAAAAATGATTCGTAAGACCAGCACCAAATCGCTGAAACCTGCTTACTGGACGAGAAAGAGACAAATCCATTCTAAGATATCTCAATCGAAGAAAATTCCATTGAGAGCCAAAAACATTGGACGTATGATAAATTCCTACATTTAAATCATT
>JBJKZS010000018.1:0-12251 GCA_045569115.1 Fidelibacterota bacterium | reverse complement strand
AGTAAGGATAATTGATTATTTTTATAAATATTTCAATATAAACGTAATGGAAATAGAATAATGGATAAGAGAACTGATGCAAATTTGTTTAAAAAATATCATAAAACTTTGGTTTATGATTATACTGAATATCCAACTAAAGGAAATTGGAGTGAAGATTTTGGCTCAGAAGATTACAGTAATATTATGGGTGATTGGTTAAAATTAAATTCGGAAATACCCATTTTATTTTATGTTCACACACCATTTTGTGAAGAGTTATGTTATTTTTGTCTTTGCAGTAAAGAGATAACTAGAGATTATGAAAAAGTAAAAAGCTATCTTTACGACTATTTATTTAAAGAAATAGATCTGTTAAAAGAATTATTCGAAAAAAATGGGATCTCCTTAAATGTTCAAGAGATTTATTTTGGAGGAGGATCACCAACCTACTACAAAAATAAAGAATTCAAGAAACTAATTGAAAAGTTAAATGGCGTTTTTGACTTTGATAAAATAGATGATTTTACTATTGAAGTTGATCCTAGAAGAGTTGATGAAGAGAAGTTGCTTTTTTATAATTCATTAGGCGTCAATAGGCTTTCATTTGGTGTTCAAGATTTTGACCTAAATGTTCAAAAAAGAATTAATAGAATCCAGCCAGCTGAATTACTCCATGATTTACTTACTGAAAAAGTTAGAAGTACTTTTAAAACTTTTAATTTTGATTTATTGGTTGGATTGCCAGGTCAAACAGTTGACAGTCTGAGTAATACTCTGCGTAAAGTCATTGACTTAAAGCCTCCTCAAGTACAGCCAATGATGATGCATTTCAAGCCACAAACTAGGAATTATATGATTCATATGCTTAAGGATGGACCATTGCCTGATTTCTTCGATAGGAAAGTTCTTTATCAGACATTAGATGATTATCTTACCGATGCTGGATACACAGATAATGGTTATGAATCTTATGCTTTGCCAAATGATGAACTGTCACAAGCTATAGATGAAAAAAAGGCATATTATGCTTCTCTTGGTGTTCAAAAAGGAGCGTCTACAAGTTTTGTTGCTATTGGTAGTTCGGGGCATGGATGTTTAGGGGACGATTATTATTTCCAGAATTATTATGAGCAGGATTTATACAAAAAGAGTCTATCAAAAAATGAATTTCCCGTATATCGTGGATTAAAATTAGATGAAGATGATAAAAAAAGAAGACAAATAATAAAAACTTTAAGGACGTATTTTGAATATGAATTTTCAGAATTCAATAAAGAATCAAATAAAACTTTCCAAAATTACTTTGAAAAAGAATTAGTACGATTGAACCCTTTCATAGATGACAAACTTGTTAAAATGAATTCCGGTTCGATAAAAATTACCGAAGATGGAAGACAATTTGCTCCTCAAATAATTAATGCTTTTGATCGGTATAATCCTCAAGAACATTACGCTTAATTAAGTTGTCAAATATTGATTTTGAAAGGGTGCTTTCTGACTTTAAGCAGCAAGGCTATGTTTTAATTCAAAATTATTTCAGTCCTAATTTAATTAAAAGATTAGTTGATTTTGGCTATCAATTAATTGATGGGAATTATGAAACATGTTTAGCACCCGATAAAATAAAAAAGCCTTATAATGTGGAAAATACTGAACCGATTCAATTATGCAATGTTTGGAAATCAAACAAAGCTTTTGCGAAAACAATTCTATCTGAAGAAATTGGAAAGATTGCATCATTCCTCATTCAATGGGATGGAGTGAGGTTAAATCAAGATAGTTTGTTTTTGGTTAAACCAGGCTCAGGAGGAGTTAGTATGCATCAAGATGAAGTTTATCAAGATTGGAATACGCCTGGAAATCTAATTACAGCAACTATTGTTTTGACGGATATTGGAGGATCGAGGGGTGGTATAGAGTTCATTCCCGGGTCACATAAATGGGAAAGAAATTCTCAACCAATAGAAAATTTTTTTACTGGTCAATCTTATAAAGAATCTGTTAAACCCTACTCAGGATCTAATGATGTCGAATCTGTTGCTGTTTCAGCGAAATCAGGGGCTTTAGTTTTTCATCACGGATTGCTTTGGCATGGGTCCAATATAAATATGTCGGAATGTGATAGAATGTCTATTGCATGTCATTATATGCCACATGATTCAAAATTTCATCATTCAATCAACAATCCTGTGCATAGCCATTATAAAATTCACGGGACTCTTGAAATGCATGAAAGTTTTTTCCCAATTTTATGGTCTGAATCAAATAAAAGAAGTGAATTCCTTAATTAATTTGATTTTCTGATCGAGAAATCATTAAAAAAAAATGACTCTGTCAGCATAAAATACATCTTATACCCATTATAATTGGTCTAGTTAATTAATAAATATAGCTTAATCTTTCAGCGTAAATTTTATGAATTCTGAATCTAAGAGATTGAAAAAAAGAGACTATAGTAATACGATAGTCAAAAAACCATGGGGCTTTGAGTATTTAGTTTACCAAAATGAAAATATCGCACTCTGGTATTTATTTATAAAATATGATAATGAGACATCAATGCATTGCCACCCCAATAAAACTACGGGTTTGATAGTTTTGGATGGAGAAGTTGAAGTTTCATTTTTAGGTAATACATTTAAATCAGGACCGCTTTCTAAAATAATGATTAGAAAAGGACTTTTTCACTCTACACGATCTATTTCAAAAGAAGGTTCGCATGTTTTTGAAATTGAAACACCTGTTGATAAACATGATTTAATTCGCTTGGAGGATAAGTATGGACGTGAGGGCTCGCCATATGAGGATGAAACTTTTGAGGCACCAAAAAGAGATGATTGTTTGTGGATTAAAGAACCAAAAAATGGTGATTCTTCCGATTATTTTTTTTATAACTGTAAAATTCATTTAAAAACAATATCAGATTTAACAGAACTAAAAATCCTTAGTCCTCAAGAAAATATTATGTTTTTAAATGGAGGAATAATTACCTCAGATGGAAAATTCGTAGCTCAAGCTGGTGATGTTGTTAAAGGTGATGTTTTAATGAAATTAGCTGAACTTTTTCCTAAAGTTGCTCCAGACACAACATATATGAAAATAACACGTGATGAATAATAATAACATATTCCCACCAGGTTTTGAGAAAGATAAAAAAAACTTAGCAATTGATTTTGATGGAGTAATTCATGATTGGAGTATGGGCTGGCATGATGGAACATGTTATGGAGAACCAATAAAAGGTTCTTTAGAAGCAATCAAATATTTATCTAAGGATTTTACCATTATTATTTTTTCTGCAAAGTGTAAGCAAGATAGACCTTTAGTTAAGGGTAAAACTGGTAAAGAACTTGTAACTGAATGGTTAGAAAAATATGGTGTATTAGATTATGTTGATGAAATTACTCATGAAAAACCTAGGGCTGTTCTTTATATTGATGATAATGCCTATCGGTTTGATAGTTGGACAAAGACTTTGAGCTTTATAAAAAAAACATTATGAGAAATTATAGACTAGAGGTTTTTCGAAGAGCTTCACTTTGTAGGAATTTTGAAGAAGCGACATTCAAACATGTTAAAAATAGTCTCATTCAATTTCCTGTATATCTTTCAGCAGGACAAGAGTATATACCCTCCTCAATATCTACAATTGTAGACAATCAATACAATCCTAATATTTTTATTCAGCATAGAGGACACTCTACCTATTTAGCCTTTGGTGGTAATGTGATCGAGCTAATTGACGAATTACTTGGAAGAAAGACAGGCTGTGCAAATGGTATGGGTGGATCAGCTTCAATACAATCTAAAGAAAAAAATATTTTTGGACATGATGGTTTAATGGGAAGTCAAGTACCTATAGCGGTAGGACATTGTTTTATAACTAGAAAACCTACAATTGTTTTTTGTGGTGACTCAGCCGGTGAAGAGGATTATGTGTTTAGTGCAATAGGTTGGGCTGCAACAAAAAGCTTGCCGATACTTTTTGTAATTGAAGATAATAATTTGTCAATTCTTACAGAAAAGAAAGTCAGAAGAAATTGGGAGTTAAACGAGGTCGCTGAGGGATTTGGTGTAGAGTCATTTAATATTTCAGATGATCCAATAGATATAAAGAAAAGCATGGAAAATATTTTTGAGTATCCAATACTTTTGAATATTAATACAGTGAGAAAGTTTTGGCATGCGGGAGCAGGTATAGATAATGAAGATGTTTTTGATAGGTACTTAGATGAAATGGAAAGTTTAGGTGATGAAGCATTAAAAGTTCATGATGAAACGAAGAAACTAATTTCAGAGTTATGGGACAAACAGTTAGAGAAACAATAAAGAATATCACTTCAATACACCTTAAGAAAGAAAAGAGTGTATGCCTTGGTCAATGCTTGACAGCTGTTGGTTGGGTCGGAGGAACTTTGCCAGAGCTATATGAAAAAGATGGAATGATTGAAATGCCAACATCAGATGTGGCTAATGGTGGTTTTGTCGTTGGCGCGGGTTTAACGGGTATCCGGCCAATATATGTTGTGCGATACCAAGGCTTCCAATGGTATAATGCTCCAATGATAATAAATTATGCTTCCAAGTCTAAAGAAATTTGGGGTGTACCCTGCCCTATTCTCGTAAGAAGTATAGCTATGGAGGGTGGAATTGGACCTGTTGCTGGTTCATCTCATCATTCAATTTTTGATCGAATGCCAGGAACAAAAATTTTGGCCCCAATGACTCCAAAAGAATATCAGTTTTCTTATGACAATTTTATGTTAAATGATGATGTGTATTATATATCTGAACATAGAAGGTCTTATGATAATATGGATGAAACTAAAGACGTTATATGTGATGACTCAGACATTGTTTTATTTCCTATTTCAATTACGCGCTTTGAAGCAGAAAAAGCCAGAAAAATATTAACTAATAGAGGCTATAAAATTAGTATTATTCATCAGTTATGGATTAAACCTTTTAATGAAAAGAAAGAATGGATAGAGTGTTTAAATAATTCAAAATTCGGAGGTTTAGTTTTGGATGATGATTATGTTCAGGGTGTAGCAAGTAGTATCGCACATAGGTTAATGATTAAATCAAATAGCAAAGTCCATACTTTAGGTTTAGAACATAAAACTGCCGGATTTCATCCTTCGGTAGATAATCTTCCACCAAACTCTGAAATTATAGTTCGGAATGTTGAAAAAATAATGGATAAAAAAATATCATGAAGAAACTAGATCTAATGATTATTGCTCCTTCAGCCAGGAACCTTTATCAGAAATTAGCAAACGATTTTTCTGCTAAAGAACCAAATATTTGGGCTGGACTCTTAGCTAACGCAACAAGAAAAGCTGGATTTACTGTAGTTATTTATGATATGGAAATAGAAAGACCAAATAGAGAAGATTTTACAGAAATAATTAAAGAGTATAATCCCGGGCTGATTTTATTCGTAGTAACTGGACAAAACCCTAATGCCTCTACTGCTGCTATGGCTGGAGCTGTTGAAAGTGCTGAATGGGTTAAAGAAAAAGATCCTAATAATTTAATTGGATTTGTTGGTCCACATATTAACGCCTTGCCGAAAGAGACTCTTATAGCACATGAGTTTATTGATATTGGGTTTACTAATGAGGGGGTTTATGCATTAATAGATACTTTAAGTAGTGATTTGACAGAAGGAGATTTAAAAAAAATTAATGGTATTTGTTTTAGAGATAATGATGGAAATATACATCTAAATAAACCTTCTGGAATTGTTCCTCAAGAAAAGTTAGAGCATGATATGCCTGGAGTCGCATATGATTTGATGCCTTCTCTTAAAGAATATAGAACTAGTAGCTGGCATGCAAATTATCACGATTCAGAGAGGAGCCCTTTCGCAAGTATTTATACTTCATTAGGGTGTATTTATCAGTGTGAGTTTTGTATGATTAATATAATTAATCGTACTGATAATGATTCAAATTTGGCCTCTGCGAATTTTAATAAATTCCGATTTTGGAACCCACAATTTACAATTAAACAGTTAGATTATTTGGCCGAGCAAGGTGTGAAGCAGATTAAAATTGCAGATGAAATGTGGGTTCTAAATCCTAAACATTTTTTGACTTTGTGCGATTTAATTATTGAAAGAGACTATAATTTTAATATTTGGGCTTATACAAGAATTGATACTATTAAAGAAAAATATCTTGAGAAACTAAAAGCAGCTGGTGTTAATTGGCTTGCACCAGGAATTGAAGCAGGTAATCAATTAATTAGAAGAGAGGTAACTAAAGGGAAATTTGAAGACATTAATATTCGCCAAGTAGTAGGTATGATTAAAGAAGCGGGTATAAATGTTGGAGCAAATTACATTTTTGGATTGGGCAATGACAATTATGATAGCATTCAAGAAACATTGAATCTTGCTATTGAGCTGAACACAGAAAATGCAAATATGTATTGCGCTACAGCTCTTCCAGGTAGCCCCCTTTATAATAAAGCAAAAAATTTAGGTTGGGATCTTCCTAGTAAGTATGAGAAAAATATGGTTTCCTTTCGTATGAACATTTACCATCACAGACAAAATTTCTTTCAGCGGAGGAAATATTGAGGTTTAGAGACTATGCTTTTCACACCTATTTTGAGAATCCTAGATTTCTGAAGATGATTAATGAAAAGTTTGGTGCTCCAGCAATTGAAAACATTACTCAAATGACAAAAATAAGATTAAAGAGAAAAATATTAGGGGACTAATTTTTTTGTTTGAAAAGAAGGAAGTAATATTGTTTTGACTAGAGATCTTAAGAAAAAAGTTAAATTTCTAAAAGATTTCGAAGAAGAAATCTCTAGAATTTATGAAGAGAAAAAAATTTATGGACCTATTCATTTAAGAAATAATAATGAATCAGAATTAATTAAGATTTTTCAGGGTGTTAATAGTGAAGACTATGTTTTTTCTGCTTGGGCAAGTCACTTACACGCTCTGCTTAAAGGTATACCAACTGATGAAGTTAAGAAAATGATTATAGAGGGAAATTCAATAACTTTGACTTTTCCACAATATAATTTTTTCACCTCAGCAATTGTTGGAGGAATCTGTCCAATTGCAACAGGTGTAGCATGGGCATCAAAGCAAAAAGAAAAACTTAAAGGTATTAAAGGTCCAAGAGTTTGGATATTTATAGGTGATATGACAGCATTTACAGGTATAGCAAATGAATCAATAACATATAGTATTAATTTTGATCTTCCAATAACATGGGTTATTGAAGACAATAAAAAGTCAGTTGGTACCCCTACAAAAAATGCTTGGAATCAGGATGCTGAATCTTTATTTGAGAGCTTATTAGAGAAAAAATCAATCGCTAAAGCAACAAATTTTGATATTAAATATTATCAATTTAATAGTGACTGGCCTCATAGTGGAGTCGGAAAGTTTATAGAGTTTTAGGCATGACAAAATATTTAAGTGAAATAAAGAGAAGTATGAAGATGCTTGCCGAAAATGAAAAGACAATTTTTGTTGGCCAAGCTATAGAATATCCAGGCACTGCTGTCACTCATCAAGTAAAAGAATTAGAGGGAATCAAAAAACTTGAAATGCCGGTTGCGGAAGATTTTCAAGCTGGTTTCTGTTTGGGGTTAGCTTTAGAAGGTCATATCCCCATATGTATTTATCCCCGATTTAATTTCGCATTTTTAGCATGTAATCAAATAGTTAATCATGTAGACAAATTCCCATATTTGATGAAAAACTCTCTACCAAAAATAATTTTTAAAGTTTGTGTTGGTTCAGACAAGCCACTCGACCCTGGATATCAGCATAAGGGTAATTATACGCAAGCTTTTCGGTTGCTATGTGATACAATTGAAGTAGTTGAATTGACTAATTCTACAATGGTTTATCCAGCATATGAACATGCATTAAATAGGGAAGATGGTAGATCGACAATAATTGTTGAGCATAGTAGAATGTATGCTTTTGAACCTGAATGGGAATGGTGAGCCGGATTAAAGAATGAATAGTTTTAATCATCCTTTAATGGAAAATAATATCACAAAATCTGATTTAAGTATTGTTATTGATTATTTAAAGAATGATAAAATAATTTTAACACAGTCATCTCAAGTCAAAGCTTTTGAAAAAGAATGGTCTAATTGGTTAGGGGTCAATTATAGTATTTTTGTTAATTCAGGTTCTTCAGCAAATCAATTGACTATGGCAGTTATGAAAGAGATTTTTGGAGAGGGTGAAATAATTGTACCACCTTTAACTTGGGTTTCAGATATCGCTTCTGTGCTTCAAAATGGATTTAAGCCAGTTTTCGTTGATATTAATCCTCGCAATCTTTGTATTGATGAAGAAAAAGTTATTAGAAACCTTAATGCAAATACGAAAGCTGTTTTCTTAACTCATGTTCAGGGTTTTAATGGTTTAACAGAAAAGCTTCTAAAGGAACTTAAAGATAGAAATATTCCATTAATTGAAGATGTGTGCGAATCCCATGGCTCTAGTTTTCTAGGTAAAAAACTAGGTAGTTATGGCTTGATGTCTAATTTTTCGTTTTATTATGCTCATCATATGAGCACAATAGAGGGGGGAATGGTATGTACCAATGATGAAAAGATTTATCAAATGCTACGAATGCTCAGATCTCATGGGATGGTACGTGAAGCAGATAATCAAAAAGTAAAAAATAAATATTATAATGAATTTCCTGACCTAAACCCAGACTTCATTTTTGCTTTTCCAGCATATAATTTCCGGAATACAGAAATTGGTGCTATAATTGGTAGGAATCAATTAAAAAGGCTTGATTCAAATAATAAAAAAAGAAATAGAAATCTTGAACTTTTTCTTAAGTTGTTGGATAGAAATATTTTCCGGAAAAATTTTATATTAGAGGGTAGTTCTAACTATGCCTTTCCTCTTGTCCTAAAAAAACCAGACTTCAAATTTCGTGATTCGTTAGAAAAACATATGGATGCTAATGGGATTGAATTTCGTAGGGGTAATGCTGGTGGAGGAAACCAGATGCGTCAGCCGTACCTAAAAGGATTAATTAAAGATAAAGAATGGGAGCAATATCCTGAAGTAGAGCATATTCATCACTTTGGCTGGTATATTGGAAACTACCCTGATCTTAATGAAGAAAAAATTATTCAAATTGCCTCAATATTAAATAATGTCCAAAAATAAAATAACTAATAAAATTGAAAGCTATTGCAAAAATAACTGTTTCCAATTGCCTTCATTTTATTAACAAATAAATTTTTAAGAACTTAATTAATTATTAAAAAAATACTCATAACTGGTGCTACGGGATTTATTGGATCCCATTTAGCCGAATGCTGTGTTGTTGAAGGTTTGGATGTAGTCGCTTTTGATCGTTATAATCCTAGAAATAGTTGGGGTTGGCTAGAGGAATCAAAGTACAAAAATGAAATGGAAATCATTTTGGGTGATATTCGTGATTTTGATTCGGTATCAAATGTAATGGAGGGTTGTGAAGCTGTTATTCACTTGGCGGCATTAATTGGTATTCCATACTCCTATATTTCGCCACTAGCCTATATACGTACTAATGTTGAAGGTACTTACAATATATTAGAAGCTTCTAAGAAACAATCCCTTCAGCAAGTAATTATCACATCAACTAGCGAAACTTATGGTACGGCGCAATACACTCCAATTGATGAGAATCACCCACTAGTTGGTCAATCACCTTATTCTGCATCTAAGATTGCTGCTGATCATTTGGCAATGAGTTATTATAGATCTTTTGATCTTCCTATTAAAATTGTTCGACCTTTTAACACTTATGGTCCAAGACAATCATCAAGAGCAGTAATTCCTACTATAATAACACAGATACTTAGTGGTGCGAATAAATTAACACTAGGGAATATTGACCCAACAAGGGATCTTACTTTTGTTAAAGATACTTGTGCGGCTTTTCTGAGTATATACCAATCAGATAACTTTTTTGGAGAAGTAACAAATGTTGGAATGAATAGTGAAATATCAATTAGAGATCTAGCAAAACAAATCATGACCTTTACAAAAAAAAATATTATTATAGAAAGTGAAAAAGGAAGGAAGCGACCAGAGAATAGTGAAGTTGAAAGGTTGGTTTGTAGTAACAAGAAATTATTAGAGAATTCTTCTTGGAATCCAGGCTATAATCTTGAAAAAGGTCTTAAAGAGACTGTCGAATGGTTCAGAGAAAACCCACAATTGAATAAGCCAAAATTATATCATGTCTAAAATAAATCTCGGCATCATTGGTGCTGGGGGAATTGCTAAAGAGCATCTCAAGGTTATCCAAGCCCTTAATGAGATAAATCCTGTAGGTATTACTAGCCGCACTTTTTCAAAGGCTGAAGAATTAGCTAAAACTTTTAATATACAAAATATTTACAATTCAGTTGATGATCTTACAAACAAGTGCGCAATGGATGGGTTGTTAGTTCTAGTATCTGCTGACCAGATTTATAATGTTGCTAAAAAGCTTCTTCCTCTTGGAGTACCTACTTTTCTTGAGAAGCCTCCTGGTATACTACTTAACGAAACACAGTCTTTAGCAGAATTGGCAGAGAAACATGGTACAAAAAATATGGTGGGTTATAATAGAAGGTATTATTCTATCTTTCAGAAAGGTCAAAAAATTATAGAAAATGAGGGCCCCCTTTTGGGCTTGGAAGTAGAAGGACATGAAAGGTTTTGGAATATTACGGATAGATCAATGACACAAAAAGTAATTGAGAATTGGATTTATGTTAATAGTACTCATACAATTGACCTTTTAAGATTTTTTGGAGGTGAAGTAGAAAATATTAATACATTGACAAAAAGGATTAAGGAAAAAAAGGGGGATCAATTTGTGGCGTCGATGGAGTTTAAATCGGGTTCATTAGGTACTTATAGATCTCATTGGTATTCTCCTGGAGGATGGTCTGTGACATTATTTGGAGATGGAGTAACCGTGAAGTATAAACCTCTAGAAAAAGGAGTATATATAGACACCAATTTAAAAGAATATGAAATACTTCCAGATCAAGTTGATATAAAGTTTAAACCTGGTTTTTATCAACAAATGGAGAACTTTGTTAGTTTAATTAGGACTGGAAGTCTAAATCATCCAGGGGTCGATTTATTTGAGTCAATTATGACAATGCGATTAGCTGAAATGTTTGTTTATGCCTGATTATTCAGTACCTCTTTCTGTACCAAATATATCAGGAAATGAATGGGGGTACATTAAGCAATGTCTTGATTCTAGTTGGGTTTCATCGGCTGGGAATTATGTAGATTTATTTGAAAAAAAAGTTGCTAATTATATTGACGCTAAATTTTCAATTGCCTGTGTCAATGGGACCTCTGCTCTACAAATTAGCCTTTTAATTGCTGGTGTAAAGCCTGGTGATGAAGTAATAGTCCCTACTTTAACATTTATTTCACCTGTGAATGCAGTGCGTTACAATGGTGCTGAACCAATTTTTATGGATGCTGATGAAAATTATAATTTAGATGCAGAAAAGACACTCGATTTTCTTAAGAAAGAAACAGTCTATAAAGATGGAAACACATTTAACAATAAAACGAATGCAAGAATTGCTGGTATTATTCCAGTGCATGTTTTTGGAAACCCAGTATTATTAGATGAATTAAAGATACTTTGTGATGAGCAAAATATAGCTTTTATTGAGGATGCAACTGAGAGTTTGGGTTCCTTTTATACCAAGGGAGAATTTACGGGAAAACATGCTGGGACTATAGGCGATTTGGGTTGTTTGTCCTTTAATGGGAATAAAATAATTACTACTGGTGGCGGTGGAATGATAATAACTGAAAATGAAAAATTAGCTGAGAAAGCTAGATATTTAACAACCCAAGCAAAAGATGATCCAATACGATACATTCATCATGAAGTTGGTTATAATTTTCGATTAACTAATATCCAAGCCGCAATGGGAGTAGCACAATTAGAAAAACTAGAAGAATTTTTAAATCGAAAAGAACAGGTTCATAAAAGTTATTCTGAAGCTATAGAAAAAATTAAAGGTCTATCCTTATTACAAGGTCCAGGATATGCAAAAAATAACTATTGGTTAAATATTTTGCAGATTGACCAAGAAAAATATTTTTTTGATAGAGATGAACTTATGTTGAGATTGGAACAAAGAGGAATTCAGGCAAGACCAGTTTGGGCCTTAATCCATAATCAGAAACCTTACAAAAAATGCCAAACCTATGAGATTGATAGAGCTGAAGATTTAATTGAAAAATC
>JBJKZS010000017.1:0-12259 GCA_045569115.1 Fidelibacterota bacterium | reverse complement strand
AAAATTACAAGGAAGCATTCTCAAAGAAATCAGTTTTAGCAAAAATGATAGGAAGAAGTTTGAGAATAAAAAAAGACTATATTGAAAGAGATGAGTTTGATCAGAATGAACGTCAAGTTTTTAATTATGGACATTCCTTTGGCCATGCGATAGAGTCATTGACAGATTATTCTGTTCCACATGGTGTGGCGGTAAGTTTTGGTATGGATATTGCAAATTTTATTTCCATAAAGAAAGAATTATTAAATCCTAAGATCAGATTAGATATAAGAGAACTGCTACAGAAAATTTGGGAAGGATATGAAATTAAACATTTAAATGTTAATGAATTCAGATCAATTCTAGCTAAAGACAAGAAAAATATAGGAAATGAACTACGTTTAATTCTTTGTAGAGGTTATGGAAAAGTTTTCAAAACTTCCGTAAAAAATGATGAAAAATTAGAATATTGGTTATCAGAATATTTTCAAAAGGAACTAACCTTTTAATCAAATTACGACAAATCTAGAGTCTTTTAGCGGACTGTTATAATATGAAAATTTGGAAAAACACATTAACCTTAGATGGATATGATGAAGGGTTAATTTTTACCGAAGAAAAAAAATTTGCAGATATTGCATTTATTGGAAGCAAACCGATAGATCTAATTAACTTTCCTAAGTTAAAAGGAATTTTCCGTGCTGGTATTGGAAAAGATAATGTACCAGAGAAGGAAGCTGAAAAGCGGGGTATTATTGTTAGATATCCTTCTGATGAAATAATAAAAATAATATTTAATGAAACGGCAACCTTTACATGTAGCCTTATTTTCCGTATGTTTTTTGACAAAGTAGGAACTACAGATCCTTGGTTAAAATTTGAACGTTCAGCTATGTCCTCAAGTACATTGTTGGTTATTGGCAATGGAAATATTGGTAGTAGGGTCATTAGTAGAATGGAATCCTTTATTCAAGTAATAAGTTTCGATCTTTTAGTAAATAAACTTTCCGAGTTGCCTGAGTTAATAAAACAGGCAGATATTGTTTCGCTTCATGTCCCAAAAACAAATGAAAATGAAGGGTTTATTAATAGTGAAATGTTGTCTTTTATGAAAAATGGAGCCATTCTAATTAATACAGCACGAGGTTCTATTGTTGATGAAGAGAGCCTTTTTTCTGAAATAAATTCAGGGCGTTTGAGAGCAGCCTTTGATGTGTTTTGGAAAGAACCCTATTATGGAAAACTCTCTAAATTTGATTCAAATCAATTTTTCATGACACCTCATGTAGCCAGTTCTTCCAAGGATTTTTTAAATGGATGCAGAGAAGGTCTTGATCAACTTATTCTAGAATTAGAAAATGATTAAAATTGGAATTATTGGATTTGGTAAGATGGGAAAGATTCGGTACAGTATTATTTCTTCAATGCCTGGGATGAAAGTTATTTCTTATTATGATCCTGAGGGAAAAGATTTAAACATTAATAAAGTTCAAAGTCCTAATGAAATTTTATCTGATTCAAATATTGATGTAGTTTTTATATGTACTCCAAATTATTTAAATAAATCTCTTACGATGGCTAGCCTTAAAGCAGGAAAGCATGTGTTTTGTGAAAAGCCTCCAGCTTTCACTGCAAAAGATGTTAAAGAAATCCGTCAAATTGAGAAAGAAGCCGGTAAAGTTTTAATGTATGGATTTAACCATCGTCATCATCAAAGTATTAAACATATGAAAACCATAGTGGATGAGAAGACTTTTGGTAAAGTTCTATGGATGAGGGGAAGATATGGGAAATCTGTTGATGAAACTTATTATGAGAACTGGCGATCGAAAAGAGAATATGCGGGTGGTGGTATTCTTATTGATCAAGGAATTCACATGGTAGACTTATTTTTATTGTTAGGTGGTGATTTTGATAATATTCATGCCTCTGTTTCAAACCTTTATTGGAAATTGGATGTAGAAGATAATGTTTTTGCTACATTGGAGAATTCAAAAACTGGTCTTTCTGCTACACTTCATTCAACTATGACTCAATGGAGGCATCTATTTTCACTCGAGGTTTTTTTGGAAAAAGGTTACATGGTATTAAATGGACTTAAAACTTCATCAAATACTTATGGAGATGAAATATTAACTATAGCAAAAAATCGAAGTACAGCACCAGCTGCTACTTGGGAAGATGAAGAACATATTACTTTTGATTCGGATAATTCTTGGAAATCAGAAGTTGATGAATTCTTCTTAGCAATAAGTTCTGGGAAAAAACTTTTAAGAGGTTCTTCTTCTAATGCACTAAGGTTAATGAAAGTAATTGACAAAATATATGATTTTAGAAAGAATAAATAACTATGGATGACCTAAACTTTATTAACAACTATTTTAAAAAATATAAACAATCCCTTTTTGAAACAGATGTGTCAGAAGAACTAAAAGCAATGAAAAGGATACTTTTGAATTCACAAAAGAACAAGAAAAAGGTAATGATCGCAGGCAATGGAGGGAGTGCGGCTATCGCTAGTCATGTTTCTGTAGATTTGACTAAACAGGCTGGAATTAGAACAATTAATTTTAATGAGGTGGATTTAATTACCTGTTTTTCTAACGATTATGGATACGAGCATTGGGTCTCAAAAGCTGTTGAGTTTTATGGGGATGAAGAGGATGTTTTAATCTTAATTAGTTCAAGTGGCAACTCAAAAAACATGATCGAAGCTGCAAAAATAGCAAAACAGATGAAAATTTCTATTATTACCTTTACAGGCTTTGATAGAAATAATCCATTAAAAAAAGAAGGTGAAATAAATTTCTGGCTGGAAAGCTTTGCCTATAATGTTGTTGAATGTACACATCAGATCTGGTTGTTGATGGTATGTGATCTTATAATAGGTAAGACTGAATATTCAGCATAATCTTTTTTTAAAGAAGACCTGTGATCATCAAATTAATTCAAACTATATATATAAATGACGATTTTTATTGAAAAACTGACGGGGACTTTTTTTTTACTGAAAATATTTCTTTTACTTTTAATTGATCGAATTCAATATAGGAATTCAACCCCCCATTATTATATAGATACAAGTAAACGTGGAAAGAAAGCCATGGAATTTTTGGGTAGAATTTTCGGATTTCAATTAAAGAGATTACAATTTGATCTAAAAGATATAAAAGATGATAGTAATGAATTAATTAGGTTGAGGCTTAATCGAAAGGATCTGTTTGAATTTGAAAAAGAATTGCTGAATAGTAAAGCTTACGACTCATCGTTTAAGGAAGAATGGTTAGAAAATCGTTGCCATGATTTTATTATAAAAGGCTTAATTGAGGGCGGGATTATGGAAAAAGAATCTGTTGCCAGAGGTCTTTTTTTGATGCAAGTAATAGGATGGCACATGGTAAAAAATGATAAAAAAAAATCAAAACTATTTTTAGAAAATAGAGCTTGGTGGAATATTTACTTAAACTATGCTGAAAAATTAGGAATTATAATCATTCCTATAATTTCTAATAATGAACACCAAAGATTTTTTCCTTATATGTATGATTCATTTGTTTTAAAGCTAAGAAATTTTCCTCTTCTTTTTTCAATTTTAAAATCCATTAAGAATTGGATATTTATAACAAAGTATGAACCTTTGCTCGGAACAAAAATAGATGGAAAATTAAATAATGGTATTAGTCAAAATCCTAAGATTTTTATTTTTGGAAGGGGTGACATTAACTTAAAGAATAATGGTCACCATTCTGATTTTTTTTGTGTTTTTAACTCTAAAATTTCGTCAAAACATATTTTGTATCAACATTCTTCAGTTGAGGAAGGTGAAAAACTTAATAATTTTGGGTTCTCAATAGTTAAAGAATCAGTTCTTACCAGCAATTATTCTGCAACTTTAGATATGCCAATTCCCGAACGAAATCATTCGTATTATAAAGAGAAAAAACAAATTACAAAGTTGGTTAAATCCTATAATGCAAATAAGTCCTATTGGATTAATTTTTTTTATGAACAGTGTGTAAAAGTTTATTTCACATGGTACAAATATGATCATATTCATATGGCTATTGCTGATGCCGCAAAAGAAACTGGTGGAATATTTGCAGTTTGGCAGATGGCTTTTGATGGTTTCAAAACTATTGAATCTAGAACGGCAGCTGACATTGCCTTTAACTTCTCCTCATGGAGTTTGAAAATGGGAAACGAAGATGGGTCTTCCATTAATTATAATGTAATTACTGGTTATCCAAAAGATTATGCTGCTCCTTTATTAAGAGATGAAGCAAAAAAATTAAGAAGTCAGTTAGAATCGAGAGGTGCACGAAAAATTGTTTTTGCTATTGATGAAAATTCAATTGATGACTCACGCTGGCATACAGGGCATTCTCTCCAACGTGAAAATTATAGATTTATACTTGAAAAAGTTCTAGAGGTACCATGGTTAGGAGTAGTGTTTAAACCTAAAGTTGCCTCAAATTTAAGAGAAAGACTTTCTGATGTTGCTAAACTTCTTTCCGAAGCTGAGAATACAGGTCGTTGCTATGTCTATGAAAAATCAGGTCGGCATAATACTATTACTTCACCCTTAGCTGCTGGCCTAAGTGCGGATGTGTGTATTCATGGACATCTTTCAGCTGGTACGGCGGCTTTGGAATGTGCTTTTGAGAAATTGCCAACATTACTGATTGATAGAGAGGGAGCTCCTGATAGTAAGTTATATGAACTCCCAAAGGGGAAAGTAATTTTTAAAGACTGGCCTGAAGCATTAGATGCTGTTATGGAGCACTTTCAATCTGAAAAAGGTATCTCTGGTTTTGGGGATTGGGCATCAATTATAGATGAACTTGATCCTTTTAGGGATGGAAAAGCTGCATATAGAATGGGTAATTATTTGAACCAACTTATTTCGGGCTTTGAAAAGGGTTTAGATAGAAAAATTATTCTTGAAAATGCCGCAGAAATATATGCAAAAGAATGGGGAAGTGATAAAATAGTTATTTCTTAAGAAAACTATGGAAAATAAAATGAAAGAAATAAACTGTTTTGAACTAGTAGTTAAAGACGAATTCATAGTTGCATTGGATGATGCATACTATACTAAAAAAAGTGAAAACTTTTCTTGCTTAAATATGATTAGGGCAAAACTTGGTTTAGACTCAGTAAAAGAGTTGGAAAGTAATAGGTGTGAACCCTTCTATCTTGAAGTAGAAAAATATTTATGTGATAAATATTCTCATGAAAAAAAAAATAGATGATTCATATGAGATTGATTATAAAAAAGACATTTTCTTTGATTATTATAAAACTGATCGATAATCTATGGGTAAACAAGGGGTGGAAATGAAAGATAAATTAGATCATCGTTTTGATGCTTGGTCAATTTCGATGGATTCTTAATTATGCGTTGCGGTGAAACTAATATTAGAACAAATGAATATTCAAAAAAATATTCAGATGAATTGTTTTTTAAAAAAATGATTAATGTGGATAAACCACTTATTCTAGATATAGGAGCCCATATTGGAGAAAGTGTTCAATTCTTCAAAAATATTTTCCCACAATGTAGTATTTATTCTTTTGAGCCATTTATAGAATCATACAAAAAACTATGTCAACTTAAATACGATGATTTTGTTCCAATAAATAAAGCAGTTTCCTCTGAATCAGGCCGAAAAGAATTCTTTGTTTATGATTTGGCACATCTTAATTCTCTAAATAGAATAAATATTAATTCTCAGGATAGTATTGATTATGCAAAAAAAGTAAAGAGTAAAAAAACTCAAGTTAAAACCATAAAACTTGATGATTTCATTATTAAAAAAAATATTAATCATATTGATATAATTAAAATAGATGTTCAAGGTTCTGAAGAAGATGTCTTAATTGGAGGAAGTTCTAAATGTTTAAAGGTCACAAAATTAATTACTCTAGAGATTAGTCTAATGGATTTTTATGAAAAAAGTTCAAGTTTTTTAAAAATTGAATCTTTGTTACCTGATTTTGAACTATATGCTATCATCAAATTAAGTCAAAATCCGATGAATTTTCGTACTGATTGGTGTGAAGCAGTATATATAAATAAATCATTATGAAAATAATTGTTGGTATGCCTGTTCGCATGGGGTCTAGCCGTTTCCCTGGGAAACCTCTCTGTGATATTTTAGGTTTTTAATGAAGAATAATAGATATGAAAGCATTACTGATTTATCCAAATATGCAGGGTGTTAATATGCTTCCGTCAGCAACTATCTTATTCTCTGCTTTACAAAAGGAACGGGTTTGTGAAGTTCAGAACATTTATATGGACACTAAATGGGATGATAAGCCCAATTCTGATATTACAAATGTAGATTTAGAAGATATGGCTATTGGTGTAACTGGTCCTATGTAAATATATCATTATTCTAATAATATGTTAGATATATGATATTATATATAAAATAAAATAATGAAAATCTATCTTAGACATACAAGGTCAAGAATTTCTTGGTCTGAGCCTTGGGTTTATTTAGGCACTCAAAATCAACAGATTAGAGATTGGGAAAAAATAGCTACAGGGAAACGAATATCTCTTAGTCAACTAATTCAAGAAGAATCAGAGAAACAGCGAAAAAATATATTGTCTTGGATTGGTCGTCAGCGCGAAAAGAATAATGATTCATTAGAATGGTGGATGTCCCATTTAGCCGGACGTAACAATGGATGTTCTCTACTATTTATTTTACTTATCCAGATTTTTGCGTTCCGAAGATATATTCTAGAAAATAATAATAAGAACACATCGATAATGGTTGTTTGCCAAGATTCTTTTCTACTTCTTGCCGTTTATGATAATCTTAGAGAATATGTCGATATAAATCTTCCTTATCATTGGCGTCGCGGATATTATAGTGATACGATATCCTTTTTACGTCAGGCAATTAGAAATTTAATTAGGCAGGTTCGACGTTTTCGTAACCATTCATATTATGCAAAAAATTCTAGATTGAAAAAGCCGAAACCGCCAAATGGAGAAATGTACATTATTCATCATTTCCTTGATGATCAATCTTTTAAAAAACCTAACAATCTAAGTTCACGCTATTTTGGAATATTACCTCAGTGGTTGAGGGAAAAAGGTAAACAAGTATACAGTCTACCTTGGTGGTTAAGTAATTTAGAAATACCGTTAGATGAAGTATTTGATTCTCTTAGAAAATCAAATTGTATAATTCCTCAAGATTGGTTGAAAATGAGACACTATTTGTTTGCCTTATTTAATTGCCTAATAAGTTTTAGAGCAATTAAAAAAAATATTCCTTATTCGAAAGACTTTGATATAACCAAATTAATTACCAGGGAGCGTCTATTCCATTTAGGAAATGCAATATCATTATCAGAATTTTGGGTCTATAAATATTTTTTGAAAAGTTTTTTACAAAATACAAATAAGGTTACTATATATAATCATTTTGAAATGTCTCCACCTGAGCATGTTCAGACTTATGAAATAAAACGATTCAGTCATATTAAAACAAAATCAATAGGATATTGTCATACTTTAAATTCTAAAGATTATTTTGCCTATCATTTTCCAAAAAATGAACCTGAGTCTAGTATTTTCCCGGATTTAGTATTGACTAATGGAGAAATAAATAAAACAATGCTAATTAATCAAGGTTTATCCCCGAATCTAGTAATTGCTGGTCCAGCTTTACGTCAGAGTTTTCCGAAAGTAGAAATAAAAAGTTTTGTTAAAAGAGATTCTTTATTATTTGCTTTATCCTTAGATCCAGAATCAATTATTGAAATGATAGACTATATTCTATATATAGCTGATTGGATACAATCTGAATTAAAGGCTTCAGTATTAATAAAGCCACATCCAATTGGCTCCAAAAAAAGTTTGCTTGAACAATTAGGTTATAAGAGTTTGCCGGAAGGTTGGGAATTTTGGGATAAAGAAATTTATGAAGCACTTTATCGTTCACGTTGTTTAGTTGCACTAAGTTCAGGTTCAATCATTGATGCGGCTCTTTCCGGGTGCATACCAATCTCATTAACTCGTGAGTTAAATGTTAATTGGAATTGCCTTGATTCTATTCAGGATGAATTCAATATTCTTAAGCCAATTGGAAAACACCAATTAAAGGAAAGGTTAGAAGAGATATTTATTACTAATGAGAAACATTATGATATTCAGACCTCATTAATCCAGAAGAAATTGTTAAAGGGTATAAATCCTATAAATGAAGATAAAATGAAAGTTTTTTTAAACTGAATACATGATAAGACTATCTTTTATTTAAAGATAGAATAGATATATGAAAAAGGTTAAAAAAAGAATTTATATTGCAGGTTGTGGAGGGATGTTGGGGGATGCGTTTTATAAAGAGTTCAACAAGGATTTTAAACTTAGATGTACCGATATCAATATAGAGGAAGATTGGATATCTTATCTTGACTTTAGAGACTATGAATTATATAGAAAAGATGTTATAGAATTTTCTCCAGATTATCTTTTTCATTTAGGAGCTTTTACAGATTTAGAATACTGCGAAAAAAACCCTTTAGATACATATTCCACAAATACAAAATCCGTGGAAAATGCAACATCAATTTCTAATGAATTAAAAATACCTCTTCTATTTATAAGTACAGCTGGAATTTTTAATGGGGAAAAAGAATTATATAATGATTGGGATAAACCGGATCCAATTGGACAATATGCAAAGTCAAAATATTTAAGTGAAATTTATATAAAGGAAAATTCGAATAACTATCTCATATGTAGAGCAGGATGGATGATGGGTGGAGGACCAAAAAAAGATAAAAAATTTATACAAAAACTTATTAACCAAATTAAAGGTGGCTCAAAAACTTTATATATTGTAAATGATAAATTAGGTACTCCAACATATACTAATGATTTTGCGGTTAATGTTAAATTGTTAATAGACAAACAAAAGACCGGACTGTATAATATGGTATGTCAGGGGGCAACAAGTCGCCTTGAAGTTGCACAACAACTAGTTGTAGAATTAAAATTGAAAAATAATGTTTTAATAAAAAAAGTACCCTCTAATTTTTTTAAACAAGAATATTTTGCTCCACGACCAGCTTGTGAAAGACTTGTAAATACAAGGTTAAGTGAAGAAGGCTTAGATATAATGAGAGATTGGAAAATAGCTCTTAAAGATTATATCTCTAATTATTATAATAATTATTTATAACAAAAAAATAAAGTTATAAAACCCAAAAATGATTCTTTTATTAAAAAACGCATTTTAAAATAATGGGAAAAATACAAACAGAAATTATTGATGTAGCAATTTGTTGTTATAATTCAGAAAAATATATTCACGAAGCTATTGATTCGGTTATTGCTCAAACATATAAGTACTGGAATTTAATAATTATTAATGATGGGTCAACTGACTCAACTGAGAAAATTATAAAATCATATATTAATTCTGGTCTTTCTATAAAATATTATAAACAAGAGAACAAAGGGTTTCCATCGGCTAGACAGAAAGCTTTAGAGTTAGCAGAAAACGATTGGATAGCATTATTAGATCATGATGATATTTGGAACCCGAATAAATTAAAGATACAAACGGATATAATTAGAAAAAATCCAGAGGTTGGGATTGTTTTTTCTAATTCAGAACAAATTGGAGTTGGTGGAGAATTAGTCAGGTTAACCTTACAGCCTGAAACTTATAATTCAGGTTTAATGGTAGACCCGTTTGAAGAATTATTTAATTATGGTTGTTATATAGATAGTATTACAGCTATCATTAATAAAAATGCCCTAATGGAGATTGGTGGTTTTAATCTGACTTTAAAATACTTGGCTGATTATGATGTTTTTATAAAAATAGCATCAAGTTATAACATATATTATGAAAATCAGCTATTAGCAAAATGGAGAATTCATTCTGATCAGGCTAGCCAAACCATGAGTGAAAGTATGATAATGGAAAATATTGTACTTTTTACTGAAGTTATAAGGAAATACCAATTTTCTAGAAAAACAAAAATACAAGTCCAATATATTCTTGCTAATTGGCTAATAAAACAAGCTAAGCTTGAATATAAAAGAGGAAATAAGATTCTTTCGTTTAAAAATTTATTTTTAATGATTTGGTATTATCCAATTCATCGTGGAATTATCTTAAACTTATTTCGCTCTACAATGAAAATGATCACTTGGCCTATTCGAATAATTTCTAAAACAATAAAAATTGTTACTTCCGAAATAATAGAGTTATTTAATCATTTTATGATAACTGGGTATCCTAATTCACCTTTAGGTACTAGAATTAGACGTTCTTACTGGAGTAAAAGATTAAAAAGAAATGACTTGAGACTTATTGGTCGAGGAGCAAATATTATTTCAGAAGATTCTTTGAAAATTGGAAAGAACTTTGCTTTAAATGATAATGCTATTATTGTAAATATGCACTCACATGGCTGTTACATAGGAGATAACGTCAGTATTTCACATGGTAGTTATCTTCAAACATCTAATCATAATATAGAGGATGTTAAAAAGTCTTATCTAGAAGAGCACACTTGTAAATCCGTGCCTTATAACAATTCTCTTTATTCAATTGTTATAGAAGATGATGTTTGGATAGGGGTATACTCGATTATTCTTTCAGGAGCCCATATTGGAAAAGGATCTGTAATAAGTGCTGGATCAGTAGTCTCCTCTTATATTCCTCCTTATTCTATTGCAGTCGGGAATCCAGCACGAGTAATCGCAGATAGAAAGAAATTAGCTGAATTTAGAAAAGAAAAAGGGAGAGAAGAATCCGATGAATAGATTTGATGAAATCGAGTTAGGTCAAACCACTGAGATTAGTCATACTATTACAGCCGAAGATATTAGGAAGTTTACTGATCTCACAGGGGATGATAATCGGCTCCACACAGATCCTAATTATGCAGCCAAGACCGTTTTCAAAAAACCTGTTGCTCACGGGATGTTAGGCGCATCATTTATTTCAACTATTATAGGTACAAAACTACCTGGTGATGGAGCTTTGTGGTATTCACAGACTTTGGAATTTCTTAAACCAGTTCGTGTCGGAGATGTACTACGTATAACAGCTGAAGTAATAAAAAAGATTAATAGAACAAAAACAATTGAGCTTCAAACGACTATATATAACCAATATAAGCAAAAGGTCACTACAGGAATTGCGAAAGTTAAATTAGTTGAAGAAGATTCTCCAATTGCAATAGAAAAAAAGAAAAAAGAAAAAAGAGTTGCATTAATTATTGGTGCTACGGGTGGTATTGGAAGTGCTGTTTGTTTTCAGTTGGCAAAAGATGGTTTTGACATTGTGATTCATTATTTCAATAATAAAGCCAAAGCAGATAAACTAAAAAAACAATTGGTTAAACAGGATACAAAAGCAGTTGTTGTTTCAGGTAATATAGTTTCGCTGTCTAGTGTTCAGGAAATAAAAGAAAACGCATTAAGAGCTTTTAGTAATATATCTGTTATCGTCAACTGCTCTACTATTCCAGTTGCGGCTGTGAAATTTTCAAAACTCGAATGGGAAGATATACAATCTCATTATGATGCAAATATCAAAGGATCCTTTAATCTTTTACACACATTTGTACCGGATTGGGAGAAGAAAAGTTTTGGGAAATTTATAGCATTAACAACCTTGTATACTGAACAACCCAAAACTGAGCTTCTTGGCTATATTACAGGAAAGACAGCTTTGAATGGATTTATCAAAGCCTTGGCATTTGAACTTGCTCCTAAGGGAATAAGGCTCAACCTTGTTTCGCCTGGCATGGTTGATACATCGTTAATTGCGGATGTACCTGAAAAGGTAAGATTGTTGTCAGCAGCCCAAACACCATTAAGAATTCTAGCCACAGCTGAAGATGTAGCAGGTGCAATCAGCTTCCTTGCATCAGACAAATCGAATTATTTAATAGGTGAGACTATCAGAGTTAATGGTGGACAATTCATGCTATGATGGAACTAAAATTTTCTGAAATTATAAATCAAAATAAGGAATTAGAAAATAAACTTCAATCTAGTCCTTTTTGTATTACTATACTTTCGAATATTATAGTTCATCAAATTAAAGAAATATTGGAATATTCCTTGAGAGAAAAAGGAATTAATGCGGATGTCCAATTTGGTAATTACGATAATATTGTTCAGGATAGTCATATACATAATCAATCAAACGCAGTAATTGTTTTCTGGGAATTATGTAATGTTATAGAGGGTCTACAATATAAAATAGGAGTGTTAGATAAAAATGAG
>JBJKZS010000016.1:0-12267 GCA_045569115.1 Fidelibacterota bacterium | reverse complement strand
TTTGCAATAGAGTCTAAATCTAAAAATTCTTTAAACAGTTTTATTCTTGTGACAGGACCAACTCCATGTAATTCATCAAAAATAGATTTCGTAAAAACTTTTTTCCGTAATTGACGATGAAATGAAATAGAAAACCTATGAACTTCATCCCGTATTTTTCTCAGCAACAATAGACCTGTAGAATTTTTAGGAATAGATTGTGCTTCAGAATGATTTGGAATAAATACCTCTTCAAGCCGCTTAGCTAAAGACACAACATAAATAAAATCCATACCGAGTTCACGAAGGGCTGAAATGGCCATATTCAGTTGACCTTTTCCCCCATCTATTAAAATTAAATCTGGAAATTTTCCTTTTTCTCTTTTTAACCTAGAGTACCTCCTATAGACTATCTCTCTAATCATAGAAAAATCATCAATGCCTTTAACTGATTTAATTTTGAATTTTCGGTATTCATTTTTTTTAGGTTTTCCATCAACAAAACATACCATCCCTCCTACGGCCTCACTTGCTTGCATATTCGAAATATCGAAGGCCTCAATCCGTCTAGGTGGTATTGAAAGATTTAAATCGTCTTGAAGTTGACTGACCATTGTTGGAATTAGCTCTTTCCTTTTTTCTTTTTTCCTTAAATGTTCTTTAAGAAGTAAATCCGAGTTCTGAAGAGTAACTTTTAAAAGTCTTGCTTTCTCTCCACGTTTTGGTACCAAAAAATTTATTCGACCTTCTCTTTTTAATCTAAGCCATTCAGACAAAGTTTCTGGATCTTCTGGAAGAGCCGGTAAAACAATTTCAGAAGGAACAAAGTGAGTCATAAAATAAAACTGTCTTATAAAATCAGCTAGCATACGTTGATGTGTTTCATCACGTACACCGACAAGAAAGACCTTTTCACGTCCAACAATTTTTCCATTACGTATCCTAACTACCACCCCACATGCATCATTCCCTTCATATGAAATCGCAATGAAATCCTTATCATCGAAATAGGCTGTAGTTTTACTTTGTCTTTTTGAGAAATTTTCAACAGAAATAAGTTGGTCACGATAAGTTGAGGCTTCCTCAAAAAGCATTTTCTTGGAAGCAAAATCCATATCCTTTCTAAGCTGTTTTCTTATGGTTCCAGTCCTCCCATGTAAAAAAGAAATGACATTGTTGATCATCTTTTGGTACTCTATGCTATCAACAAAACCTTCACATGGTCCCTGACACCTTTTAATATGATAATCAAGACAAATTGAATATTTTTTTTTATTAATGTTTCCAGTATTAAGATTGTAATCACAACTTCTAATTGGAAAAATCTTATGAAGCACTCTTAAAGTACGGCGAAGATCCTTAACATCAGTATACGGTCCAAAATACTTAGAACCATCATGAACAATTTTTCTTGTTATTAAGACCTGTGGAAATGGCTCATTTGTGATACGTATATATGGAAATGACTTATCATCTCTTAGCAGAATATTATATCTTGGCATTTGTTCTTTTATCAGGTTTGCTTCAGTAAGTAGCGCTTCTACTTCAGAACCTGTTATAATCCATTCAAAATCTTTTACTTTCCTTAGAAGGGAAAGTACTTTTGGAGCATGCTGAGCACTTTTATGAAAATAACTTCTTACTCTATTAGTCAAAACTTTTGCTTTTCCTATATACAGAGTTTTTCCCTCTTTGTCCTTTAAAAGATATACACCTGGCTTTCTTGGTACTTTATTTAGCTTATTTTTTAAATTATCAGAAACTATCATTTTTAAATATTTAGTTGTTAGCTAATCAGCAATTAAATCTAGACTTTATATATCTTTTATTGCTAGCACTACACTCTAAAAGTGTTCAACATCATTAATCCTGTTGCATTTACAACAACATCTATTTTAATTATTTTCATTTCTTCAATGATACACCAAGGCCTGGTCCTTCTGGCAAGATCAATTTTCCGTTCTCAATTAGCACGCCATTAAAGGGATCATTTTTTGTTAAAATATTACCATCTAAATCAGCGTAATCAGCAAAAGGAGAAAGCATAGATGCAGCTGTAATTGCAACGGATGTTTCCACCATACATCCAAGCATAATTTTCATTTCTCTTGCCTTAGCAATTTTTATCATCTTATGAGCTTCACGAAGCCCTCCACATTTCATTAATTTTATATTGATACCATCAAAAGCATCCGCAATAATGGGAATGCTATTTGAATCAATACAATTTTCATCTGCTATTATTTCTAATGGTGAATATTCTTTAAGCTTTGCTGTGTCTTCAATATTAATTGCTGGAAGAGGCTGTTCTACAAATTCTACATTACGCTCAGCCAACCAATCACACATCCGTTTCCCTTCCTCTAAGTTCCAACCCTCATTAGCATCTACACGTATCAGCTTATCAGTAACTTCTCGGATAGTGGTGATGATCTGTTTATCGTGATTACTACCTAATTTAACCTTCAATAAAGGATAAATATCTGCCTCTCGAACCTTTTGTTTGATTTTCTCTTTATCATCAATTCCAATTGTGAATGACGTCAGGCATGAAACATCCTGATCAGAACCAAAATAGGTGTAAGTCGATTTATCATTGAGTTTACCATGTAAATCATGGAGAGCCAGATCAAATGCAGCTTCTAAAGAACGATTACTTCCGGCTTTTATCATTGCCCAGTCTAACCAATCATTCAAAGAACCATTAGAAGGCATATCTTTTATAGTTAGTTTACTGAGATATCTTGCAGTTCCAACAAAGTCTTCATCATATCTTATAGAAGGTGCGGCCTCCCCAACTCCAGTAATACCATCCTTGGTGAAATAAACAAGTATTACAGGAATTACTTCCTCAGACCCCCGAGAAATAGTAAATCGATGCTTTAGATTAAGGCTATAAGTAGAATATTTAAAATTCATTGTAATTTAGAAATTATCTTATCAACAACTAGTCCCCCGCCAAACCTGACAAAGTCAGCAGCTGGAATCCCATATTTATTTTGGTACTGATCAATTGTTGCCTTTGCCTGATTTTCATCTTCTGTATGCGTAATCAGACTGAGACCGACTACATCGCAGGGCTTGAATATTCGAATAAGTCTAAGGTATAGATCCATTATTTCTCCAAAATCTGCCATAGGATGATTAAAGGTGTCTATTTTTCTTGCAGGCTCGTGGCACATTATAAGCATATCAGGCATTGTACCATGAAGCAGTCCCATTGTTACACCTGAGTAAGCCATATGAGAGAGACTTCCTTGTCCTTCGACTACAATCAAATCTACATCACCAATAATACGATCAATTTCCGCTTCGATCGCTCCAGCCTCAAAATCACTCACAATTGCATCTACAGAAACACCGTATCCTCCAAGAAGGATACCGGTCTGTCCAGTTCCGATAAAGGCTATATTCTTTCCTTTATCTTCAAGCTCTCTTTTCAATTCCCATGCGGCTGTCATTTTTCCAGTATCACAGTCGTCGCCAACAGTCAGCAAAGTTGGAGTCTTTCTCGTTCGCCAAGTCCCCTTTGAGAACGGCAGTGGGCATGGAGGTTTTCTGAGATCAAGTAAAGTGACATCGTTGGCTTTTGCCAACGGACCAAATTCCTTATCGTCACCAAGGAACTCATGGAGACCGCATATGACGTCCATACCAGTTTCGATGGCTTTCCGTACAGTCTCCCTCATATTGTCAGGGAGAAATCCCCCTTGTGTAGCAAAGCCTATTAAAAGCGTATCCGGATTAAACTTTTTAGCCGCATCTAGAGAATCAACAATTGGCGTTTCACCTCCCAAGTTCATCACTTCTCCGGTCGTTTTCCCATTGTTTTCAGAATCTATACAACATACCACAGTTTCCGGAACATAGCGTAGCATAGCATTTGCGGTTTTGGCAAAAAGAAAATTGAACCGCCCCTCAACAAGAACAGCATATTTCTTCATTGTGTGTTCCTTTCGCTATAACTGATAAAAGTCATGAACTATGGTGTAATCAACAGGGAAATTGCATAAATCCTAAGAAAGAGACAAATCATGCTCTCTCCTAAAATTCGCCTTCCCAATTGAGCTTTAGGATTCAACAAACATAAATTATTGCAGATATGATATAGATTGCTGTCATATTACAAGACATTGCTGAATAACATTTTACAATGAATTACCAATACCGATACGGTCTTGACCGATTGTTTGATCACGCTTAGAAGAACGTATCTACTAAACCACCTTTCGAAAAATCTGTCAAAACTCATAAAACTATCAGATAGAACTGTATACGATCACCCATAAAGAAATCTAATAAGAAAATTAAAAAGTTTTTTTGTTCTATTGGCTACAGGAAACCACCACAACTCTCTATTAAAGCCAAATCTATGTTCGACCACCGATTGAATCTGTGAAAAACTTCTAAGACCTTCAATTCCATGAAGCCGACCGATACCACTATGTTTAACACCTCCAAAAGGTACATCAACACAGAAATAATTTGTTTCTATATCATTAATTACGATGTTTCCAGCTTCAATTTTACTTGAAATTCGTCGAGCTTTTCGTTTGTTACGACTAAAAATGGAAGCATTTAAACCAAACTTCATGCTATTAGCAAGCTCTATGGCTTCTTGTTCATTTTTAACTCTAGAAATAGCAATTACGGGTCCAAAAATTTCTTCCTGCATAATTTTCATTGTATGATCCGTATCCGTTACTACTACGGGTTTAATAAATAAATCATCATTAGATACATTACCGTTATATTGATGTAAATTAGCTCCTTTTTCCATAGCATCCTGCAATAAGGCCGATACCTTCTCAAATTGACTTTTTGTGGTCATACTTCCAAAATCTGATAAATCTCGATCTTTTCCATAAGAAATAGATTCAGTTAAATTCTTTACTAATTTAATAAAATCATCCGCTACAGGCTCCTCAACATAGATTCGTTCAACAGAAATACATGTTTGTCCTGCATTATGAAAACCACTCCATACAGCCGCAGAAGCAGCACGTTTCAAATTAGCATCTTTGAGAACAATCATTGGATCTTTTCCACCAAGTTCAAGAAGTGCTGGCTTCAGGCGCTCGGCACAACTTACAGCTATCTTGCGTCCTACTTCGATACTTCCCGTAAATGCAATTAAGTCAGTTGAAGAGGATTCAATCAATGATCTTCCAACTTTCCCATCACCAGTTACTATCTGAAAAAGATCTTCAGGAATTCCTGCTTCATTATATAATTCTTTCATTTTTAAAGCTGTAAGAGGGGTAAACTCAGAAGGCTTTAAGACTATACCATTCCCAGCAAGTAATGCAGGAACTACAAGAATAGTAGGTTGAATTAATGGATAATTCCATGGTGAAATCGCACCTACTACTCCATAGGGGCGATAGTGAACTGTCCCACGCTTATTTTTCATAATTAAACCTAAAGGCCTAACTTCAGATGCAAGAGCACGAGGTGCCATCTTACGATTAAATCGCATTATTTCTAATGTAGTAAGGATTTCAATTATTCCATCAAATTCAGTTTTCCCAGTTTCTGATATGGCTAATTCAATTAGCTCATCTTTTTTTGAAACTATAAGCTTCTGAGCTTTTTTTATTAACCTAGATCGTTTCCTTATAGAAAGTTCTCTCCAAACCTTGGATGCTTGACTAGAACTAGCAATTTTTTTATTTATTTCTTTTTCATTAGAGATAGATATATTCTTAATAATTTCACCTGAAATAGGATTAGTACAACTGAGTGTTTCAGCTAGCCCTAAATTAATCTGGGAAATAGAATTACCTTTTTTTCTCATAAATCATAAAAGCTCGATTTTTTCTAAAGCTTGAATTTCAACTATAATATTGAATATCTCAACGCTTAGAAAATAGAGTGCTTATAAATACCATAACCGTAAATATTTCTAACCTTCCCAGGAGCATACAGAAAGTAAGTAACCATTTCCCCAAATCAGGAAGATGAGCATAGTTGGATGTTGGCCCAACTGAACCATGTCCAGGTCCTACATTACCTATAGATGCTGCTGTAGCACTGAATGCAGATTCAATGTCTAGGCCTAAAGCTGCAAGGATTATAGAAACAGCCACAAATACCATTATGTAAAACAGAACAAAACCAAGAGTACTTCTAACTACTTCTTCACTAATCGAATGTTGACCTATTCTAACAGGGATTACAGCCCGAGGGTGCAATAGGCGCTTAATCTCAGATATGCTATATTTCATCACAACCATAATTCGGGCGATTTTCATTCCACCTGCCGTTGAACCAGCTGAGCCACCTACAAACATCAATAAAAGAAGTGAAATTTGGGCAAAGGGACCCCAACTGATATAATCAGATGTAGTGAAACCTGTTGTAGTAAGAATCGACATAACTTGAAATAAGGATTTTCTGAAAATATCGTGTGTCAATTCTCCACTTTGTAAAGAAAGGTTTAATATTAAGAAAAATGTTACAACTGCTATTAATTTTCCATAGAATTTGAACTCGCCATCTCCAAAATAGATCATAGGTCTGGGAGAGGTAATAGCTTTCCAGTGTAAGGTAAAATTCACACCGGCAATAAACATGAAAAGTATAATAACGTATTCTATATAGGCACTATTATAGTGCGCAATACTAGCATTTTTTGTGGAAAATCCTCCTATCGCTACAGTAGTGAAAGAGTGACAAAGTGAATCAAAAATATTCATACCCCCGAAAAAAAGCAATAGAACTTGAACAGCCGTAAGTCCGAGGTAAATAATCCACAAAATTTTCGCTGTTTCTTGAACTCTTGGCTTAATCTTATCAGGGACTGGACCCGGTACTTCAGCGCGAAAGAGTTGAACTCCTCCAACTCCCAACAATGGCAGAATTGCAATAGAAAAAACAATAATCCCCATTCCACCAATCCACTGGATGAAACTCCTCCAAAACAATAATCCCATACTTAAACTTTCAATACCGTGAGTTAAATGAGGTATTGTTTCAGAATTTCCAAGAATTGAAGCACCAGTCGTGGTCACTCCAGACATGGCTTCAAAAAAGGCGTCAGTAATATTTGGGATTGCACCTGTCATGATAAACGGTAATGCCGAAAAAAGTGCGGTTGATATCCATACAAGAGTAACAATTGCAAACCCATCTTTAATTGATAGATTAATTTTTCCTCTTGTTAAAAACCATATGGGCAAACTAACAGATAGTGTGATAGCAGAGGAAAGCAATATCCCTTTTAAATCAGATTCATTATAAAAGTAAGACCAGCCGGCAGCAAAAAGCATTGTCAACCCAAGTAAGGTTGACAGAACCGCTAAGACATTAAGTATTGAACGAAAGTGCATTCCATTTAGTCGAATAGTTTTTCAACTTTAGAGAGAACGCTTGGAAGGGAAAAAACCAATACTGAATCTTCATCACTAATTTGAGTGTCACCATGAGGAATAGAAACATGACCTCGGTGGTTTATCGAACCAATTACAGATGATTTAGGAAATTTTATATCTCTTAGTACTTTTCTTGTAACTATGCTACCAGAATTAGGGCTGAATTCAATTGCTTCTACTTCAACATCCTCAAAGTTAGTAATTAAGTGTTTTTCGTCACTTTTAATATATTCTAGAATCTCAGTTACAGTACACATATTCTTACTAACTACAGCATCAAGACCAATGACCTTCATAGCAGGTATATATTCCGTAGTTGATACATGAATCAGAGTCTGTCTAGCACCAAGATGTTTTGCCAAAAGTGCAGAAAGAAGATTCGTTTGTTCATTCTCAGTAACAGCAATAAAACTATCAATTTCTTCAGGATTCTCAAGACGAAGAAATTCTATATCTGTCCCATCTCCATTAAGAACTAAAGTTTTTGATAATTCTGAAGCTAGGATCTGAGATTTTTCTCTATTAACATCTACCAGCTTAACATTAATATCTGTTTGTAATTTATTTGCAACAGCACGTCCTATCTTTCCACCTCCTATAATCATCACACTTCTTGTCTCGCGGACTTGCTTACCCATCATGTATAAAAGGTTCTCTACGTGCTCTTTCTTAACAAGAAAATAACAAATATCATTCATTTGAATAGCGGTTTTACCATCAGGAACAATAGTCTCTTGACCTCTAAGGATTCCTACAACATTAAAGTGGAGTGATCCATTTTTTGTCTGGATTTCATTAAGTGAATTATTAATAACAGGGGATCCATTGTCCATTCTAATACCAATTAGCTGAAGCTTTCCACCTTCAAAATCTACTACGCTTGTTGCCGAAGTCTGTTTTACCAAACGAGCAATTTCCTTCGTTGCAGCCATTTCGGGATGAATTACTTTGTCAATACCAAAACGTTCAGGACGAATAATTGCTCCTTTATCAGAATATTCCGTGTTTCGTAACCTCGCAATAATTCTTTTCGCACCAAGCTCATGAGATAATTGAGAAGAAATTAAATTGACCTCATCAATTCGAGTAACAGCAACTACAACATCCGCCTTATCAACTTCAGCCTGTCTTAATACATCAGGACTTGCACTGTCACCCTGAACTGTAATTACATCCAGATTATCTGCGGCTCTCTTAACTTTTTGCTTCGCAATATCAATAATTGTGATGTCAAAATCTTCTTCACTTAACCCTTTGGCTAGTTGAAAACCAACTTCCCCAGCACCAATAATAATTATTTTCATATTATCTAAGTAGGACCATCTTCATCGCATGAAAGTTAATACCAACTTTTAATGAACAAACATATTCGCCAGATGAAACTTTAATTCCATTATCATCCAATCCATCCCATGATTTAGAATGAAAACCAGCTTCAAGAACGGTTTTTTGATTAAGAGATCTGATCTGCCTACCATCAATATCATAGATAATTAAATCCACTAAAGCTGATTCGGGAAGATCGAATTTAATTATAGTCTTTTCATTAAAAGGGTTAGGAAAATTTTGATTTAAGGTAAACTTAGAAGGAATAGATGGTAAAACATAAATCTGGCCCGCTGATACTCTAAGGCTAATTTTATTGCCATTAGGTTTAGACAAAATAAAATCTTTGATATCAATCGAAAACTCACCTTTAGAATTTCCTTTTGAGGTAAGAGGAATCATCATAATAGGATCATTTAGATCAAGTGTCTGGCCCGCCATAGAAAATGCAATAACCTTTAGATTAGAAGAATCTTTATTCGTTTTAATTGAAAACCCATTATTTTTCGTTGAAAGTATAGGATTCCCAATCTCGAAAACTTCTGAGTCAAAAGAAAATTCAAACTGTAGACCTGCAATCTCTTCTTTACTTTTTACAGTCAAATAAATAAGATCATCTTCTCCTTTAATTAAAGAAACTTCAGAAAAAGAAGCTTCAGCATCTTCTCCAATAAGAAAAGTTGAAAGAAAAAAAAGAATGATAATATCAATTTTTTTTAACATGATCAAAAAAATTATTTAATTGTTATTAAGTTGTTTTATCAATTTAAGGACCAAAAAAAGGACCCCATAAAAATATTATTTTTTTCCTTAAAATAAGAATCATAAAAATAGCAATACAATTATTCCATTAAGAGTATGTAATGAGCCTAAAAGTCATAGGTCAAATTTCTTAATTAGAAATTGTCCCATATACTAATCCAGATCCCATCGTTTCCATCCTGACATTCTGAACAGTTCCCACTAAATCATTAGAGCCTGGCACTGAAACTCTAATATAATTGTCAGAAAACCCTTCAAGATTTCCCTCAATTGAACGTTCAAATAATACAGATCTGGTTTTTCCAAGAAAGGACTCATAAAAATTCTGCTTTTTCAATTCTGAAAGTGAACGAAGTTTTTTTCCTCGATTTAACCTTACTCCTGGCGCAACCTTATTTTTTAGATTAATCGCATCAGTCCTAAGTCTCTCAGAATAATTAAAAACATGCAAATATGAGACTTGAGCATCACACAATAAAGTATGAGTGCGATTGAATTCATCTTCACTTTCTCCTGGAAATCCAATAATTACGTCGACACCTATACTAATGTCCGGAATAAGATTGTTTAGCTTCTCTATTCTTGAAAAATAATAATCACTTGAATAACGTCTACGCATACGTTTTAAAACTGAATCAGATCCAGACTGAAGAGGCAAATGAAGATGGGGAACGATACAACTAGATTCAGATATAAAATAAATTATTTCGTCAGTCAAAAGATTTGGCTCCAAAGATGAGATCCGTATACGAGCTCTTTCTATTTTATCAAGCTCTTTAATTAGCCCAATGAAAGTTTCATTGTTCTCAGAACCAAAGTCACCAATATTAACTCCAGTCAATACAAGCTCTCTGACCCCTTTATTTATTAGATTCTCAGCCTCTAATAAAGTTCTTTTAATTTGGGGACTTCGACTTTTTCCACGAGCCATTGGAATAGTACAGTATGAACAATTATAATCACACCCATCCTGTATTTTTAAAAATGCTCGAGTGCGTTCATAAGTAGAAAAAGCTGAAAAAAAATAATCTACACTTTCTATATCACAGGAATGTATTTCACCATTCTCTTTTTTTGAAATGTCACCAAGGTATTCATCTATATTAAACTTTTCACCCGCACCTAAGACTAGATCTACACCTTGAATTGCAGCAATTTCTTCTGGTTGAAGCTGAGCATAGCAACCCGTCACAGCAACAAAAGCATTCGGTGATTTCCGCAATGCACTTCTGATTGCTCTTCTGCACTTTCGGTCAGCACTCTCTGTTACCGAGCAAGTATTAATAATATAAACATCAGCAAACTGGTCAAAATTAACCCTCTTGAATCCTTTTGATTCTAAATTAGACCCGATAATGCTTGATTCAGCGAAGTTCAGTTTACACCCAAGAGTATAAAATGCAACTTTCAATTCGCCATTACCATTATTAATCGAAGTTTGTAACATTATTTACGCAAAATCTATACGACCCTGATCCCCAATCATAATTTGATGAGCTCGTGGATGATTTTCAGATTGGTTGATTTTGACATCATTACCTAATAGAGATGCTTCGATACACCTTTGTACATTGCATATAGTTGCACCAGACATAATTATTGAATATTCGACTTCTGAACCAATAATTGAGCAATTATCTGATATAGAGGTATAAGGCCCAATATAAGAATTTTCTATTTTTACATTCTGTCCTATCGCAACTGGACCACGGATTTGCGTATTTTTTATTGTGCTACCATTACTCGAAACAAACCTGCCAGTAATAGACGACTTTTTATCAATTATCGCTGAGTTATTTCCATCTATATTCTCTAGGATTAGTCTATTGGCTTCAAGCAAATCTGAAGGTTTTCCAGTATCTTTCCACCAGCCTGTGATTTCTGAAAAGGTAATTGAGTTTCCATTATCTATAAGGTATTGATGTGCATCTGAAATCTCTAATTCACCTCTAGCAGATGGCTTTATTTGTTTAACAGCATCAAAAATAGATGAATCGTAAAGATAAATTCCAGTGACAGCAAAATTACTTTTGGGTTTTGAAGGTTTCTCTTCAATAGAAATAATTTTATTATCTTGAATTTCTGGTACTCCGAATCTCTCTGGATCTGGGACTCTACTAAGTACTAAATGACAATTTGAATCAGTGTCAGTAAACTCTTTAACAAATTTTTTGATGCCACCTACAAGAATATTATCACCGAGATAAAAAAGAAAGTTGTCTTTATCAATAAAATCTTCAGCAATTTTAACAACATGAGCTAAGCCTCTAGGTGAATCTTGTTCAAGGTAAGTTATATTTACTCCAAATTCTTTTCCTGAGCCAAAAAAACTTTCAATCTCAGTATCCCCAGAATTAATAATTATCCCAATATCTATAATGTCAGCTTCTGACATATAATCTATGGCATAAGCAAGCATCGGCCTATTAGCAATCGGTATAAGATGTTTGTTTTTAGTATGAGTGATTGGGCGCAATCTAGTACCATGTCCTCCAGCTGTCAACAAGCCCTTCATTTTTTAGGACCCTCATCTAAACCTTTTTTACTCAAAAAATCAGCTTTGCGATTTTTTTCTCGGCGTATATGTGACAATTTCCATGTAGAATTATAAAGTTTGTCCCTTGCTTTAGTATGTAATTTTTTAAGGCGTTCATTTTTTACTTTATATTCTAGGTTAATTTGTTTAACCAAAAGTTCACTATCGCTAAAAATGTCTATTTTATAGATATTTAGTTTTTTTGATATATCCAAGGCTCTAATAAGAGCCTGATATTCAGCTTCATTATTTGTAGCTGCACCAATATTCTCTGAAAAAGAATGAAATTCT
>JBJKZS010000015.1:0-12317 GCA_045569115.1 Fidelibacterota bacterium | reverse complement strand
CATTTATTTTATAAGACTTAATTGATTCCCAAGATTGAGTGTGAGACCATACAGCTTTTTTCGAACCAGCCATTGCATGGTAACCAATTAAAAATACAGCATCAAAGGATTTGTCAAGAAAAGGTAAGGTGGTTGATCTATCTGTCCCGATCACGTACTCAGCTCGATCATCAGCTATTCTTAAATCTATATTGTACCCTCTTGGATGTCCATGTCCATCGAGAACAGTAATATCCGTAATCTCAGATTCAACACAAGCTTCAATAGCCGCATTTATTTCTTGGGTAAGATATGATCGAGCTATTTCGTATTCTTGACCTTCAGGTCCGAGCTGATCTTTAGATACCACTCCGGCCACACCTTCAAGGTCAGATATTATATATATCTTTTTCCCGACCATAAATTCTTTGACAAAACTGGAGGAAGCCTCACCTAATAATTGAATTTAGATAATCATCTCTATTTGCGATATCTATCAGCAACACCCGAAATTATTTGTGTGGCTAAATCACAATCTTCATCTGTATAGCGTTCGCAAAAGGATGACCATCTAATATAAGTATCAAGAAAGTGCTGTGCATTTGGGCAAGAGTTTCCATCATAGGTATATGATTTTGATGCTGGTGGCATTGAATAAGGAAAAATCTTTTTATCAGCTTTTTCAGATAGGAACGGCAAAGCTGCGGCTATAAGATAATATCGTCCTAAACCAGCACCTGGGATACCAGCTTCCGCAACTTCTTTTGCAAAAGTATCTGAGTCGCAATTAAATGCAGTAGGATCAATGGAAAAACCCGCCATCCAACAAGAGTATATATTCATATATTCAGGAATAGGAGGAGTTGAAATTCCAGGAATTTCAGATAACTTCTGAGATAAAATTCTAATCATCTTATCCCGTTGAGCAACATTAGGTTTAATTATTTCTAACTGAGCTAAGGACATAGCAGCTGTACACATAGGCATACGATGAGCAAAACCATTGACAACATGCAATCTACCAAACCCATCTAACATTTGACCTCCTCGACTGTGCCCAACAAATCTCATTCTTTCATTTAAATCATCGTCATTGGTAACAACACAACCGCCTATATCGGAACCCATAGTTTTTTCAGAATCGAATGAAAACCCCCCAGCTAAAGAAAGAGAACCGGCATAACGACCTTTATATTCACCGAATGTTGCCTGACAGACATCTTCATAAACTATCAGGCCATGCTTTTCAGCCAAATCATTGATTGAATCCATATCACAAATAGTCCCAGTCTTATGAACAGTTAAAATAGCACGTGTACGATCAGATATACATGCCTTAATCGTTTCAGCATTAATAATTAGAGTCCCCGGCTCCGTATCAGCAAAAACTGGAATATAGTTTTGGTTAATTAATCCTTGAACAGTTCCAAAATCAGTTATGGAACTAACAATTATTTCATCTCCAGGATCAAAATTAAATGCCGCGGCAAGAACAGCAAGGGCCGGTGTACAGCCTGGAGTAGCAACGCAATGCTTAACACCCATTTCTTTGGCAAAAGCATTTTCAAACCGTGTAATCATATCACTTGTCAAGCCAGAATCAACTACTTCTTTCAAATACGATATTGCATTAGGACCCATTTCTCTTGGAAATGGAAGAGGCAACGAACCAGAAATACCAGCGGAAGCATCCGCACCGTATTTCGCGCGTTTCCTCCATCCATCAACAGTTGGTTTGTTCAATTTATTCAGCTCCTTATTTCTTTTTAATACTTAAGAACTCTTAATTATATAAATGAACTAGCGAATTAGCCGAATGAAAAATCAAAAATTTTCATTTTTTCCCAAAATGAAGTCTTGTTTCATTTGAAATCTCAACAGTACACCTAAGTGTATTTGGTCGAACAACTTCTGCTAGGCATTCAATATCGTCTATCAAAAATACTGGACTTTGACACCATGAAGTTGGGACAGTTACATCAAAGGTAAGAGAATGATTTTCTATTCGATTATTAATATCTCCAAATTTGAGGTTATAAGATTGCTCGTTTTCATTTTCATTAATTACTTCAATAATCACATGTTGTCGACATAAATGATAAAACATTACTTCTTCAGGCACTGCAAACCATACATCATCACCTCCAACTTCGATTATTGTTTCTAATCTTTGGCGAAGTTGATATGCTGAACAATCTTTGTTTACATGAACGGCTTCTTCAAGAGGACAATGGAGATAATCTATTATCCAACCATTGTCTTTTTGAGCATGACTAATATTTCTAAATGGATCAAATTCACTAAAAAAAGGTTCATATAACTGGTCATGCAAAGGCGTTCTATTAATCCAAAACAATTCGTCATTTGGTCTATTTAACGCATCAGTTAAACTCATCGCACCTAAATAACCAAGCTTGCGAGCCTCCAAAAGAATATGGTCAGCCATATTTATATTATTACCTGGTGCACAATATAAATGAACTTTTGAATCAATTGCTTCTTCGATAACATCTCTCGCCTGTCTTAATTCTTTATCTAACATATTTTTTTCAATTATTTCGTGACTCCAAGAATGATTGCCAACTCCCCACCCAATATTCATTATTTCTTTTAATTCTTCTCCATTCATATGGCGCATACCATTGTAACTTGATTGACCTATATCTCGGATTTCACCTAATTGGCCCGCAACTACTTCAACATGCCCAGGGATACCAAGCTGTTCATGTATAGGGATTGTAAATTTGTGCAAATCAACCAAACCTTCATCATAGGTTATTGAATAGACCCATTTTTTACCATGCTTCCAATCACAAACTTTTATTTTCATTATATCTTTATCCTTTTTTTAAGAAAGTTTGTAAAACAATTACTATTAATTATGATTTTACTAACTCTCCATAAGTTTCAGGTTTTCTCCTTTTATAAAAACATTCCTTCAATCTGGGGTATTTTTTCTTGTAGTCACCTGTGGCCCAATATTCATAGCCTTCATCTAAGTTTACTTTAATTGTCGCAATACCTGGACGATATCCAGTGTCTGAAATAATATTTCCATCTGGGGCAACGACGCAAGCCCTACCCATTTCTTTACCTGGGAGATAAGGGATTTCAGAATAATTAGATGCAACGCAATAATATTGGTTATCCATAGCTTTTGATCTTAATAGAGTAAGAAGAAAATCGTCAGATGGTCCGTATGACATAGTTGGCCAAAATAATACGTCTACATTTTTTAATCCATAAATTCTTGATACTTCAGGAAAATGAATATCCATGCAAATCATTATTCCTATAATACCAAAATCTGTTTTAAATACAGGATAGTCATCAGCTTCTTCAATTTTCTCTTCTTCACCTGGAGCCAAATGAGTTTTTCTATATTTTCCAATTACATCTCCATTTCTATCAAAAAGAAAAGCTGTGTTAAAAATAAATTCACCTTCTTTTTCAGGAATGTTTATTATTAGATACAATTTTCCTTTAGCAGCAATTTTTGAAAATTCATCGAGAATATATTTAGTTTTGGCAACACTTTCACTTAGAGCTTTATCATAATCTTCAACACCAAAAACTGTAAAGAATTCTGGTAAACAACATATGTCAGAATCTCTTGATATAGCTTCTTCTACATATTTGTGCGCTCTTTTAAGATTAGACTGCAAGGTTTCCTTCCTTGAAGGTAAATGAAAGGAAACAGTTGAAAGTATTATTTCTCTGCTCATATTAAACTTCCTCTAACTAGGTTTTAGTGAATAAAGATTACCGTCAGCACAACCTACTATAATTTGGATATTACCTCCCCCATCCAGATCGGCAATTATTGGAGTTCCCAAACTCGCTGGAAATTGTCTCTCAAATACAACTCTTCCCTCATTTTGAGAATTTCCATTCAAAGCAATTAAGCGTCCATCTGCTGTGCCAAATAAGAATTCTGGTAATCCATCATTATCTATATCAGCTGTTATCACACCTGAAATGGGTGATCCTATAAAGTGTTTCCACAAAAGTTCTCCATTGTTTAAATCATAACAAACGAACTCATTATTAGGACCATCAACAGCATAGAAATCTGGCCAATTATATACTTGACCGACTGTATAAGATCCCACTTCTAATTTATTGTCACCATTTACATCAGCAATTCCAGCTGGCGATCTATTAGCCATAAAGGGCTTCCACCATTTTTGTTTTCCATCCAGATATTCAAGAACCAGTGAATAATTACCGCCAGACCAAAGAATCTTTGGGCTACCACCAACTTCATCTTCAATTACAGTCGGAATATGATAACCAGCCCATGAAGTGATGGGGTAAATATCGGTTCCCGACTGTCCGTCCACTGATCTGCGTTCAAAAAGATCCCGTGTAACAATGTCATCATAACCATCCGAATCCATATCCAATATTGCTGGAGAACCATTACCTATGGAAAGAGTCCATTTTTTTGTTCCACTAGAATTCAGTATAGTGCTTTTTGAAGAAACAGTACCATCGCCATAACTGACGAATAACTGTGAGTTCTCTTCAGCTAAAAAAGAACCGTAAGAAATAAATATTGGATTACCAGGAAATTCATATTTATTAATTATTTCCCCATCAAAATTAAGAAGGACAATCTCGTTTGATTTAGAAAGAGTCGCAATTGAATTCTCTCCATCATTAAAAAAATCTCCTACAATAGGCATTTGCCTTCCTTGGTAAGCACCAAATCCAGACGGTTTAACAGCAGTTGGGAATTCCCACTCTAATTTTATTTCACCTTCAATCTCTTTTAGGACCTTTAGTTTATTCCCAGAGTCATGAACAATAATATTCCTATTCTTTCCATTATTCTTGGAAGCAACAAGAGGAAGACCAAGATATCCACCGGCCTGAACTGAACAGAGATATTTTTTTTCGTTAGAAATAAAATACATTTTTGTATCCTGACCACTATATGAGACGACAGGATCTTTTTGACCGTTAACCGTATTGATATTTAAAACACTACCTTGAGGCAGTTTTTCCAATGGAATATTAAGTAGTTTTTCAATTTTTATCTTGTCATCACTCACCCTAACTGCTGAAATTTCACTTCCATTTTCTCCATGTGAAATAATAAAACTATCTATCAGACCATCAAGTTTTCTAAATGTCCTTGGTACACTGCTTGTAGAAAAAGCATTCAATTCGAAATCTCTTGATGAATCATTATATAATGGTCGAGCACTACTAATCTTTCCGAGAGATTTAATAGAACCGCGCTCAAAGGTGACAACCCGTAAATCTATGTAACTACTGATTTTCCTTGGTTGATTATCTGCCAAAAGAAGGAATCTTTTCTTGGTCTTTTCTTGGATTAAAAGACCTAACGGCATAGAATCATCTATCCTATACTTTTCTTCACCGCTTAAAGCATCAACGATATACGTACGCCATTTATTACCATCTAATTCGTCAAAAAGCCCATAAAGGATTTCTGTTTTACCATCTCCATCGTAATCAAATATCGAATTTTCGTACACTTTTAATTCTTTATAATCATTGGGATAGTTTTGTTCAAAGAGTCGGTCCCAGAGTAACTCTAAATATTGACCTTCATGGTTTTCAATAACTGTAATATGCTCTCTTAGATTGCTAGCAAGCATAACTATATCTGGATAGCCACTTCCATTAATATCTTGAATTACCATTAAACCATAGTTTCTTCCTGTTTCAGCAACCAAATGGCTCTTAGTAGCACCATTAATCCCATCAAAAACAAAAAAGTTTGAATATGTACCTATTACAATTTCATTAACACCATCTAGATCCATATCAGCTACAGCCACAGCAGGAACAAAATTGGTTAACATCCAATCGAAGGTAAATTTGACTTTTCCGTTTTCTATTCCTGAATCGAAAGATAAACAATAACCAATTTCATGCCTAGTAGTAACAATTATATTTTTACCAGGAGTACTAGGATCTAGATTAGCAATCCTTACAAATACTACGTCATAAGTAGGATCATATTCACAATTATATAATATCTCACCATTATTAGGGTCTAATACTTTTATTGATTTTGGGGTTCCACCAGCGATTACTAATTCTTCTTTTCCATCACCATCCAGGTCATACAATCCATATATCTCACAGTTTACTATTGGTTTCTTCCAAATTAGTTTTCCGTTAAAATCATATGCTGACAATGAACCTGGATAAGTAAGTAGAATTTCATCAGCACCATCATTATCTATATCTGCTGGATGATAACTTCCCGAAAATCCCCCCAATGAATAAGACCATGCGATTTCATTCCTCCTAAAGTCAACTCCCCTGAGATTTGAATGACCTGAATTTCTCCTGTCCTTCCTAAACATTGGCCAATCTCCTGTTTCAGATTTTGGATTTACATCTTGAATAGAGGCAAAGGGTTTAGAGGGGATAATATGTTTGTCTTCAATTTTAGTTATAGATATTTCTTTAAATTGAAGTCTAGTTGGATCAGATTTATTTCCAGAGACTATTACTGATATACTATTGGCATTTTTTGATTTTCCAATTCTATGTTTTGCATAATAGACTCCATCTCTTTCCATGGAGACAGTTTTATCCTTTACATTGACAGTAAATGACCAATTATGCCAAGAAGAATCTGTACGAAAAATCTTTAATTGATTGTGTAATTCATCATTTACATAATTATCTACTTTATACCGATCTCCAATAATTATTATTCTAAAACCTACATCATAATTGTTATCATCATATTCAAGGGAGAAGAATGAGTGTTGACCAGTACCATTGTCGTCTAAACCTATATCCAGGCACTTTAAATCCAAGTCTATCTTTATTTTATCATATTGATTGAATTCAATATTCTTTTCAAATTTTACTTTGCTTGAACTATCTATAGACGAGTCAATAAAAACTTCAATAATATTATTTTCAATTAAAGCTATATTTGATTTATCCTCTGCAATAGATCGTTTTGTGTCCCAATCATCATATTTAATAATTATATCTTTATTTTTTGATTGCACTCCTAAACCTCCTTGTTTCAATGAAGAATTACAACCTAATACAAAGAACAAAAATAATGGAGTAAGGAAATATAATTTTTTCTTAAACCTCACCCCTTTAATGCTCCAACAGTTACACCTTTTACGAAATATTTTTGAAAAAGAAGAAAAACAACTACAGGTAAAATGCTAGCAATTACAGCACCAGCCATTATTACTCCATAATCTGCTGTTTGTCCACCCGAGGCTGACTCCACTCCAATCAATGATACCAAACCCACTTGAAAAGTAAACAGTTCACGACTATTTGTAACTAAATAAGGCCAAAAGTAATTATTCCAACTAGAAACAAAAGACATAATGCCCATTACAGCAAATGCAGGCTTTGACAATGGCATTACAATCTTCCAAAAAATTTTAAATTCTGAACATCCGTCAGCTCTTGCTGCATCAATTAGAGATCCTGGTAAAGTAGAAAGGAATTGTTTAAAAAGGAATACTCCTGACACACTTGCAAGGCCAGGAAATAACAAAGCCCAGTAACTATCTATCCAACCAAATTCAAACATCATTCGATATAATGGAATTAAGGTTACAAATTGTGGAACCATTAACGAAGTTAGTACTCCCCAAAAAATTATTCTCCTTCCAGGAAATGACATCTTTGCTAAAGCATATCCAGCGAGAGCATCAAAAAATAATTTGGACATAGTTGGTATAGCCGCTACAAGAAAAGAATTAAATAACCAAATCCATGCTAGAGAACCAGTTCTGGCAATTAAATTCCTGTAATTATCAAGATTCGCGTTTTCAGGAATCAATGATATATCATCAACGTCAAATTCAACACCAACTTGAGTAAAACTTGATGTATACATGATGTACAAGGGCATAAGTGATAGTATAGCCCAAAGTATAAGTATAGCACTTAGAATTCCTTTTGATGTAGAAAAACTAGGAGTTTTTTTCATCTTCTATTTTTTTCAATACTCTACTTTGCTTGAGAGCAAACTATAGTTTAGTATAGAAACCGTTAGAATTATTATCATGAGAATTACTGACATTGCAGATGCTACGCCAAATAGACCTTGGTTATAAAAAGTATTATATATGTTATAGTTCACAAAATAAGTTGTATTTAATGGACCTCCTCGAGTAATTAAAAATGCCGCGTCAAAAACTTGAAAAGTACCAATCAACCCTAGAATTGAAACATAAATAGTAGTTGGACGAACAAGCGGCCAAGTTATTCTTGTGAATTTTCTAAAAGGTGTTACGCCATCAAGTTCAGATGCTTCATAAATTGAATCAGGAATACCTGATAATGCTGCGCAGTAAAGAAGAATCCCTAAACCATGTCCACTAATCCAAGTCATTCCAGCAAGAACCCAGAAGGCCTGGTCTGGGGAAGCAAACCATAATTGTGGCTCAAAACCTAAACTTTGAATTAAAGTATTGGCAAATCCTGATCCAGGTTCAAAAATCCATTTAATTATTGCTGTAAAAACAACTAGGCTGAGAACAGTAGGAAGATAGAATGCTGCTTTAAAAAAAGATTGAACTTTATTTTTAAATTTAATGATTAGCGATGCTAATAATAATGATATAAGAATATGAGCTGGAACAACTGCTAGACTGTATTTAAAACTAATCCATATAGTATGCCACCAAAAGGGACTCATTAAAACATCAATATAATTTTCTAATCCAACCCATTCGCTTGTCATTTTTGATAAAGCAAAATCTGTAAAACTGTAATTAATTGATTTGACAATTGGTAATGCAAAAAAAATAGTAGACCATCCTAGAGGTATAGAAATAAAGATATATGCCCAAAAAATTTCGTTGTATGTACGTTTTTTAAATACTTCCCTTAATTGAAAAAATAAAGTTTTATTAATTAGCTTCATTTTTCAGAATAGTATCGGTCTGTAACAGTTTTTACATTATCAAACCATTCCTTCCCAGCTTCTTCAGGTGAAATTCGATCAAGTGCTATAGCTTCTAATAGAGGAAAACCTCGTTGATTTTTCCAGTCTTGCCATAAAAGTGTTATACCACGACGATCATCATGATTTGGATAAATTATTTCTTCCGAAGGTGACCAAGAATGAGGTGAATCAAAAAATAATTTGTATGCTTTCCATTCAGGGTGGTCATAATTAACAATATTCTGGAAAATCTCTGTTGTCTTTACAGAAGGTGGTGGAAAAGCACCTCTAGGTCGATATTGGAAATATGAGACCATGATGGGACTTGAAATGTATTTAGCAAAAAGAAGTGCATTCTGTGTGTGTCTGTCACCCTTGTATGGATTTTGTTTAAATACTGAGAAACCTGTTGAACCTACCATAAAAACTGGATGACCTTCTTTAGTGTATCTAGGAGTTTGCATGACAACCATTTCTAATGGGCTACCATTAATTGAGCCATTGCTAACATCTAGATTAAATTGCTTCGCATATTGCACATATACCTGAGGGGCTCCTGACCAGGTCATAGCCAAAGTTTGTTTATGAATCAATTCCTTTGTGATCTGATTGTGGACCATCCCTAAGTATTTTTTCCCAAAGCTTCTATCATTATAAATCATCTGATGGATAGTTTTCATCGGTTCTGAGAAATCTGATATTTGTAATTCAGGATCACGCTCCCATCTTTTTGTCTCATTATTAAATACAACAAATAAACTTCTCCATCTTTTTACTTTATTAATACCCCAATAAGAAGGACCTAACTCATTTTGGAATAACTCTCTTAAGTTTTTCAACGGAGTTCCGAAACCATATATATCAATATCACCATCTCCATCAGAATCTATAGTTAATTTCTTTGCAGCATCCCTAAACTCATCTATAGTCCAACCTTCTCTCAATAATAAATCTTCATCATAGCCAGCTTCATTTAGCATTTTTTTATTCGCTGACATAAATCCGCCAGACATATATTTAAATAAAGGAAAAACCCATCTTTTATCCATACGAGTAATGGAATTAAGAACCATTGAACCATATTTTTTTAATTCGTCATCACTAAACATCGCCTCAGGAATTGGAACGCTAAGTTCAGGCATTTGCTTATCTCTTTCTAAAGTCCCAAGATCACCAATACCAGCAACGGCAACATCGGGTGGTGTCCCAGCTGCAATAGCTAATTTTAGTTTGTCTCTATATCCAGCATATGATTGATTTTGATGTACCACTTTTATTTTTGGGTGGTTTTCATTCCAAAGCCTAACAGCTTCAACCAAAAACGATTCGGAAGAAGTACCAAATTCTTCCCATGTCCAAAAAATTATTTCGTCAATTTCAGCATTATCCTCTGCTGAAATAATTGAGGAGGGTTGCGTTGGTTCATTTTTTATGGAAGTGCCAATAAATCTTATAATTAGAAATAATCCTACAATCACTAAAATATTAATAAAAATAACTTTTTTACTATTGAAAATAAAATTCAAACCATCTGATTTCATTTTATTCGTCAGATAAATAATTATTGGGGGAGCAAGTGCCCATAGTATAACTGCAAGAAAAATATAAATTAAGGGCTCCATAAGAATTATTAACTCTTTAGAACTGAACTTCCATTATTTGATGGGTCAAAAAGATGAATATTTTTCTGTTCTGTATAGAGAATAACTTCATCACCTTCTTCAACTAAAATATTTGAATCCTGCTCAACACATATTGAATTATTATTTGTGCTGATATATAGCAAATTAGAATTTCCCAGATATTCAACCACATTTATTACGCCAGAAATAAATTCAGAATTATCATGATGTTCATTTTTACCAATAGAAAAATCATTAGGTCGTATTCCCGCTATAATTTTTTTATTTTCATATTTTTTAAACTCGATATTGTCAAGCAATGGATAATTGTTCCCTTCTAAATCAATAATATAACTATCCTTTTCTTTTTTGATTTTACAGTCAAGAAAATTCATAGGAGGCGAACCAATAAAACCCGCTACAAATAAATTTTCTGGTTTTTCATAAATATCTTTTGGGGTACCAACTTGTTGTAAAACCCCATTATTCATTATAACAATTCTTTTTCCTAAAGTCATTGCTTCAACTTGGTCATGCGTGACATAAATTGAAGTAACTCCTAAATCTTTTTGTAACGAACCAAGCTCTACCCTCATTTTTAGTCTAAGTTTTGCATCAAGATTAGATAATGGTTCATCAAAAAGATAGACTTCAGGTTTTCTTACAATTGCTCGACCCAAAGCTACTCTTTGCCTTTGCCCTCCAGACAACTCTTTTGGTCGCCGTTCAAGTAAAGATTGTAGATCCAATAGTTTAGAAGTTTCATTAACTCTTTTATCAATTTCATTTTTTGCATACTTTAGATTTTCTAAACCAAAACTCATGTTTTGTCGTACAGTCATATGAGGATAAAGGGCATAATCTTGAAAAACCATTGCTACACCTCTATCTTTAGAATGCAATTCTGTAATTACTTTTTCTCCAATCATTATATCCCCTGACGTAGGGACTTCTAGACCAGCAACCATTCTTAAAACAGTAGTTTTTCCACACCCAGATGGACCTAGAAGGACTAGCAGTTCTCCATCTTCAATCTCTAGGCTGAAATTATCTACGGCTTTTACACTGTCTCGTTTTTTGGATTCAGATTGAAATATTTTTGATACGCCTGAAAGTTTTATACTAGACATTAGATTATTAATTAAACATTTTTAATATTTTTACTTAGCTCATCTGTTAATTCGTTTACAGATTCAATTGGTCTCAATATATCTTCTTTGATATAATTTAAGCGATCTTCAAAGGGAACCTTTTTGGAACCATCTGAACGACAGCAAATCCAGGCAACCTTTATAAAGAATGGTAAGTAATTGAGTTCTTTTCTATCTAATTCAATTACAGAGTTATATGCTGAAACAAATATTAAACTGTTTTTCATTGAAAGTTTGCAGGATGCGGTTAATGAATAGATATTTGATGGATCAATATTGTTCTCTCTTATAGAAGCAAAAAATAGAATGCCATAAGCCAAATCTTGAAGTCTTGGTTGTATAGAGACCCAATCCAGATCAAAGAAGGCCAAGCCATCATCTAAATACTTAACATTACCAGGATGGAAATCTCCATGTATAAGCATCTGTGGGAGAGATCTGTAAACTTCATCAGTTAAATTTTCCTCAATAAGATTCAATTCATGTAACACAACATTTAATTCAGGAAAATCTAAATTATCCTTGTCATTAGTGAAAAAAGCATTGAAAGTTTTTCTTGCAGGACCCGGCGGATCAATTCTACCAAAAGATTTAGAATAAACTGACTGAAAACCAATTCCTGTTAAATGAAATTTTGCTAAATCC
>JBJKZS010000014.1:0-12358 GCA_045569115.1 Fidelibacterota bacterium | reverse complement strand
TTGGAGAAAGCCAATTGGACAGTGATATATTCTTGAGAACATGGGGAATACCACAAACCGCAAAAAAATTAGTTGATGAATTAACACCGGAATCAAAAGCTGTTTTAGAAACTTTCTGTAACGGTGTGAATGCATATATTAATGAGACAGAAAATGCTCTGCCTATAGAATTCAAATTATTGCAAATAAAACCTATCTTTTGGCAACCCAAACATATTACGGGTTATGCAAGATTAATGGCCTATTCTTTATCCCAATCCTGGTATCCAGAAATGTTATTTGGGCAAGTATCCTATATGTTTGGTGAAGCCAAGGCTTTAGAACTTTGGCCAACTTCACCAGATGAAAAACCTCGTACCTTACCTAAAATTTCTATTGATCTGTCAGTCATCCATAATACACTATCATCAGCCGACAAGAAAATCCGTGATATTCTTGGTACTTCAGGAGGAAGCCTCGGTTCTAATAGCTGGGTTGTTGATGGGAAGTTTACCAAATCAGGCTATCCTCTACTTGCTAATGATCCGCATCTTGGAAATACTCAGCCTTCTGTTTGGTATGAAATGCACTTGGTAGGTGGAAGGTATGATGTGGCCGGCGCATTTTTTCCTGGGGTACCTTTTGTTGTTATTGGCCAAAATCAAAATGTAGCTTGGGGTTTTACAAACTTAATGACAGATGATCTTGACTTTTATTTTGAAACAGTCGATGAAGATCATCCTAATAGCTATCTTTTTAATGGTGTGTGGCAAAATATGGAAAAGCGGGAAGAAACTATTAATATAAAAGGTGGTGAAACCCATAAATTTTTTGTTCGTGAGACTCATCGTGGGCCTATTATTTCAGACCTTCACCCACTTGCGAATATTTCTGAACATGCAATTTCATTCCGCTGGACAGGGAATGAATTAAGTAATGAAGTTCAAGCCTTCCTTGAATTCAATAGAATGAAAAACTGGAATGATTTCTCACAAGCTGCTAGAAATTATACAGTACCAGGACAGAACATTATTTATGCTGATAAAGAAGGAAATATTGGTTGGCGTCCTGCGGTTAGGGTTCCAATTCGAAAGGGAGGCTCAACGATGGTTCCTTTTCCTGGAGAAACAAGTCAATATGATTGGAAAGGTTTTGTTGATTATGATAAAATGCCTTATCTCTTGAACCCAGATGAGGGTATCATAGCTACTGCAAACAATAAAACTATTCCCGATACATTTCCATATTATGTTTCAGGATTGTGGCATGACCGATCGCGCTTTGATAGAATAAATGAATTGCTTACAAATAGGAATGGTCTTGATGTTTTGGATATGGCTGAAATCCAAAATGATGTAACCTCACCCTTTGCTCGTTATATAACCCCCTATTTATTAAGTGCTTTATCTAAAGCAGACTTAAAAGATGATAACAATAAAAAAGCTTTATCTTACCTATCTGAATGGAATGGAGATTTTAGTTCTCAATCAATTGGTGGTCTTATTTTTAGTATTACTCTAATTAAGCTTCTAGAAAATATTTATTCTGATGAGATGAACTTATTGGGTGATAATTATTATAAATATTGGATTGGGCCTGTTGGTGCTAGCGGGAATTGGGGACTCCCATTAAGAAACCTAAGAGGAATTATGGCTTCTGGTGGATCATCATGGGTAGATGACGTCCAGACTCCTAATCACATAGAAAGTCTTGATGAAATTATAATAATGTCATTCAAAGCTGGATTAGAAGAACTAAAATTAATACTTGGTTCTTCACCATCTGGCTGGTGGTGGGGTAGGCTTCACACTCTTACTCATAATCATTCTATTGGAAAGGCATCACCTTTCCTAGATCGTTTTTTTAATTTTAATGTAGGTCCTTTTGAAAGTGAAGGCTCAAGCACAACCGTTAACAATGGTGAGTATTCATTCTCAGCACCTTTTAATAGAGTTGTGGGCCCCTCATTTAGAAGAATTGTTGATTTGTCAAATATGAATAACACACAATTTATATTGCCAACGGGTCAATCAGGCCTGCCCACAAGTTTACACTACTCGGATCAAGCTGAACTCTACAATTCTGGAGGTTATAGAAAAGTTCTGATGGATGAAAAAACAATTCGAAATTCTAAATTTCGAAAGCTTACTCTAATGCCTCAATAGATATTATGTCGGTAGCAACGATTATATTGCTTTTATTTTTTTGTATAATTTTTCTAATCAGGCATTTTGTTTTTTGGAAGCCAATAAATATTGATCATCTTTATAAAAATGGACCCCTATTAATGGGTCATCGAGGATCTCCAATTGAAGCACCAGAAAATACAGTTGCATCTTTTCAGAAAGCAGTTGAGCAAGGTGCCAAAGCAATAGAAATAGATGCTATTTGTACAGAAGACGGGCAAGTAGTGTGTTCACACAATCATGATCTTGAAAGAGAGACAAGTGGTTCTGGTTACATCCATAAAACTTCATATGAAAATCTCAGAACAGTAAATGCTGGAGTTAAATTTCCTAAATTAGATTGCTGCGAGATTCCTAAGCTTAAAGATATTTTTGAGACCTTACCGGATGATATAATATTTAATATTGAAATAAAATCTTTAAGGCTTTTTGATTTAAGAACTGTTGGAAAGGTACTTAATCTGATTTCTGAACAGAATCTATACAAAAGAGTCTTAATTTCTAGTTTTAATCCTCTGGTGCTATGGAGAGTAAAAATGTTTGATAGACAAGTACCCACAGCTTACTTATGGAGTGACGAAAATGTTCCCGGGATATTAAAGAAACCTCGTTTCATTAACCTTGTTCATCCAGACATGCTTCATCCAAGTGCACATTTAGTAGATAAACAAGTAGTGTTGCTTGCTCGACAAAAAAAATTGAAAATTAATGTTTGGACTGTAAATAACATGCCAGCCATGAGATGGTTATTAAAAAAAGGTGCTGACGGACTTATCTCAGACTTTCCAGATTTGATGTTGAAAGCTGTATATAAAAGCTAGTTGCTTATAATCTGGCTTTACTCTTTATTAATTATAATATCTTATACTTTCATGTTTGAAAGCAATTTTGATAAGAATAATTTACTGAGCTATTCATCATGCTAAGATCACAAGATAAGATTACAGTCCGCGGTGCTCGAGAGCACAATCTAAAAAATATTCACGTTGAAATCCCTCGGAATCAATTCGTGGTAATAACGGGACTTTCCGGATCCGGTAAATCTTCCCTTGCTTTTGATACAATCTATGCTGAAGGCCAACGTCGTTATGTTGAGTCTTTATCCGCCTATGCTCGCCAGTTTCTTAGCTTGATGGAAAAACCAGATGTAGATTATATTGGTGGTTTATCACCAGCTATTTCAATTGAACAAAAAGCCTCCTCTCGGAATCCACGTTCAACAGTTGGTACAGTTACTGAAATACATGATTATTTACGTCTTTTATATGCTCGGGTAGGAAAACCTCACTGCTGGAAATGTGGAGAACCTATCAAAAAGCAAACTGTTCAACAGATTGTTGATACAGTCATAAAATTTCCTAACAATTCAAAACTTCAGGTTCTTGCTCCTATCGTCAAAGGTAGAAAAGGTCAGTTTAAAGAGGTTTTAAGAGAGATAAAGCGAGAAGGTTTTGTTCGCGTTCGCATTGACGGAAAACTTCGTGATATCTCTGAAAAAATAATTCTTCACCGTAACAAAAAACATAATATTGAAGTAGTAATTGACCGCATTGTTCTTGGAGAGAGTGGAAAAGACAGGCTCACTGAATCAGTAGAACTTGCCTTAAAAATTGGATCAGGACTTGTTATAGTTAATGTATTGCAGGGTGAAGAACATCTTTTTAGTGAACATTTTGCTTGCCCAAAATGTGAAGTAAGTATGGAAGAATTGTCACCGCGTATGTTTTCATTTAATTCACCATATGGTGCCTGTAAAACTTGCGACGGTCTTGGATCAAGGATGGAGATAGATCCTGAATATCTTGTGCCTAATAAGAAAAAATCTCTTATTCAAGGTGCAATAGTACCTCTTGGTGAACAGCCACGAGGAAACTGGTATAGTGCAATCCTAAAAAGTCTTTCTATTCATTATCATTTTAATTTTACAACTCCTTGGTACAGGTTGCCAGAGAGAGCTAAAGAAGTACTGTTGTGGGGTACCGGAAAAGATCAGGTAAAGCTAGAATATAAGTCAAAACGGTTTTCGGGCGAGTATTCTGGTGGCTTTGAAGGTGTGGCTTATAATCTTGAGCGACGTTATAGACAAACTACATCATCAGGGATTAGGGAATGGATTGAGAAGTTTATGAGTATGCGTTCTTGTCCAGACTGTGGTGGAGCTCGTTTAAGGAGGCAAAGCCTTGCTGTAACACTCGGATCCCTTAATATTGGCGAATTATCAAAACAATCTATTAGAGATGTGGCTAATTTTTTTAAGCTTATAAAGCTAAAAAAAAACGAAGAGATAGTAGCAAAACAAGTACTCAAAGAAATACAAGAGAGGCTTAATTTTCTTGAGAATGTTGGGCTTGAATATTTGACGTTAGATAGGTCCGCAGCTACACTTTCAGGAGGTGAAGCACAGAGAATTCGTCTCGCAACACAAATTGGCTCACAACTTGTAGGTGTCCTATATATTCTTGATGAGCCGTCTATTGGCCTTCATCAACGGGATAATAAACGACTTCTAACAACCCTTAAAAAATTAAAAGATTTAGGTAATACGGTTATTGTTGTAGAACATGATAAGGAAACAATTGAAACAGCTGATTATGTGTTGGATTTAGGGCCTGGAGCTGGAGAAACTGGTGGCAAAGTAGTGTTTTCTGGTACACCTGAACAAATGATAAAATCAAAAAACTCTATTACAGGGAAATATCTTTCGGGTAAACGTGAAATAGCAATTCCAGGTGAAAGAAGAGTTGGGTCAGGAAAGTATATAAATCTTTCAGGCGCTAAAGGTAATAATTTGCAAACTCTAGATATTTCATTTCCTTTAGGTCGCTTGATTTGCGTGACTGGAGTTTCTGGTTCAGGCAAAAGTACACTTATTAATGAAACGCTTTACCCGATATTATCCAGAGAACTTCACAATTCTAGAAAGAGACCATTATCATATAGCCATATTGAAGGAATGCTTTATCTTGATAAAGTCATTGATATTGATCAATCGCCTATTGGTCGAACACCTCGTTCTAATCCTGCAACTTATACTGGTGTTTTTACTCATATCCGAGACCTTTTTACAAAAATTCCTGAATCAAAATTAAGGGGTTATAAACCTGGGAGATTTTCATTTAACGTTAAGGGTGGACGGTGTGAAGCATGTAAAGGAGACGGTATAATTAAAATTGAAATGCATTTTCTTCCAGATGTTTATATACAATGTGAAGAGTGTGAAGGATCTCGCTATAATAGGGAAACTCTTGAAATTTATTATAAGGGAAAGACAATTGCTGATGTGTTGAAAATGAGCGTTCAAGAAGCTCTCGAGTTTTTCAAAAACATTCCTCAAGTTAAGAGGAGGCTTGAGACTCTTAATGATGTGGGTCTTGGTTATATTCGATTAGGTCAACAAGCTACAACCCTTTCAGGAGGTGAGGCACAAAGAGTAAAGCTTTCTTCTGAATTGTCTAAAATTGGAACAGGTCGCACACTTTATATTTTGGATGAGCCAACTACAGGTCTTCATTTTGAAGATGTGAGCATGTTATTAAAAGTTCTTACACGTTTAGTTAACAAAGGTAATACGGTGATTGTAATTGAACATAATCTTGATGTTATAAAAACAGCTGATTGGATTATTGATCTCGGACCAGAGGGAGGAGATGCTGGTGGGAATATTATAGCTGAAGGGACACCTGAGCAGATAGTGAAAAAAAGACAATCATATACAGGACAATTTTTGAAGGCAATATTGAATAGGAAATAAAAAATGAAAAATGATCATATTTCTGAGATTAGTATTAATACATTAAGATTTTTGGCGGCTGATGCAGTGCAGGAGGCAAATGCTGGTCATCCAGGATTACCACTAGGGGCCGCACCAATGGCATACGTTCTTTGGAAAAAATTTCTTAAACATAATCCCTCCAATACGGCCTGGTGCGATCGTGATCGTTTCGTGCTTTCAGCGGGTCACGGTTCAGCTTTGCTATATGCATTATTACATCTAGCTGGCTATGACCTTTCTCTAGATGAGTTAAGAAATTTTAGGCAATGGGGAAGTAAAACTCCAGGGCATCCTGAGTTTGGCCATACACCTGGAGTTGAAACCACGACTGGTCCTCTCGGACAAGGTTTTGCAAATGGTGTTGGTATGGCTATGGCGGAATCTTTTCTAGCAAATAAATTTAATAAAAGTGGTTTTAATATTGTTGATCATAATACATATGCTATAGTTTCAGATGGAGACCTTATGGAAGGCATATCATCTGAAGCTGCTTCTTTGGCGGGCCATCTAGGTTTGGGAAAGTTGATTTATCTTTATGATGATAATAGCATTACTATTGATGGATCTACGGACCTTGCCTTTAGCGAGGATGTTGAAAAGAGATTTTCAGCTTACAATTGGCATGTTGATAGAGTTGCTGATGGGAACGATATCAAGACGATTGAAAAAGCCATTATTAAGGCAAGAGAAGATATCCAGAGGCCTTCACTTATCATTATTAAAACGGAAATTGGCTATGGAAGTCCTAAACAAGGGACTTCTTCAGCGCATGGAGAACCTTTAGGAGAAGAATCTTTGCTTGCAACAAAAGAGAAACTTAATTGGGTAAGTCAAGAGAAGTTTCATGTTCCTGAAGTTGCCAAAACTGACTTTGATGCTCGAAAAACTGGTGAAATCTCTGAGGAAAATTGGAATAACATGTTTAATCAATATTCCGAAAAATATCCAGAGTTAGCTTCTAGTTTTCAGCAGAAAATTAATAGCGAAATGCCTGAAGATTGGGAATCTTATTTACCCGATTTTACTGTAGAAGATGGCCCAGTAGCAACTCGTGTTTCATCGGGTAAAGTCCTAAACGCTCTTACAAAAGTTATAGATAATCTTGTTGGTGGATCAGCTGATTTAGAGCCATCTAATAAGACCTTTCAAGTAGGAAATCCTATATTTAAATCAGCAAAAAATCCTGGCCAAAACATTCATTTTGGTGTAAGAGAACATGCAATGGGTGGAATAGCAAATGGAATGGCTCTTCATGGCGGAATTATTCCTTATGTTGCCACATTTCTCATCTTTTCAGATTATATGAAAGCTTCAATTAGATTAGCGGCTTTAATGCAAGCACATGTGATATATGTTTTTACTCATGATAGTTTGGGGGTTGGTGAAGATGGCCCAACACACCAACCAATTGAACAATTAATGTCATTGCGCTTAATCCCGGGATTGACAGTTATTAGACCGGCTGATGCTAATGAAACCTCCGAGGCATGGCGACTAGCTCTGTTAGCAGGCGGTCCTGTTGCAATTATCCTGACCCGTCAAAACCTCCCGATAATGGATCATGGAAAGCAAATTAGTGAAGGTTCGTCCCGAGGGGCTTATATCGTAAGTGAGCAAGATAATCCTCAAGTCATTTTGTTGGCAACAGGTTCTGAAGTATCACTTGCAATAAATGTTAAGGCTACCCTTTTGAACGATAATATTAGATCTCGAGTAGTATCAATTCCATCTAGAGAACTTTTTTCAAACCAATCCAACGAGTATAAAGATGAAGTATTAATCCCTGGTATTCCAATAGTTACGATTGAAGCGGGAGTAAGCTTAGGTTGGCATAGTTATCTTAGAAGTGGAGGTAAGGTAATCGGTATTGATCGCTTTGGTGCTTCTGCTCCCGGACAATTTCTCATGGAAGAATTGGGGTTAGAAGTCAAGAATGTTGTTAGGATTGTTAAAGAAGTCCTAAAATAATCTAGAATAAGGGTAATCATGAAATCCCTTACACAGTTAAAAGGTGAATATCAATATTGGGAAGTAATAAAAGATCTTATAGATCAGTGCATTGATATTATGCTCAACTTTAGTCAGAGTGGTCACCCTGGTGGTTCCAGATCAAAAGTTCATGCCATGATATCCACTCTTCTTTCTGGTGTAATGCGATGGGATATTAGAGATCCAGGGAAAAGATTTGGAGATAGATTTATTTTGGTTGCAGGGCATACAAATCCTGTTGTCTATGCTACTCTTGCCGTATTTAATGAGGTGTTACGAATCAAATATGAACAGACAAATGATGATTCCTACCTAGGAAGTTTGGGAAAAGACGGCACTCTTGAATGGAAGGATTTGTTAACACTTCGACGACATGGAGGGTTGCCAGGGCACGCAGAAATGGCTGGAAAAACACTCTTTTTAAAGTTTAATACGGGACCGTCTGGTCATGGTTCTCCAGCCGCTGTTGGAGAAGCATTAGCACACAAATTAGCAGGCAGTGAAGAAGTAAAGGTGTTTGCTTTTGAGGGTGAAGGTGGATTGACGACTGGTGCTAGTCATGAGGCAAGGCAATCAGCCTATGGTTTAGGTCTTGGAAATTTAATTTATTTTATAGATTGGAATGATCACGGTATTGATGCCAGGCCTTATAGTGATGTTGTCCATGGGAACCCTCCAGACTGGTTTTTGTCCTATGGTTGGAAGGTAGAAGGAACGGATCAAGGGGAAGATTGGGAATCAATTATGAAAGCCTATCATTCCTTGTTTGAAGGCAATGATCCTGACATCCCAAAAATTATCTGGACAAAGAATAGAAAAGGTAGAGGTTATGGTATTTATGACGCAAAAAGCCATGGTCTTCCACACAAGAGAAATTCCGAAATTTTCTGGAACACAAAGAGAAAATTTGCAGAGAAATACAATGTTGACTTTCAAGGGTTTGGTGATCCTGCTCCAGCAAGTGAATTTGATTTTAAGGATCAATGTAAGAGCAATCTAAAAACAGTGATGAGTGTGCTAGAAAAGAATCAGCCACTTATTGATTATATTTCCGATAGGCTACTAGAGTTAGGTGATTCGGTGCCTAAAGATATTAAATCAAATCGATTTAATGGAGCAAACCCTATGTCTGATAAAACAATTAGCAATTATTTATCTTATCCAGCGGAATTATTTTTGTCTCCAGGTGAGCGAGCTCCAAATCGATCAGCACTTGGAAAATTTGGTTCTTGGCTAAACAGTTATGTTTATGAAAAATATGGAAGACCGCTTGTAATTGCAGCCTCGGCCGATCTTGCGGATTCTACAAATATTTCCGGCTTTGGAAAGGGGTGGAAAAGACATCCAGACTTTGGCTTCTTTGACAGAAAAGACAATCTCAGTGGGACTATTTTGCCTCAGGCAATTACAGAATTTGCTAATGCGGGCCTTCTTGCTGGTCTTGCCACCGTCAATTTTCATAAAAATTCATATAACGAATTTGATGGATTTATTGGTGCTTGTTCTACTTATGGTTCTTTTTCCTATTTGAAGTATGGGTCAATGAGACTCTTTAGCCAAATTGCTCAAGATTCAGAATTGAAAGTAGGAAAATTATTGTGGATAGCAGGTCACACAGGTCCTGAAACTGCCGAAGATGCAAGGACTCACTTTGGAATTTTTTCTCCAGGTGTTACCCAGCTTTTTCCCGATGGGCATATTCTGAACCTTCATCCTTGGGAACATAATGAGGTAGCGCCTGTAATTGGTTCGGCATTGGGAACTAATGTTCCAATAATTGCTTTACATCTTACTAGACCAGCAATAAAGATTCCTGATCGAAAAGCTTTGGGAATTTCTTCATATTTTGATGCTGGAAGAGGAGCCTATTTAATTCGGGATTTTGATAAAGATTCTGATCCCAAGGGAACAGTAATTGTTAGAGGAACTAGCTCTACCGCAAATCTTATTAAACTACTTGATGGAATTAATAATGAAGGCCCAAATGTTAGAATTGTTGCGGCCATTTCATGGGGGTTGTTTCAGCTCCAAACTCAGGAATATCGCCAGTCCATTCTTTCTGAAAGAGAAATGCATGATTCGATGGTCATTACAAATTCTGGATTAAAATTAATGTATAACTGGATTGCGAATCCTATAGTAAAAGAATATTCTTTGTCTTCTGATTGGGATAATCGCTGGCGTACGGGGGGGCGTGTAGATGAGATTGTTGAGGAAGCACATCTATCTTGTGCTTGGCTTAAGAATGGAATTGAACGATTTGCATCTGAACGAAGGAATCGTCTTGAGCGCCTTAGAAAAATTATTCCAGCAGATTGAAGATACTTCGATTGCAATCGCTTAAACATATTGTTAAATTCTAGGTCGGTGTTAAGATCCAAAAAAATACTCAAGTAATACCTTGAGTGTATTCTTCTTTAATGACTGATGCTCAAATAACAACTCCAGCTCCTCAAGAGGAGGACTTAGTTCATGATCAGACCCTTAGGCCGATATCTTTCGACGAATTTGTGGGTCAGTCAGACTTAGTTGATAACCTCAAGTTATATATAGAAGCATCTAGAAAAAGAGGTGATGCTCTTGACCATGTTTTATTGTTTGGACCTCCGGGGCTTGGAAAAACGACACTTGCTCATATTATTTCAAAAGAAATGAATGTTAATTTGAAACAAACTTCTGGTCCAGTTTTGGAGAGAGCTGCTGACCTTGCTGGGCTATTAACAAACCTCAGAAATAGAGACGTACTTTTTATTGATGAAGTTCATCGTATTAACAAGATTGTAGAAGAATACCTCTATTCTGCAATGGAGGATTATGGTATTGATATCCTCATCGATAAAGGACCAAGTGCTCGTAGTGTTAGGCTTAGTCTTGAACCATTTACTCTTATAGGAGCTACGACACGTCTTGGTAGTCTTACCTCTCCTATGCGAGATCGGTTCGGAGTAGTATTAAGGGTAGATTTTTATAAAGATAGTGATCTAGTAAAAATTATTATGAGATCGGCGAAAATTCTTGAGGTTCAAATTGATAAAGCAGGTGCTACAGAATTGGCATCGCGCTCTCGTGGCACTCCCCGAGTTGCAAACAGGATTCTTCGAAGGACACGAGACTATGCTGAAGTAAAAGCTGATGGGACTATTACGAAAGATGTAGCTGTTAAGTCTCTTGAAAAGCTTGGAATAGATGGACATGGTCTGGATGATATGGATAGATCTATCCTATCATCCATTGTTGAAAAATTTAATGGTGGTCCGGTAGGAATTAATTCACTTAGTGTTGCTATCGGAGAGGATGCTCAAACTATTGAAGATGTTTATGAACCTTTCTTAATAAAAGAAGGGTTTATTCAAAGAACGCCCCGAGGACGCATCGCTGAAAATAGGGCTTTTGACTATCTTGGGATCAAGAAACCTGAAAATCAACAAACACTTTTTGATTAGGAGAACTATATGTTATTTGAAAAACGAGTCAAACTTCGACTAACTGATTTTGATTATAAACTTCCCAAAACACGAATTGCTCAGGAACCATGGCCTCGTCGTGAATACTCTAAAATGATGGTTCTTAATCGTGAAACACAAAAAATTCAACATAAGCGATTTCACAATATTGTTGATTACTTAAAGAAGAATGATCTTGTGATCGTTAATCAGACGAAAGTATTCCCTGCACGACTTTTTGCTGTCAAAGATAGAACTGATGCTAGGGTTGAAGTCTTCTTGCTTAGAGAGCTAGAAAACGATCTTTGGGAAGTCTTAGTTAAGCCTGCACGAAAAGTTAGAATAGGTAATAAGTTACATTTTACTGAGAATGTACATTGCGATGTTATTGATAACACAGTTTCTGGAGGAAGAGTTGTTCGTTTTGAATATGACAATCCAAATTTTTATGAAATAATTGATAGGATTGGACATGCTCCATTGCCACCTTATATAACTCGACCTGATACTGAAAAAGATAAAGAGCGTTATCAGACAGTCTTTGCGTCTGATAGAGGAGCAGTTGCAGCCCCTACGGCAGGTTTACACTTTACTGATGAATTGATAGATAAAATCAAGGAAAAAGGCGCGCGGATAGCACCAGTTATTGTACATATAGGCTTGGGTACTTTTCGACCAGTTCAAGTTGAGGATCTCACTCGCCACCAAATGGATTCAGAGTATTTTGAGGTGCCAGCTGAAACAGCTATTGCAATCAATGAAACTCGCGAACGCGGCAAACGAATTTTTGCTGTTGGAACTTCTTCTGTTAGAGCATTAGAAACAGTAGTTGTTTCAGGGTTTCAGGTAACCCCAAAGCGAGGCTGGACTGATAAGTTCATATATCCACCATATGATTTCAAAATGACAGATTCAATAGTTACAAATTTTCATCAACCAAAGTCAACTCTCCTAATGCTCCTATGTGCCTTCACAGAAAGGGAATTCAT
>JBJKZS010000013.1:0-12440 GCA_045569115.1 Fidelibacterota bacterium | reverse complement strand
GCTAACCTTCATGGGCGACCTTCTGAGAAACTTAAAATTATTGGGATCACAGGAACTAATGGTAAAACCACTACTGGATGTCTGCTCGATTCTATAATGCGCTCAGCGGAGAAGAGCACAGGTCTCATTGGAACACTTGGTGTTTCAGGACCAGGTGTGGAAGCCCATACAGGGCTTACGACTCCTGACAGTTTAGAGCTTCAGCGAACCTTGGCTCTTTTTGTTGATGGTGGATTGACTCACGCTGTCCTAGAGGTATCCTCTCATGCTTTAGAGCTTGAAAGAGTAGCTGATGTTGATTTTGATATTGCAATATTTACCAATTTTTCACAAGATCATCTTGATTTTCATGGTAGTATGGATAAGTATTTTGCTGCTAAAACAAAACTTTTTTCTAGCCTTTCCTCTGATAAATCTGTGATACTAAATGCAAATGATCCGAAATCAGCAATAATAGAAAAATTAACCAAGGCTAAAGTTATAAAATATGGAATTGAGGTTGATTCTGATATAAAATTTGATAATTGGGGTATGTCTATTGATGGAATCATCGGAAGCATTGAATTTCAGGGAGAAAAAATTGATGTATCTTCCAAGTTAATAGGATCATATAATCTTCATAATATTCTTGCTGCAATCTCCGCAGCAAAAGAGATAGAAATCCCCATTGATAAAATCCAAAAGGGTATTAATTCGCTTGATACTGTACCTGGACGTGTAGAGCAGATATTAAGTCCTAACGGTGCAACTATAATTATTGACTATGCTCACACTCCTGATGCATTTATGAAACTTTTCTATTCGCTTTCAGAGCTCCTACCTCGCGGAGCAAGACTAGGTGTTGTATTCGGCTGTGGTGGAAATAGGGATAAAGAAAAACGTCCACTCATGGCAACTGCAGCCGAAACATTCGCCAGTCAAATTTTTCTTACTCCTGATAATCCGAGAAATGAGAAAGCTGATAAAATTAATTCTGAAATTGTCAAAGGCTTTAAAAAAAGGAATCACTCTATTCATAGTAATAGGTCAGATGGAATACGGAGTGCTATTGAATGGGCAAGAAATGGAGATATTCTTGCCATTGTAGGAAAAGGTCGAGAAGACTTTCAGATAATAGGCCTGGAAAGAAAGCATCATTCTGATATTGAAACGGTTAAGAGCATAATTAAGGAAATTGCGCAGGATGAGAATTGATCTTCCAGATCCAATTAAGTTTATGGAGCTTTTGGTTAAAATGACCGGATGCAATGTAAAACTGCCAATAACTGGCATCACACTTGATTCTAGAAAGGCAAAGTCTGGTGATCTGTTTATAGCTCTTGTTGGCAATAGGGTCGATGGTCATAAATATCTTTTTCAAGCGGCTGAAAACAATTGCGCCGCCGCAATTGTTTCGAAACCTAACAATTCAATCAAGATTCAACAGATATCTGTTGATGATCCCACTACTACAATTACTGAAATGGGAAATAAGTGGAGGTCATCTAAATCAGTAGAAGTAACTGGAATTACAGGCTCAAATGGGAAAACAACAACTAAAGAACTTCTACTTCACATCTTTTCTGCGTGGCACTTTGTGCATGGGACTCGCGGGAATTATAATACCCACTTAGGGTTGCCACTCACCTTACTCGAGCTAGACTCCCGACATACCCAATCCTTCCTAGAAATGGGAGCCAATCATCGGGGCGATATTGGACATCTTTGTAGTCTGTCCCTACCTCGGCACGGATTAATTACCAATATCGCTCCTTCCCACCTTTCAAGTTTTGGTTCTATGGAAGTCATAGCTGAAACAAAAGGAGAGCTATTTAAATCTCTTCCTGAAAATGGAAAAGCATTTGTTAATAATGATGATATGTCAATAAAAACAATTGAAACTAATGCTAAAAAGATAACCTATGGTTTTAGTAGCGATTCTGATTATTTCGGAAATTTAAAATGGGATGATCATGGATTCATTACACTATCAATAAATGGTGAAGAGGTTCCTACGAGATCAGCAAATAAGAGCTTTGCAAAAAATGTACTTGCTGCCTCAGTTGTTGCCTCAACAATGGGCATTCCTTGGGAAGGAATAAAAAAACAAATTAATTGTTTTAAAGGAGTAAAAAGCAGGTGCGAGATTACAAAAAAGAATGGGGTTACAATTATTGATGACTCCTACAATGCAAATCTCACATCTTCTCTTGCTGCACTTGATTACCTATTTCAGGTTCCTACAAAAGGCAAAAGGCATTTTGTTTTTGGAGATATGCTTGAATTAGGAGTTGCAAGCGAGAATCATCATAGAAAAATTGGGGTAGCTGCATCAAAAAATGGAGTAGATCATCTTTATTGTTATGGCTCTGAATCAGCTGTGACGGCAGAATCTGCTGATGGAATAGAATCACATCATTTTGATGATAAAACCTCATTATTGAATTCACTCAAAAAAAAATTGAATGCTGGAGATGTAGTTCTTTTCAAAGGATCGAGAGGAATGTCTCTAGAATCAATAATTAAGGAATTAGAAAAAGTCTGATGTTTTACCACTTCCTCTACCCTCTTAGAACTGAGTTGTCAGGCTTAAATATTTTTCAATATATAACTTTTAGAGCCACTGGTGCTTCGATCACAGCTTTAATAATTAGCTTCCTTATTGGACCTTGGATTATTCAAAAACTTCGATCAAGTCAAATACTTGAACAAATAGGAGAAAGAGGGCCTACAACTCATCAAATTAAAAAGGGTACGCCAACAATGGGGGGGATTATCATCCTTACTGCGGTTATTCTCCCCACCCTTCTTTGGGCAAATCTAATGAATAGCTATATTCAAATTATCTTATTCTCAACTTTGTGGATGGGATTTTTTGGATTTCTAGATGATTATCTCAAAACTGTAAAGAAAACCAAAAAAGGACTAGTCGCAAGATATAAATTTTCAAGCCAGATTGTTCTTGGTTTAATTGTTGGTTTTTGGATTTTTTTTGGTTCAGAGTTTAGTGAAATAGGACCAGTAACTTCTGTACCATTTTTTAAAAACCAAGAGATTCCATTTGGAATATTTTACATTCCTTGGGTAACACTTGTATTAACAGCAAGCTCTAATGCTGTAAATCTAACAGATGGTCTTGATGGCTTAGCTGCAGGTCTTTTGGCTATCTGCGCACTTGGTCTTGCAATTATATCTTATATATCTGGAAGAATTGATTTTAGTGACTACCTCAATATTATTCACCTCCCTAAAGCTAGTGAACTAACAGTTTTTGCCGCAGCGTTAGGTGGTGCATGTTTAGGTTTTCTTTGGTTTAATGCACCTCCTGCCCAGGTGTTTATGGGTGATACAGGAGCTCTTTCAACTGGAGCTGCCATAGGAACGCTAGCAATATTATTAAAAAAAGAGCTCTTATTGATCATTCTTGGAGGTGTGTTTGTATGGGAGGCACTTTCAGTAATGATCCAGCTTGGCTATTTTCGATGGACAAAGAAAAAAACAGGTGAAGCAAAGAGGTTTTTCCTGATGGCACCAATACATCACCATTTTGAGATGAAGGGGTGGAAAGAGACGCAGATTGTCATAAGGTTTTGGATAATCGGAGTTTTATTCGCTCTATTAACAATCAGTACTTTCAAAATTCGATGATGAATATACTTAATCATCAGATAGTTGAGTTGGGTGGTATGAAAGTGAGTGTAATAGGTGGTGCTAAAAGTGGCATTGCTGCAGCAATGTTATTGAAAGAGGTTGGCGCATATCCCTTTGTAAGCGACATGAATAAATCAGCGGAGCTTTGCTTATTAAATGATATGAATATTCCTAACGAAATAGGTGACCATTCTGAAAGAGTATATGATTGTAATCTTATGGTTGTATCGCCAGGAATACATCAGGATTCAGAAGTTATTGCTAAAGCCAAAAAGAAAAGTATCCCAGTTATTAGTGAGATTGAGCTTGCTTACTGGTTCTCATCTATTCCAATCGTTGCAATAACCGGATCTAATGGAAAAACGACAACTACAACCATATTAGCAGAAATGTGTCGGAAGAGTGGATTCAAAACATTTGAGAGTGGAAACATTGGTACTCCATTCTCAACCACTGTGCTAGACAACCTTAATAATAATTTTAAAAACGCCATTCATATTTTAGAAGTTAGTTCATTTCAAATGGAACAAATTCAACATTTCAAGCCTCAAGTTGCCATTATTCTCAATCTTTCTGAAGATCATTTAGATCGGTATGGAACAATGGAATCTTATATAAATGCTAAACTCAATATTGTGAATAATATGAGCTCAGATAATCATTTAGTTTATAATCTAGATGACAAGTTGCTCTGCAAAGCAATAAAAACCGAAGCAACTCTAGTTCCTTTTAGTCTTAAGGTTCAAAACGACCTTTACTTCAACTTAAATGAAACTAAGATTTATAATAAAATAGGAGAACCTTTTTTTTTCTTAGATGAAATGAAAATCAAAGGTGCTCACAATATTTCAAATTTTCTTGCGGCGGCTACAGCTGCAAAAATCATTAACGTTGATGATTATGCCATTAAGGAAGTAATGAAAACATTCACTGGAGTTCCTCATCGGTTAGAAAAAGTAAGAACTGAGGGCGGAGTTACATTTTATAATGATTCAAAGGCAACAAATTTAGAGTCAGTAAAGGTAGCTCTAGAATCATTTGAAGCTCCGATAATATTAATAATTGGTGGACGGAATAAAGGTGGAAGTTTCAAAGGTTTAAAACCACTTTTCACGAATAGAGTAAAATTAGTTATTGCTATTGGTGAAGCTGCAGATGAAATCGAAAAAGATTTTTATAAATCTCCTCCAGTTCAAAAAGTTGTATCTATGGCTTCAGCTGTCTCGTTAGCCTATAAGAATAGCATTGAAGGTGACATTGTTCTTCTTTCACCAGGATGCACTAGCTTTGATATGTTTGAAAATTTTGAGGATCGTGGCAATATTTTTAAGAAAGAAGTAATGAGATTATAATGCGAGTAGAAATATCAGCTGAAAAATATGATAAGCCTTTACTCATCATTACGATGATCCTATTATCTATAGGTACTGTCATGGTATTTAGTTCAAGCGCTGACATTTCATTAGACAAGTTTGGAAGTAGTAGTTTTTATTTCAGCAAACATCTGATGAGAGTTTTTCTAGGGTTGATAATAATGGTCGTAGCGATGTTCATTGATTTTCGCCTCCTTAAAAAAATTGCCGCACCTTTATTAATTCTATCTGCTCTTCTACTTCTTGTAACAAAACTAGTTTTTATTTTCCAAGGAAATCATGCTCCAGCGAGATGGCTATATATTGGGCCTTTTACTCTACAAACCTCTGATCTTGCACGTTTTTCAATAATTATTTATTTGGCGTCATATATTGATCGTAGACGAGATGGAGTAAGAGATTATTTGAATGGATTCCTCCCCCCTATGATTATGACTGGTATTGTTATGTCTCTTATTATTATCCAACCTGATTATAGTACAGCAATTATGGTTGGCATTATTGTATTGACTATGTTATTCGTTGGGAGAGCAAAACTAATTCACATGTTTTCTACTATTTGTGGTTCCTTGATTTTACTCATACCAATCATGTTAATTGAGCCATATAGAATTTATAGGATAAAAGCCTTCTTATCAGGACTCTTTGATTTTTCAGGAGCAAGCTATCAGTTACAACAATCTCTTATCAGCTTAGGTAATGGCGGAATTATGGGGGTTGGACTTGGCTATAGCAGTGGAAAGAATCTATTCCTTCCAGCACCTCATACTGACTTTATACTTTCCATTGTAGGAGAAGAGGTTGGCTTTTTGGGTGTTTTTGCAATTATAACTCTCTATCTAGCTATTTTCCATCGCTCCTTGAAAATAGCAAAAGAATGTACTGATGTTTTTGGTATTCTATTGACTATTGGTCTTGGAACTCAGATTATTCTCTATGCTTTTATCAATTCTGCTGTAGTTACAGGACTTGTACCGACAACTGGTCTTCCAATACCATTCATAAGCTTCGGCGGAAGCGGATTAGTTATGAATCTGATGTCTGTAGGAATTCTTTTGAATATATCCATGGCTAGACAAACTCTAAGCAAACGAAGTTCATCAAAAAATATATTCGGTACATATTAATGAGAAAAGATTTTATTATTGCGGGAGGAGGCACAGGAGGTCATTTATTCCCTGCATTAGCTATCGGTGATGCTATAAAAAAACGCTTTCCTAATTCAAGGATTCATTTTGTTGGATCGAAGTTTGGGCTAGAAGCACGAATCTTATCTGAAATAAAACGTCCTCATACGTTGCTTTCAATTCGCGGATTTATGCGCAGTTATTCATTCAAAGCATTGTTTGCAAACCTTTTTTTTCCATTACGATTCCTAATTGCTTACTTTAAATCTAGATATTTGATTAATCGTTTCTCACCAGCAGTAGTAATTGGAACAGGTGGCTATGCCAGCGGTTTACCCCTACTTGCCGCAATTCATAAAGATATTCCTACATTAATTCATGAACAAAACTCTTATCCAGGTTTAACTACAAGATGGTTATCATCAAGGGTTAACACAGTTTGTCTTAGTTACGAAGATGCCCGACGCCACCTCAAAAAAAAAAGTGGGGTTGTAACGGGAAATCCTGTGCGAGAAGAAATTCTAACGAGTGAAAAATTTGAAGCATCTAAAAAATTTGGGCTTTCCAGGGATCTTATAGTGGTTGGTCTCATTGGTGGAAGTCAAGGAGCTCTTGCATTAAATAAAGCTATGGAAGAAGCTTTGGACAAAATTAAAAATATTCAAATCATATGGCAGGTTGGCTCATCACATCATGATAATTATTATCGCTATAATAACGATCGAATTAAAGTGATTTCCTTCGTTGATGACATGGGCGCTTTTTATTCAGCAATTGATCTTGTTATTTCTAGAGCTGGAGCACTTGCTCTTGCTGAGATTGCTGCCTGTGGAAAACCTTCCCTATTAGTGCCTTTTTCTAGGGCGGCCGGGGACCACCAATCAAAGAATGCAGAAAGTCTTAGAGCAGCAGGAGCGTCGGTAGTAATAAATCAACGAGATCTAACTGGATATCGATTAGCAAATGAGATTATATCTCTAACAAGTAATCCAGCAAGACTTGAAAAAATGTCTAATGCTGCAAGATCAGTATCAAAACCTGATGCGGCTACTCAAATAGTTGAAGAAATTGAAGAACTAGTAACTGCCTAATGTTTGGAAAAGTAAAAAAAGTACATTTTGTAGGAATAGGTGGCATTGGCATGAGTGGTATTGCCGAGGTCCTAGTAAATCTAGGATTTGAAGTAAGTGGTTCCGATCTGAAAATGACTGAAATAACCGAAAATTTAAGGAAAAAAGGCTGCCGAATTCATGAAGGTCATAAGGGAAAAAATATTAATGATTCTGATGTTCTTGTCTATTCTTCTGCAGTAACGACGGATAACCCAGAGCTAAAAAAAGCTAAAAGAAAACTTATTCCCATCATTCGTCGAGCTGAAATGTTAGGAGAGCTATTAAAACTTAAACAAACCTCCATAGCTGTTGGTGGAACACATGGAAAAACAACAACAACATCAATGTTAGGTTCCATATTAACTGAAGCATCATTAGACCCCACATTAATTGTTGGGGGTGTTGTAAAAAGTCTAAATCTAAATGCCTTATTAGGACAAGGGGATATAATTGTAGCCGAAGCGGATGAATTTGACAAAAGCTTCCTACAGCTTAAACCAACTTATTCCATTATTACGAATATTGATTCTGACCATATGGATTGTTATGAATCTGAAAAGGATTTGCTCAATGGTTTCACTCAGTATGCGAATGCTACTCCATTTTATGGAGCAGTAGTTGCCTGTGTGGATGAACCCATGGTTAAGCGGATCCTCCCGGATATCAGCCGACCCGTGATTACCTATGGTTTCTCGGGGGATGCGGAGTTCCAAGCTGATTGTCGCGAATATCGGGAGATCCGCTCTACTTTTATTGCCAAGCATGGAAAAAAGGAGTTGGGAAAAGTTGAGCTTAATGTGCCAGGAGCACATAATATAAAAAATGCTCTTGCAGTAATATCATTAGGAATAGAAATGGATATTGATTTCGAAACAATTCAAAGAGGTTTGAGAGAGTTTAGTGGCGTTAAACGTCGATTTGAGATTAAAGGTATTTATGATGATATTTTAGTTGTAGATGATTATGCACATCACCCTACGGAAGTCTCAGCAACACTAAGAGCAATAAAAAATGGGTGGGAACGGAGGTTGGTAACCGTTTTTCAACCTCATCTTTATAGCAGAACCAGAGATTTTTATGAAGACTTTGCTCGTTCATTTCTTATTAGTGACGTACTTATTGTAACAGATATTTTTTCAGCTAGAGAAGAAAAAATGAAGGGTATTTCCGGAGAACTAATTACTAATGTGGCCAAATCAATGGGGCATCAAAATGTCCATTGGGTAAAAGATAAATTAATGCTGGTGAATGCAATGAGCGCATTAGTAGAACCAGGCGATATTGTAATAACAATGGGTGCTGGAGATATATGGCGTATTTGTGATGAATATGTGTCGAAAATTAAAAAAGAGGAACAAAAAGTTTGAGGTTAGAATGGATTCAGAATTCAAGGTTTTTGAAAAAAAAATTAAGGGAAAAGCAATTTGGAATGAACCTATGAAAAACCATACTTCTTATGGAATTGGAGGCCCAGTTCTTTGCCTATTTTATCCAGCTAACGAAAAAGACCTTTCAACAATCCTAAATCTATCTGAGAAAAGATCTATCCCTATTTTTTTTGCTGGCTCTGGATCAAACCTCTTAGTTAGCGATGAAGGCTTTCAAGGTTTTGTTATTAACCTTTCTAAGACATTCAAAACTATAGAAATTGATGGCAACAATGTTTTCTCTGAATGCGGTGTAATGATGGGTCATTTCGTAAAAAAGTGTGTCGGTTCAGAGCTTACCGGTGTTGAAAGTTTAATAGGTGTCCCTGGGACCCTTGGTGGAGCAATTAAAATGAACGCCGGTGCTTATGGCAGAGAAATTTCAAATTTTTTGATTGATATGAGAATTATGACCTTAAATGGAAATGTAAAAACAGTGAAAAAAAATAATGTTGAATTCAGTTATAGACACTCTTCTCTTAAGGAAAATGAAATTTTAATTTCAGCAAGTTTTGAATTCCCAAAAGGCTCTCAAAAAGAAATTCAAGAACTTAAATCAAAAGCTAGCCTCAACCGCAAAACTACGCAGCCTCTTAGATTCAGGTCAGCTGGCTCAGTATTTAAAAATCCTCCAGAAAAAACAGCAGGAAAACTTATAGATAAAGCTGGCTTAAAAGGTACAACAGTAGGAGGAGCAGAAATATCAACTAAACATGCAAATTTTTTTGTTAATCATGGTAATGCTTCATCTGAAGACATAGCTGAACTAATTAGAATTGCTAAGCGTGCGGTTTGGGAAAAATTCCATATTGAATTGGAGTTAGAGATTAAAACCCTAGGTTTTCAAAAAGGCACTTTTGAAGTATGAGCAAAAGAATAATAATTAGGTACAAAAATTTAAAAACTATTTACATAGCAGGATTAGTAGGAGTTTCAACAATATTCTTTATATCCGTAATTAACTTTGGCATTAAATGGTCTGAAGCAGCCGGAAGTTTTAACCTTAGAGAGCGTGATGTCCGTGGTGAGAAAATTATAGGAAAGGATGAGGTGCATGAGCTTGCTGATCTCCCAATAGCTAAATCTCTCAACGAAATAAACCTTAAAAAGATTCAGGAACGAATTGAAGAGCATTCTTACATCAGAGCCGCTCGTGTTAGTCGAAGGTTTCCTAATAAGATAGTTATTGATATTATTGAAAGAAAGCCATTAGCTTATATTAACCTTCCTTCTCCTTCTTTTTTATTAGTAGATGAACAAGGATTTGTGATGCCTCTTCGACATGGTGATATGGAATTTGAAGTGCCCACATTAACAGGATTTAATATAGATCCTGAGCTTTATCCAATAGGAAGTAAATGTTTATCCTTAAAAACAATCGAAGCTATAGAGTATCTAAATAATCTCCGAAAACTTTTCCCTTCACTATTTGACAATCTTTCTGAATTGACTGTGGATAAAAATGACGAGTATGTTATGGTCCTTTCTGAATATCCAACGAGAATCCATTTAGGCCAATCCAATATTTTAGATCAGCTAGCTCTTCTAAAAAATTTTAATGACACAATTTTGGGATTGAAATCCTTAAATAATTATACCTATGTGGATCTTCGCTATAAAAACCAAATTATAGTAAGGGAGAAAACGTGAACAACGGATTTGCACAAGACAAGAGGACCTTTGTCGGACTTGATGTAGGTACAACAAAGATTTGTTGTATTATTGCCCAATCAGAGTTCCAAAACAATGATATGAAATTATTAGGCACTGGTGTAGCAATATCAACTGGTGTAAAAAAAGGAACAGTAGTAGATATCAATTCTACAATCCAAGCCATAGAGGATGCCGTACAAAAAGCTGAAAAGATGGCTAACTTGAAAGTTTCAGAAGCCTATGTTGGCCTTTCTGGTGAACACATTCGTGGATTAAATACTCAAGGAGCTATCGCAATAAAAAATGGCCACCCTATGACATATGAAGATGAAATAAAAAGATCAGATGTTGAGCGAGTCTTAGAGATGGCCCGAGCTGTTTCTTTACCTATTGATCGAGAAATACTTCATATTCTTCCTCAAGAATTTGTCGTAGATACTCAGTCTGGAATAAAAAATCCGGTTGACATGGTAGGTCGTCGATTAGAGGCAAAGGTTCATTTAGTTACTTGTGCTACATCAGCTGCAAAAAATATCACAAAGTGTGTGGAAGAAGCTGGATTAGGTATTCAAGGTTTCATATATCAACCTCTTGCTTCTGCTGAAGCTGTTTTAGAACAGCATGAAAAAGATTTAGGAGTTGTGTTAGTAGACATTGGGGGTGGAACTACGGATATCTGTGTCTATTTCGAAGGTGAGGTGAGACATTCAGCAGTTTTACCCATTGGTGGAAATAGCATCTCAAATGACATTGCAATGATAACACAGATTTCATTAGAAGATGCTGAAGGAATAAAAATAAAGTACGGATCTGCAAAGGCCGCAATGGCATCTACTGAGCTAGAGTTTGAATTGCCATGCAAAGCCGATGAAACACCTCGCGATGCTAGTGAGCATGAAATATCACGATATGTTGAAGCAAGAATGACAGAAATTTTCCAAATGGTAAAACGAGAAATTGAAAGAGCTGATATCTCCAACCCTGTTTCTTTTGGTACAGTCCTTACAGGAGGTGGAGCATTATTAAAAAACTGTACAAGCTTAGGTGAGGAAATTCTTGAAGCACAAGTTAAAATTGGTATTCCAAAAGGTCTAAGTGGAGTTTTAGATGTTGCGGCAAGCCCTATCTATGCAACAGCTATTGGGCTAGTTCAGCATACAGCAATTTTCAAAAATGAGTTTGGAATCCAAAGTAAAAACTCTGGACTTGGCATTCGAGTAGTAAAAAATATAGGCAAATGGTTTGGGGATTTTTTTTAATTAATATGCGATGATGAGGAATTCCACTCAATAGAGTAAAACACTCTGACTCGCGGGATAGAGAAAAGGAGTTAAGCATGCAATTCGAATTTGACACATTGGCTGATCAAAAGGCCCGAATAAAGGTTATTGGCGTTGGAGGAGCTGGCGGAAATGCAATAAACAGGATGATTTCATTAGGCTTGAGTGGCGTGGAATTCATTGCAATTAATACAGATGCTCAGGACCTCGATAATAATCGGGCAGAAACAAAAATCCAGATTGGAAAAAACCAGACAAAAGGACTTGGTGCTGGTGCAAAAGCTGATGTTGGTAAAACAGCCATGGAGATGGAAAAAGAAGCAGTTTCTTCAATAATTGAAGGTGCAGATATGATATTTGTAACCGCTGGCATGGGTGGAGGCACAGGTACGGGAGCAGCACCTATTGTAGCTCAGATTGCAAGAGAACTTGGAGCGTTAACCGTAGGTATAGCTACACGTCCTTTTAATTTTGAAGGGGCCAAACGGATGAGCCGTGCTAACTCTGGTATTGAAGAAATGCAGAGAAACTGTGACACGCTTATTTCAATACCTAATCAAAAGCTCCTATCAATAGCTGATAAGTCTACTACTTTAGCTGAAGCTTTTCATTTAGCAGATACTATACTACATCAAGCTACGAGAGGAATTTCTGACCTTATTAATGTTCATGGTATAATTAATCTTGATTTTGCAGATGTGGATACAATAATGCGGAATATGGGGGATGCAATCATGGGAACCGGTGTCGCTAGCGGGGAAGAAAGAGCTGTACTTGCAGCACAACAGGCCATTTCATCTCCTTTGTTGGATGATATTAATATGCGAGGCGCTCAAGG
>JBJKZS010000012.1:0-12568 GCA_045569115.1 Fidelibacterota bacterium | reverse complement strand
TACATATGATGCGTGGTTATCATAACCCATAAGCTGAGCACGTTCTGCTCTAAGTTTGATTACAGAGATGAAAGTTCGTTTGTTGTCAAACTCTCCTCCACGGTTTCCACGGGAGAGTGATGCTTTATAAATACGCTCTCTAAGCTTGCGATTTTTCAATAATGATAATGGTGGCTGTCCACTAGTATTCTGAAGAGTAATTATATATTTCCCAGCTAGTTTTCTAGATTCAGCTTCTTTCATTGTAGTTTCGATCATGGACTCTGAAAATCCCTCAAGATCTTCCCTTGAATCAATAATAACAGCTAAATCATTTACCTCGTTTAGTACATTTTGACTAAACGTTGTTTGGTGTACAGCCAGCTTGGAATTAATTTCTTTTAGAAGTTCTTTGTCCATAGCGGACAGTTTGGCGCCAGCTCTTATAAATCGTTTGTAGGTTTCTTCTACTAATCGTAAACCTTCAGCATTTAAATTGAGGTTTTCTCGTTTTTTATAGAGTGTCTCCACACGACTGAATAGTTTTCCATTTAAAAGTATTTGATCTCCATGAGCGGATAGTTTTGGTGCCATTTCAGAACGGATAGTTTCAAGACTATCGTTAGTGTGCGCTGATGTAAGTGCAAAAAAGACTCTTGATACCCTTTCAAGCATCTGCCCCGTTTTTTCTATAGCAACAATGGTATTTTCGAAACTGGGATCCTGAATTGAATTAGCAATTAATTCTATCTCCTCTATTTGCTCAGCCATGCCTTTATTAAATGCTGGAATATAATGTGAGTTCTTTATTTTGTCGAAAGGCGGATAATTCATGTAGAGCTTGCTTTCTTGAAAAAAAGGGTTTGGCTTCATTTGAGTAATGGAATTTACAGTTTCAGATTTTTTTTCTAAAGAGTTTGAGGCTCCGGGAAAACATCCCCCAAAAAAAAGTGAAATAAATAGAGTGAATATCCCACAAGTAGTAGATTTGAATTTCATAATTAATATATTTCCTCATTTTGCAAAAATATTTATGATAATTTAGCCGATGAATTTTACGACTAAAAATAAATAAAGGTTTCTAGCATGAAAGATTATGCATATCATCTAAGAAGGATATCACGTTAAAATTCAATATAATTATTAAGTTAATCTGTCGCAACAATAAATTCAAAATTTTCTCGTCGAGAAAATTGTGTTAAGACGTCTTGTTTTGGGTAAACTCGTGGGTTATATTTGAAATCCTAACACTATTTAAATCATATGGGAAAGATAATCGCATTTGCTAATCAAAAAGGTGGCGTAGGTAAGACTACTACCGCAATTAATGTCGCTACTAGTTTTGCTGTCTCAGAGTGTAAAACTTTGTTGGTCGATCTTGATCCTCAAGCTAATGCTTCTACTGGTTTAGCAGAAATGTTTTCTCCAATTGGTGCCAATATATATGACATTTTGATTCGCAATAAGCCTATGTCAAAAGGTATTAAAAAGACAACCCTGGACTTTCTCGATCTAATACCAAGTACAAATGATTTAGTAGGGGCTGAAATAGAATTAGTAGGTATGATGGCAAGAGAATACCGCCTTAGAGAATGTATTAAGCGCCAGGTAAAGAAATATGATTATTTGCTTCTGGATTGTCCCCCTTCATTGGGTTTACTTACTCTGAATGCTCTGTCTACAGCTGATTCAGTTTTAATTCCGATTCAATGTGAGTATTTTGCATTGGAAGGTTTAAGCCAATTACTACAAACTATTCGTTTGGTTCAACGCCACCTCAATCCAAAGCTTGAAATAGAGGGTGTGTTGATTACTATGTATGATAATAGGCTAAACCTTTCTAAACAGGTAGTTAAAGAAGTAAGAGAATATTTTAATGGAAAAACCTTCAACACTATGATTAGGCGTAATGTTCGCCTAAGTGAAGCTCCAAGCTTCGGGAAGCCCGTTTTATTATACGAGGCTAATTCCACTGGTGCTCAGGATTACCTAACTTTAGTTCAGGAGATGCTTAATCGTGTCAAAAAGAAGACTAGGTAGGGGAATAAATGCCTTAATTCGGGATTCAGTTAATGAATCTGAAAATACCGATTCTGTTCTTCATCTTTCAATAAAACATATATCGCCAAACCCTCATCAGCCCCGCCTTGAATTCAATGATGAACGTCTTAGCGAACTTGCAAACTCAATAAGTGAGAAAGGAATTCTTCAACCTATTACTGTTAGAGAAATTGAGGAAGGTTATGAGGTTGTGGCTGGGGAGCGACGTTTAAGAGCGGCTAAAAAAGCCGGTCTTAAAGAAGTCCCAGCATATATTCTTAATATAAATAATGATGTTGATATGGTGGAAATGGCTCTCATAGAAAATATTCAAAGGGAAGACCTCAATGTTGTAGAGGAAGCAGAAGCCTATTCTCAACTAAATAAAAAATACAACCTTTCTCATACAACTATTGCCAAGGCAGTTGGGAAAAGTAGAACTAGTATTTCTAATATTTTGAGGTTGCTAAAACTTCCAAAACGTGTTATTGAAAGTCTAAGAAAGAATGAAATTTCAACGGGACATGGGCGAGCTCTTTTAGGGTTAAATTCTGAAGCACAAATAATTTCAATATGGGAAAGAATTATTGAGCGTGCAGAATCTGTTCGAAGGGTTGAAGAGCTTGTGGCTCAATTTAACCTAAAAAAGGTTGCCTCAAATAAGAAAAGGAAGAAAACTTCAAGGGAAATTAAATCAGCTGATTTAAAGAAAATTGAAGATGACTTAATATCAATTTTGGGGACAAAGGTTTCTCTTTTTTCTAAGAAAAAAGGAGGCAGAATTGAAATCAGCTATTTTTCAGATGAAGATCTTGATCGTATTCTTGAACTCTTTTTTGAAATCGAGGATTAACTGTGTCGAATGAAAAATACACTATTCTACTAGTATCAGAAAAAGCAGAAAAAACACGGCGTCTTCGATTAAACACAGCTAGTCTTAAATTTTTTATTATTTTAATCATTTTTCTAATTTTTGGAGGTTTATCAAGTATAGTATATTCTATTTTTCTCATGGAAAACGTATCAGTAATTAACTCGGAAAACTTGAGAATGAAGACAGAACGTAAAGAAGTAGCAGAATTAATCCAAGATCTTGAACGGATTCAGGAAATGGATACCTATGTTCGTCAATCCCTTGGAATGCCTAGTCCCATAAATCAATTAGAATCAAATTCTGAAAAGCAATCAAATTTTCAGGTCTCTTATCTTGAAAATATTCCTTCTCTAGTTCCGACCTTTGGTTTTGTTACTCAAAATTTTTCTGCGGGAGAGGTTGATAATAGGGCAGATCATACTGGTCTAGATATTGCGGCTTCTATTCGAACAGCTATCCGGGCAACGGCTGATGCTTTCGTAGTTTTCTCTGGTTGGCATCATCTTTATGGTAATCTTATTATTTTATCTCATGGTAATGGTTATTTTTCATTATATGGTCATAATAATCAGAACCTTGTTGAGGAGCGTGACAAGATAAATAGAGGTCAGTTAATTGCATTAATGGGAGAATCAGGCGTTGCAAGTGGTCCGCATCTTCATTTTGAAATTTGGAAAAATGGTATTCCTATGGATCCAACTATTTTCATTCCAGAATATAAATCAGATTATATGATGGCAGGTTATGATGAAAAAAAATAATCAAAAACATGTTGAAACAATAATAGGTGAGGATGCTGTTATTAGTGGCGAAATTACATTGAAAGGTGGAGCAATTATTTCTGGAAAAATAGTCGGAAACATAAAAACAGATGGGACAATCCGAATTACCAGAGCAGGTACTGTAGATGGTGATATTGCGGCTGGTGAAGCAACAGTAGGTGGTATTCTTAACGGAAATTTAAGAGCAGATAGAGTGACTCTAAGAACGGACTCTAAGGTAAATGGTGATATCTTATATAAACAGTTAATGATAGAAGAAGGGGCTAATTTTGAGGGACGATGTGACTTGGCATCGAATCAACAACCAGAGGAAGAAATAGCCTCAGGTAAATTATCAGAAAACATTGGAGAAGCATCGATTGTTCCTTCTTCACAACCACCGTACAATAATTGAGTTTGCTTGAGGATAAAGATAATTTCTCAGTCTCTACAATAAAGCATATCTCGGAAATGTTACGAAAATCTGCACCCTATATTAGTACGGTATATATTCAGTTTGCAGCAATTGTAATTTTAAGTGGAGTTGGATATTTTCTGGATGAGTGGAGAGGGTCATTTCCTTTTTATTTTACCATAGGTTTAGTAGTAGGAATTATTATTGGAATCTATGAGATGGGAAGACTTATTCTGCGAGGAAAATGAATCTTAATATATTTGCCATATTCCTAATCTTTCTATGCTTTGGGTCTTGGTTGTTTGTTTCTAAAGTTTTTTTTGAAGAATATTTCATAGAAATATTCTTGGGAATGGTTGCACCTTTGATTATTGGGCTTATTTCAGTGTTTAAAATTAAGTCAATTTTTTTGAACTTTCCTCAAAAGCTAACTTCTTTTATGATCAAGTCATTTGTTGTAAAGATGATTGCCTACGGAATATATATTATCGGAATAGTCACTTTTTCTACTTTTAATCCACCACAATTTTTTATTAGTTTCATCTTCTATTTTGGAGCGCTTCATGTTTTAGAGGCGCTATTCATAAGTTCAGTTTTTAAAGGGTCAAAAGCTCAGAATGAAAGCAGTAGCGGGAACTGAAAGTTCTTCAGGTAGTGTCCTAGATCAGGTTGGTGATTTCATCATTCATCACATTTCTAACTCTGATATTCACCATCCCATTATTCATCTCCCTACTATTTTTGGTATAGATTTTTCAGTTACTAAACATGTTCTTATGTTATGGATTACGGCAATTATTGTAGGTACAATTGTTATTCTCCCAGTACGAAGCTATCTTAGAAAAGATGCTGGCAATACTCCGACAGGATTAGCAAATGCCTTAGAAGCTATTGTTGCCTTCATTCGAGATTCGGTTGTCAAACCAAACGTAGGTTCAAAAGCTGTAGATACTTGGGCTCCACTTATATTAACCTTTTTCTTTTTTATTCTAGTCGCTAATGGACTAGGTCTAATACCTATTTTTGATACTATAGGTGCTGTGGCAAGATTCGCTTTTGGTGTAGAATCATCAGATGAACATTCTATTGCAAATCTTCTTTTGCATGGAGGAGCTACAGCAACTGGAAATTTTGTGGTGACGTCGGCTCTTGCCTCTATTACATTTGTATCAATAATTATTGCTGGAACCAAGGCTCATGGGTTCACAGCTCATTGGAAAAATCTTGTACCTAGCGGATTAGCTTGGCCTGTTTATATTATATTAATTCCTATTGAAATAATTAGTATGTTTGTAAAGCCTTTCGCACTAACCATGCGACTTGCTGCTAACATGACTGGTGGTCATATTGCTATTCTTGCTATTCTTTCATTTATACCAATTTTTGCGGAAGTTTTTCAGACTTCTTTTGCTGGGTTCGGTATAGCTGCATTTTCAGTGCCTATTGCTTCAGCACTAATTGGTCTAGAAATTATTGTAACACTTGTTCAAGCTTATGTTTTTACGTTATTGTCGGCTGTTTTTATTGGAATGGCCATAAATGTTCATCATTAATTAATAGGAGATAGATAAATATGGAAGCAACAACTTTTCTACCCATTGGAATGGGTTTAATTGTTCTGGGAGCTGGGCTTGGCATTGGGAAGTTTGCCGCTTCGGCAGCGGAAAGCATTGCTCGTCAGCCTGAAGCTGCACCGGAGATTACTGCTGCTGTGAACCTTCCTCTTTTTCTTTTAGAGGGTGTAGCAATTATTGCTGAGGCTTTAACTTTTGCTATGCTGTTCTTTACCAACTAGAAATAGGTAGAAAACGTGGACAATCCACTCATTCAGCTGGATCCAGGACTTTTTGTCTGGACAATCCTTACTTTTCTTATCCTTTTTGGTCTTTTGGCAAAATTTGCTTGGAAGCCTTTACTCAAAGCCCTTTCGGATAGAGAGGAGAAAATTAGAACTTCTATTAGCAAGGCAGAAGAAGCACAAACGAAATTAGAAAGTCTTACTTCAGAGGGGGAGATAATTATAGCTAAAGCCCGTTCTGAAGCCCAATCAATTATTGCCGATGGAAAAACAACCGCTGATAAACTTCGAAGTAATATGGAGTCTAAGGCTAAAGAAAAAGCTCTGTCAATTATTGATCAGGCTGAAAAACAAATCTCAGCGGAAAAAGAAAAAGCTATTATAGAAATTCGAGGTGAAGTAGCAACACTTTCAATTGAAATTGCTGAGAAACTGATTCGTAAGAATCTCTCGAAGGAAGATAATATGGAGCTCATTAATGAGACACTTGATCAGGCTAGGAAAGTAAATGAGGCTTAATCAAAAAGCGAAACAATATGGTGAAGTGGTATTCTTGGCTTCCAAAAAATATGAAGCACTTGAAAATGTTTTTACCTCCTTGACTCTTTTACTAGAGTTATTGAAAAAAGATGCTGTTTTTCGTGCTTTTTTCAATACTCGGCGAATAGACAGTGAAAAAAAAGCAGCTATTCTGGATAGTGTTATGGGAGATAATTCACATCCTATTGTTTCATCCCTTTTTGGAATACTTTCTGAAAGAGGTGATTATAAAGTTTTTCCAGCTATTTATCGTTGGCTTGAATATCGACGTATGCATGAGCTTGATATTCTTAAGGCCGCTGTAATTTCTTCCAAAAAATTTGATGATACAGAAATAGAATCTATCCGTTTATCGTTAGAATCTTCCTTGTCAAAGAGAGTAGAAATTTCAGCTAAAACGGACACCTCACTTATCGGTGGTGTTAAGCTACGAATAGGAAATTTATTTTTAGATGGTTCAATTCGGGGTCAACTTGATAGAATGCAAAGTAAGTTAAAATAAAGAAATAGGATTAGTCAAAAAATGGAAATTAAAACTGAAGATATAAGAAATTTACTTAAAGCTGAAATTGAAAAATTTGATCTTGATATAGATATTTCAGAAGTAGGGGAAGTGTTAGAAGTAGGAGATGGTGTGGCTAGAGTTAGCGGTCTTGAAAATGTCATGAGTTCTGAGCTTGTAGAGTTGCCCAACAATGTTTTCGGGATGGCATTAAACCTTGAAGAAGACAATGTCGGTTTAGTTCTATTTGGTGAAAGTGAAAATATAAAAGAGGGTGATATTGCAAAGAGGACAGAGCGAGTTGTAGAAGTTCCTATTGGTGAAGCTATGTTAGGTCGAGTTGTTAATCCACTTGGACAACCTATAGATGGCAAGGGACCAATTGAATCAACAGAGACTCTTCCTATTGAGAGAAAAGCATTCGGTGTCTTACAACGTCAGCCTGTAAAGGAACCTCTTCAAACAGGCCTGAAATCTATTGATAGTATGATACCTATTGGAAGAGGCCAAAGGGAGCTCATTATTGGAGACCGACAAACTGGAAAAACTGCTATTGCTATTGATACAATAATTAATCAGAAGAAAACCCACGAAGGTAACAGCCCAGTATTTTGCATTTATGTTGCTATTGGTCAAAAAGCATCAACTGTAGCTCAAGTGGTTGCCCAACTTGAAGAAAGTGGTGCTATGGATTACACAATTGTTGTTGCAGCCAATGCATCCGACCCTGCACCAATGCAGTTCATCGCACCATATTCTGGTTGCACTATGGGTGAATTCTTTCGTGACAATGGCCGCCATGCTCTAGCTATATATGATGATCTTTCAAAACATTCTCAGGCATATCGACAGATGTCACTTCTATTGAGACGGCCGCCAGGTAGAGAGGCATTTCCAGGAGATGTTTTCTATCTTCATAGTCGTTTGCTTGAGCGGGCTAGTAAGTTGAGTAAGAGTTTGGGCGGTGGATCGCTAACAGCCCTACCAATTATTGAGACACAAGAAGGGGACGTCTCAGCATATATCCCAACAAATGTTATTTCTATAACTGATGGTCAAATTTATCTTGAGACAAACTTATTTAACTCTGGAGTGCGACCTGCTATTGATGTAGGTATCTCAGTATCACGTGTAGGAGGTAATGCTCAGATTAAGGCCATGAAAAAGATTGCTGGTATGCTGAGACTTGATTTAGCTCAATTTAGGGAACTGGAAGCTTTCGCAAAATTTGGTTCTGATCTTGACAAATCGACTCAACAACAACTGACTCGAGGACAACGAATGGTTGAGATACTTAAACAGGATCAATATGTGCCCATGTCTATTGAGAATCAAGTGGCAATGATTTGGGCTGGGAATAGTGGCTATTTAGATGATATCGAATTAGAGGAAATTAAACGTTTCGAAAGTGAATTTGTTGCCTATCTTGAAAACAATTATAACTCTACACTAAATGCAATTACGGAACAAGGTGAGTTAACTGATGAAATTATTGCTGAGCTAAAGAAATCAGTCAATGAATTCAAAAAAGCTTTTATTTCCTGAATAGAATAAAATGGCCAATCTTAAAGACATACGAGACCGAATAAAATCCGTTAAAAGTATTCAGCAGGTTACGAAAGCAATGAAACTTGTAGCCGCTGCTAAAATGAGAAAAGCTCAGGAAAGGATGGAAGAAGCAAGACCTTATTCTGAGCGACTTTCCAATATAATTATATCACTTTTACCGAATGTTGATCGGGCTTTACTCCCACTTTTAGACAAAAGAGAAATTAAGCGCGAAGCACTAGTAATTGTAACTGGTGATAGAGGTATGGCGGGTGCATTTAATGGAAGTATTATTAAAAGGGCTGAACAAGAAATTTCTGAGATTGGAAAAGAAAATATTGACCTGGTTTGTATCGGCAAGAAAGGTCGCGACCATTTTAAATCCAGAGGATATGAGATCTTTGCTCAGTATACGGATTTTTGGGGAGATCTTGGTTTTAATCATGCAATGAGTTTTGGAGAAGAGATTGTTAATTATTTTCTTCATAAATCTGTTGATAGAGTCAGGGTTGTTTATAACTGGTTTAAAAATATTGCGGTGCAAGAAGTCCGCACAGAAGATCTTTTGCCTCTTACTTATTCAGATGAAGTATATAAAGCTATTGACAGGCTTTATGAACCTTCAAAATCTGATATAGTAAGCTCACTTATTCCTCGACATTTAAATGTGCAGGTATGGAAGTATTTATTAGAGTCTTATGCAAGTGAGCAGGCGGCACGTATGGTAGCGATGGATAATGCTACTGAAAATGCACAGGAATTAATCAAAGATTTAACTTTGGATTTTAATAAAGCTCGTCAGGCCGCCATTACAAAAGAAATGCTAGAGATTGTAGGAGGTGCTGAGGCTTTATCAAGCAATTAACATGAAAGATGAAGGAATGAATAATACTGGAAAAATATCTCAAATTATGGGTGCTGTAGTTGATGTGACATTTAAAGAGGGTCAGATACCAAAAATTTTAAATGCTCTTGAGATTAATCAAAATGGTCAAGGTAAACTTACTTTGGAAGTAGCCCAGCATCTAGGTGATTCAGTTGTACGTACTGTAGCTATGGATTCTACAGATGGTCTTGTTCGAGGTCAGACTGTAATTGATACAGGCTCTCCTATTTCTGTCCCTGTTGGAGAAGAGACACTAGGTAGGCTTTTTGATGTTCTTGGTAATACTATTGATGAAAAGGATCCACCGAAAACTGAGAAGAGATATCCTATTCATCGACCAGCACCGGAGCATAAAGATCTTTCTACTAATCGTGAAGTTCTTGAGACAGGTATCAAAGTTGTTGATTTGATGGAGCCATATACCAAAGGTGGAAAGACAGGTCTTTTTGGCGGAGCAGGTGTAGGGAAAACGGTTCTTATTCAAGAATTGATTCATAATATAGCTACAGAGCATGGTGGATATTCTGTTTTTTCTGGTGTTGGCGAACGGACAAGGGAAGGGAATGATCTTTTTTTAGAGATGACCGAATCAGGCGTTATTGATAAAACAGTAATGGTTTTTGGCCAGATGAATGAGCCTCCTGGTGCCAGACTTCGTGTAGGGCTTACTGGTCTTACTATGGCTGAATACTTCAGAGATGAAGAAGGCCGTGATGTTCTGCTTTTTGTTGACAACATTTTCCGTTTTACCCAAGCTGGTTCAGAAGTTTCTGCTCTTTTAGGAAGAATGCCTTCAGCTGTAGGATATCAGCCTACTCTATCTACAGAAATGGGTGGTTTACAAGAGAGAATTACATCTACAAATAAAGGTTCCGTAACATCAGTCCAAGCAATTTATGTTCCAGCTGATGATCTTACAGACCCTGCTCCAGCGGCTAGCTTTGCACATTTGGATGCAACTACTGTACTAGATAGAAGAATTTCAGAACTAGGTATCTATCCTGCCGTAGATCCTCTAACATCGACTTCTCGAGTACTTGATCCTAGAGTAGTAGGTGAGAGACATTATAATGTTGCAAGGGAAGTTCAGAGAATTCTTCAGAAATATAAAGAGCTACAGGATATTATTGCAATCCTTGGCATGGAAGAACTCTCTGATGAGGATAAAATAATCGTTGCCCGTGCTCGACGGATTGAGCGTTTCCTCTCCCAACCATTTTTTGTGGCGGAACAATTTACTGGAACTCCAGGTCGATATGTTAAACTAGAAGATTCCGTTGATGCCTTTGAAAGACTTATTAAAGGTGAGTTTGATGATCTTCCTGAGCGAGCATTCCTTTATGTTGGTACAATTGATGAAGTTGTAGAAAAAGCTAAGCAACTATAATTAGGATTGAACTTGCTACAACTTGAAATTGTAACACCAACAAAGACTCTTGATCAGGGAGAAGTAGATTATCTTAGATGTCCTAGTCCTGATGGTCTGTTTGGATTAATGGCGGGACATGCTGATGCTATTTTTGCTATTTCTCTTGGAGAAATAAAGATAAAAAAGAATGGAAAGGCAAATTTTTTTGCCACTAGCGGTGGCTTTGCCGATGTGATGGATGGTAAGGTGCAGCTTCTACTTGAAACTATTGAAGAGTCAGCTGGAATAGATTCAAAACGTGCAAAAGATGCCTATGAAAGAGCAAAAAATCGTCTATCTGATCATAAAGGAGATGAAAAACGTGCCAAGCTTGCTCTGTCTCGAGCAAAAAATCGACTTAAGGTTTCGGAACGTTAATAAAACGATAATAAGAATTAGAGAGCTTAGAGCGATTCTTTGCTTTGGACTTTTTTCCTAAGAAATGATTTCTAATTGTTGATTTCTATTTAAATATTCTAATATGTTCAAACGGTCTCATACATGTGGTGAACTAACTTTGAAGGAAGTTGGTGATGATATAGCACTAAATGGCTGGGTAAATAGCACCCGGGATCATGGTGGCTTAATTTTTATTGATTTAAGAGACAGATATGGTATAACTCAACTTACTTTTAATGAAGAAATCAATTCGGAAGCCTTCACCCAAGCGAAAAAACTTTCTATGGAAGATGTTATCTCAGTGAAAGGTGAAGTAATTAAAAGAGATGTTAATGCAGTAAGAAAAGAAATTTCTAGTGGTGAGATTGAGGTGGAAGTAAGTGCACTAATTATATTAAATGAATCAAAGCCCCTTCCCTTCCTTATCTCAGATAGAGAAAGTGCTTCGGAAGAAACACGATTAAAATATCGATATCTCGAATTAAGAACTGAAGAGATGCAGAAAAATATGACTATACGCCATAGAGCTTATCAGTCTGTTCGAAACTATTTATCTGGGCACAATTTTATGGAGTTTGAAACACCAGTATTAATGAGAGCGACTCCAGAAGGAGCAAGAGACTTTCTTGTGCCAAGTAGACTTCATAAAGGCAAATTTTATGCTTTACCGCAATCTCCACAACAATATAAACAAATCCTGATGGTATCGGGTTATGACAGATACTTTCAGATTGTAAAGTGTTTTAGAGATGAAGACTTCAGAGCGGATCGCCAACCAGAATTCACTCAAATTGATTTGGAAATGTCTTTTGTTGATGAAGAAGATATACGCCAAATAGTTGAAGGTCTTGTAACTACTGTTATGAATGAAGTCTTGGATGAAAATCTCAAATTACCCTTTCCAATTATATCATATGATGAAGCAATGAACCGTTATGGAAGTGATAAGCCAGATATCCGTTTTGATCTTTCTTTAATCGATTTTTCAATGTATACCGAACGTTCAAATTTGGAGACTCTTCAAACTGCTGATGTGGTGAAAGCTATAATTATTCCTAAAGCTGATAGTTTTTCAAGAAAAGTGATAGATGAACTTACTTTATTTGTAAAAGAGTTTTCTTCACAAGAGAAAAAAATACCAATAACTGGTCTTGGCTGGATGAAATACTCGGAGAATGATCTGGTAGGTGGTATTTCCAAATTTTTTGATACGGAACTCAAAAGAGAAATGATTAAATCTCTTAATATTAGTGAAGGGGATCTTGTCCTTGTTGCTGGAGGGGAGAGAGAAACAGTTCTTTCTACTATGGGGGCGCTACGTTTAGATATTGCACAACGGCAGCAACTTATAAATCCTGAAGATTTTAAGCCTCTATGGGTTTCCGATTATCCTTTATTTGATTGGGACGGAGATAATG
>JBJKZS010000011.1:0-12628 GCA_045569115.1 Fidelibacterota bacterium | reverse complement strand
CTCCATATTCATACTGGAAATCAGTATAAAGCTCCTGATGCAGAGTACACATATAAATTATGGATGGCTCATGGAATTACAACTGTAAGAGGGGTTGCGCTTGGACCAACAGAATGGGCGCTTAATGAAAAGGAAAGAAGTGCAAAAAATGAAATTGTTGCACCTCGGATTTACGTTTATGACCGTCCAGGAAATGGAGCAGACTGGAAAGGTGGACCTATTAATGATGTCAAAACGGCTAAAAATTGGGTGAGGTATGCAAAGAAAAAAGGAATAGATGGATTAAAACTTACATCTCCAAGACCTCAGATTATGAAAGCGCTTTTAGATGAGGCTAATTCAAATAAAATGGGTTCTGTAGCTCACCTTGAACAGGTAGGAGTTGCAGATATGAATTTAATTGATGCAGCGCGATTAGGTCTGAAGAATCAAACCCATTTTTACGGCCTTTTTGAAGCCCTGTATAAAAATAACGATGTCCAACCCTGGCCTTACGATATGAATTATAATAACGAACAGCACCGTTTCGGACAAGTGGCTAAGCAGTGGAATTTGATACATGAAAGAGGATCTGACGAATGGAATTCTCTTATTAAAGAATTGCTAGAATATGATTTTATTATTGATCCTACGATGACAGCATATATTGCTACACGAGACGTAATGCGAGCTCAGACAGCCGTATGGCATGAAAAATATACTCTTCCTTCACTTTGGGATTATTATATACCAAGCAGGTATAATCATGGGGCTTATTATTTTGATTGGACAACAGCAGATGAAGTAGCCTGGAAAAATTTTTACAGGGTATGGATGTCTTTTTTAAATGATTATAAAAATGCTGGTGGAAGAGTAACAGTTAGTTCAGATGCGGGATACACATATAATCTTTTTGGGTTTTCAACCGTGGAAGAAATGGAGCTATTACAGGAAGCAGGTTTTCATCCGCTTGAAGTTTTTCGTGGCGCTACAAAACATGGTGCAGAAGCAATTTTTGAACCAAAAGGAGAAGATATACAATTTGGTGTTATTCGACCAGGATTGTTAGCAGATTTGGTTATTGTAGGTGAGAACCCTGTAGAAAATATTAAAGTTCTTTATGGGACAGGTGCTGTACGATTGAACAATGAAACTGCTGAAGCTGAATTAGTTGGTGGGGTCCTGTATACTATAAAGGATGGAATTATTTATGATGCAAAAAAGTTATTAAAAGATGTTGAATTAATGGTAAAAAATCAAAAAAAAGAAAGAGGTGGTTTGAAAAAACTAGATTGGAAAGATTAATCTTGACGATTTAAGTAGGAACAATGAGAGCGAGATGCACGAAATCAAACAATGTCACTATTTAATTTGGAAATTTCAGAGTTTACTTTGAAGAAATCATTTCAAATTTTGTATGATCATTCAGTTGTTTCGAATAGAAGAATTAATTTTTTAGGTTGATTAAATGAAAAAACAATTCTTCCTATTTTTCACTTTATTATTATTTCTTGTTGAAGTAAATGCTGATAATTATCCAAAAAATACAGGCATTGATATTCTGCATTACCGTTTTGAGCTAATTCTTTCAGATGATGAAAACCTTATTAAAGGAAGTTCAACTATTAATATCCTTTTTAAGAAAAAAGATATCAAGGAAATACGTCTTGATCTAATCAATAAAAATAATAGGATTGATGGAAAAGGCATGAAGGTTTCAGGAATCAGTTTAAATGACCAATCTCTAGAATATATTCATCGTAATAACGTATTGACTATTTCTTTAGATCAACCATCAAAAGTAGATCAAGAGATATCTATAACTATAGATTATTATGGTATCCCTTACTCCGGTTTAAAAATTGCTCCGAATAAACACGGTGATCGCACCTTCTTCAGTGATAACTGGCCAAACAAAGCTAGAAACTGGTTGCCAACTGTGGACCATCCCTATGAAAAGGCCACCTCAGAAATGATTGTAATTGCACCAAATCATTACCAAATAGTATCAAATGGTCTTCTTGTTGAGGAAAGCAATCTTCAAAACGATCTAAAAAGAACTCACTGGAAACAGTCAGTTCCTATATCTTGTTGGCTATATGTATTGGGTGTAGCTGAATTTGCAATTCAATATGTTGACACATTTGAAGGAAAATCCATTCAAACCTGGGTGTACAAGCAAGACAGAGATGCCGGATTTTATGATTTTGCGGTTCCTACTAAACAGTCTCTTCAATTCTTTTCTGATTATGTAGGCCCTTTTGTTTATGAAAAACTTGCCAATATACAATCCAATAGTGTTGGTGGTGGCATGGAAGCAGCAACGGCCATTTTGTATGGTGACAAATCCGTTACGGGAAAACGTGAAACACGTTGGAGGAACATAATCATTCATGAAGTGGCTCATCAATGGTTTGGTAATGCGGTAACTGAATATGATTGGGATGATGTTTGGTTAAGTGAAGGGTTTGCCACGTACTTTACTTTGTTGTTCCGAGAACATGCTTATGGAAGAGAAGATTTCGTTTCTGGATTGATTTCTTCTAGGGACAGGGTATGGAAATTTTATGAAAAAAATAAAAATTATCAAATTGTTCACGATAATCTTTCAGATATGAGCCAAGTGACTACATCCAATACCTATCAAAAAGGTGCATGGATTCTACATATGCTAAGGAATCTGGTTGGCAAGGAGACTTTTCAGAAGGGAATTAGAAACTATTATTTACGATATTTGAACTCTCACGCATCTACTGAAGATTTTAAACATGAAATGGAAAAAGTATCAGGCGTGGATCTGGACAATTTCTTTGAACAATGGCTCTACAATGGAGGGCATATTGTTCTTGATGGTATGTGGGAATATGACTCTAAGAGAAAAGAGATTACAATTAATTTAGAGCAAGTTCAAAATAGTGGTCATTTATTCTCTTTTCCTATAGAATTTGGTATTTATAATGAGGGAGAAGTTTTACCTAGTGTCATGCAAAGGAATGTAAGTCAAAAGAAATCTTCCTATTCAATTTCAGCGAAATTAAAACCTAATAGATTGGTCATTGACCCTAGAACAGTCTTGCTTGCTACTTGGACATTAAAAGAAAAAATAAAGTAATTATTAATTGTTAAGTAGTGATTTATAATATTTATCAAATGCTGCAAGCAGACTTTCTTGCCCAGAGTAGGGAGCTGGATGGTATTTTTTAGATTGGATTCCTAATTGAGCTAATTCACAAATATGCCAATCTTGTTTATTGGTTGTATCCCAAAAATCAATGGCATCTTTAGGATTATGTTTGTTTGAGTCAATAATGTGTTCTTCAAATAGCCATGAGCATCTAACCTCACAGGAATCTACATCAATTGGAAAAACCGTATGATACATTACATATTCAGGGTGTAGGCTTAGCAACATATTAGGTGAGATTGAATAATAATAAACACGATCCAAATCTTTTTCACTCAAATTCCTTAGTGGGGGGCAACATAATTTTCCTGATGATGTAACACTTTCTTTATTTTTGGTAAAGTTCATATATCCGCCTAGAAATGGTCCTTCAAACAAATCATTTCGTCCACCTAAATATGGTGTTATAGAAGCAAGCTCTGGATGCAGTGTCGGGCAGTGATAACATTCAGAATAATTTTGAATCACTAACTTCCAGTTTCCTTTTACTCGATATGCATTGGTTTTTAAGGGGATTAATTCTGAAATATTCCACTTAGCAAACTTTGTAAATATTGGTGAAAATGATTTTTCAAAGGATATGGATTTATCATCAAAATTTATAAAAATGAATCCTTCCCATTCAGTAATAGCAAGCGGGTAAAGGGGATAATCCTTTTTATTAAAACCTTTGATAGAATCCATGTGGGGTGCACCTATTAGTTTTCCATCTAGATCATATGTCCAACCATGATAACCACATTGGATTGATTTTGAAAATTTGCCATGAATATTTTCACATATACGGGTGCCACGATGTCTGCAGACATTTGCAAATGCTTTTAACTCATTTTTTGAATCTCTTAAAATTATAGCGCTTTCACTTCCCAAATTCATTACTTTGAATTCACCATGATTAATTAGTTCTGATGAACGTCCAGCGCAGATCCAATGCTTTAAAAAAATATTATCATATTCTTTCTTTAGAATTACTGGGTCTACATAAAAATCTCTCTCTAGGGTATTTGCTCCATGTTCAATGGTTTCAGCGGTTTTTTTATACTTCATTGATTCAATATCACTCTTGCGGCATTATATCCATTAGTTCCATGAATTCCTCCACCAGGATGTGTTCCTGAACCACAAAGAAAAAGATTCTTAATGGGCGTTTTATATTGTGATGAACTAATTGTTGGTCTCATAAACATAAATTGATCCAATGTCATTTCACCGTGATTTAAATTTCCTTCTGTCAAGCCAAAATTATTCTCAAGATCTAACGGTGTTAAAATCTTCGAATGTTCTATGGATGATGAAAAACCTGGAGATACTCTTTCGATGGTTTCAATTACATTGTTTATTAAATCATTTTTTAATTCATATGACCATTCGTTATTGCGTAGGTGATAAGGATAATATTGAATAGATGCTGACAAGACATGTTTATTCGGAGGTGCAAAATCACTATTTATCAATGATGGAATAGTAAATTCTATGTAAGGATTTTTAGAAGTAGAACCATATTTCATGCCATCAGATGCACGCTCTAAATATTCGATAGATGGACATATTGAAAATACCGTTACCATATTTTCTTCAGAAATATTATTTATTTTTGGAAGTTTATTTAAACCAAAGTGTGCTCTTGCAACACTACCTCTATATCTAATGTTATTTAATTGTTTTTGAAAATTAGGAGTAAGCTCCGATGTTCCAATTAAATTCATGAAAGTGTTGTTTGGATCTAATCCCGACACTACTTGTTTTGCTTCAATTGTTGCGCCATTTTCAAGAGTGACTCCTTTGCAACAGTTATTATCTACATTAATTGAGTCAACAGTAGATGAACATTTGATTTTAGCCCCAAAAGTTTCAGAAATCTCTTTAAGTGCTAATGCCAGTTTTTCAGTTCCACCTTTTATAAAATTAGCATTGTGAAAGACACCTTTTGCATGTACATGTTGATGTAAAAGGTTATATCCAGTTCCAGCCGAATATGGTCCAAATGAATGATGGTGAATTCCTGCTGTAGCTATTGCTGTTCGAAGTAGTTCGTTATCAAACCATTCATCAACTAGTTCAGACATCATCATTGGTGCAAGACGCAATAAATCCACAATGCCACGAGTTCCATATTTACTCACTGGAACAAAAATAGATCTCATTTCAATCATTTCTTTTAATCCCAATTTTGGGAGTTGAGGTGGTGTCATTGCATAAAATTTTTCAAGAAATTGAGCTGTTTTATCTATATAAGAATTGAATTCTTTCCATTTTTCAGAATCCTTTTGTGAATATTTTGCAATTGATCTTATCGTTTTATCTGATTCTAAATAAAATTCAATTTGATTATGGTTATAGTCAAGAGCGGTACGCACAATATCTGGTTGAATTAATTCTAAGCCTTTAGACGCAAGGTTAAAATTTTTTAATAATCGTGGGTCTATCCATTTAATTGTATCATTAATTATGTTACATTTAAATCCAGGCGCAAATTCTTCTGTAGATGCCATACCACCTATTTTTTCTCTAGCTTCTAGAAGCTGAACACTTTTGCCGGCCTTACTTAATATTGATGCAACAACTAAACTGTTTATTCCAGCACCTATAATTATTACATCAACATTATTCATTTTAAAATACCTAAAATCTTTTTTGCAGCCATTTCTCCAGGGGATCCCGTTATACCTCCACCAGGATGAGTACCAGAACCACATTGAAAATAATTTGTTATAGGGGTTGTATAGTCAGCCCATTTTACAGCTGGCCTTAAAGAGAACAGTTGTTGTAGTGTTAATTCACCGTGAAAAATATTTCCCTCACTAAGACCAAAGGTTGATTCTAAATCTGCTGGTGTAAGTACCTGGCGATGTAAAATTATGTCTTTAATGTTTGGTGCATATCTTTCAATAGTATTAATAACAGTATCTCCAAAATCTTCCCTTTTTTGATCATTCCATCCTCCGTTGATATCATAAGGTGCATATTGAACAAAGCAAGACATAACATGTTTCCCTGGAGGGGCCATCTCTGGGTCTAATACAGATGGAAGAATAATATCAATAAAGGGAGCTTTAGAGAAGTTTCCATATTTTGCATCATCATAGGCTTTTTCTAAATGATCATAAGAGGGACTTATAGAAATAGCACCTCTAAGATGATGACCATTTCCTGGAAGGCATGAAAAATCAGGTAGTGCATCTAGGGCAAGATTAACCTTTCCGGATGATCCTCTAATTCGAAAATTTCTTATTGCTGTTAAAAAATCAGAAGGAAGATCCTTTTCATCTAACATTTTTAAAAATGTTAGCTTCGGATCTAGGCCAGAGATAACCATTTTAGAATTATATTCATTGCCATTATCTAAAACAACACCTGTGGCCCTTCCATTTTTAACTACTACCTTTTGAACAGATGCTTTAGTTTGAATATCTACACCAAAATATTCAGCCGATCTTGCAATAGCCAAACTGACGGCACCAGTACCACCTCTTTGAAATCCCCAAGCTCTAAAAGCCCCATCAATATCACCCATATAGTGATGTAACATTACATAGGCTGAGCCAGGAGAACGTGGACCCATAAAAGTACCAATTATCCCACTTGCCGACATTGTGGCCTTCAATGGCTCAAATTCAAACCACTCGTCCAAAAAATCAGCAGAACTCATAGTCATTAGTTTTGTAAAATATTCAAATTGTTCAGAAGAAAGAGATTTGACATGGTTAAATAACTTTTTGGTAGCAGAAAGATCTGATAGGGAAGGTTTTATCGGATTAGGTGCAATAGTTTCTAAAATGGGTCTTGCAGCCATTCCTATTTGACTCATAGTAGGTCCAAACCTCATGTAATTTTCCGCATCCTTTTTTGAATGCCTTGAAATTTCTCGATAAGTTTGATCTGGATCTCCTGTTCTAAGAAGATAGTCATTATCAAGTGGAGTCATTGTGCTTTCTAGAGGTAGTAGTTCTAGACCAAACTTTGGCAACATCAATTCACGAATGACATTTGATTTCATTAGACTTACAACATAGGAACAGACAGAGAATTTAAACCCTGGAAACACCTCTTCAGTAACTGCAGCACCTCCTAGAACATGTCGACGTTCAAGGACAAGAACTTTTTTGCCGGCTCGTCCTAAATATGCCGCTGCGGTAAGTCCATTATGCCCACCACCAATAACAATAGCATCATATTTACTTATTTTGGACATGAGCGTTTTCTCTCAGGGTCAAAAAAGGGGATTTTTACTACAACAGCTTTTGTTAGTTTTCGTAAATGCTCAACTTTTAATTCAAACATTAATTCTGCACCTACTCTGGCATATTTTGATTTGATATGTGCCAAAGCTATGTATCGTTTTAGTATAGGGGACCACGTTCCGCTTGTTGCATAACCAACCTGTTGATTTTGCTTATTATATAAAGGAACGCTAGTTCTCCATGCTTTGGATGGAAGATCAGGTGGCAAGCCAACTTGTCTATAGAGTTTTTCAAGTTCTGTCCATTGAATTTCTATGCCAACAAAATTCCAATCTGTTCTATTATTTTCTTCTCTACATAGTGCTCCTTTTCCTATAAAGTTATTCTTTTTTAATTTTACTGTCCAGCCAAGACCTAGTTCATAAGGAGATGATTTTCTAGATTCAATTATTGCATGGCGTGATGATATATAATCAACATCTAAAAGTATTAATCCAGCTTCAATTCTAGAAATATCTAACGCATGTAGGCCAACAGGAGTAATTCCAAAATTACTTCCATTATCTATTAGCAGATCCCAAACAGCTAATGCATTATCAGGATTCATCCAAATTTCATACCCAAGATCCCCTGTATATCCAGTTCGTGAAATTGATACTGGTATTCCTCCTAATTTTGTATCCATCATCCAAAAAAACTTAAGACTATTTATATCCTCTGATGAAATGGCATTCAATATAGCTCTAGAATTTGGCCCCTGGAGTGCAAGAGCTGCTGTAGAATATGAATCATCTACAATTGAAACATCCATTCCTGTTGAATTGCTTTCAATCCATTCTAGGTTTGGTTCAGCGCTGGTAATACGAAATTTATTTTCTGAAAATCTTTGGACTGTTCCATCATCGATTATTTTCCCATTTTCATCACACCATGGCGTATACATAACTTGCCCAATTTTACATATTTCAATGTTCCTGGTAACGACATTATCTAATAGTTTTTGAGCATCTTTCCCTTCGACTATATATTTCTTTAGAGGACTGACATCTAAGAGCCCTGCTTTTGTTCGTATAGCAAAATATTCATTATGATGTGACAGCTCATAGCTTGTAGCGGCAAGATGACCTGACCATCTTTTCCATTCCTGAGATTCGTTCAACTGAGAGGTACGCTCAAAGAAAGGTGACAATCTGAGTTGGGTCTTAGCAGTAAATCCGTTTATATAAGGCATAAATTAGAACCAATAAAAATTCGAATTAAATCTATTATAATATTAGATCTCCCAATTGAAATTGTAGTTTTATCAAAAGTATATCTAGTTCGTTCATGGTTTTGTCCACGTTTAATAATGTAATTTCCATTAATCATAATTATTCCTTTTAAAGCTTTTTGTCAAGGTTTTTTTGTTCCTAATTGATTCCTATGTAATTTTTAGTGTGAAGCAACTTTATTCAATCTTTGCTTTAATCTTCATTCTTTCCAACATGTCCGCCCAAGAAGAAAACTTAGCTTTAGAGCTTGATGCTGCTTGGAAAAAATTAAAAGAGAACATTTCAGCTGGTGACTTTGATTCCTTTAAATCTGTTTATCATCAAGATGCCATTATGGTAAATGGGATATCTAAAAAAACCTATCCAATTAAACAGGCTTTTGAAGGTTGGGAGCAAGGATTTGATGACACTAAATCGGGCATAATTAGAGCTAATTTAGATGTTCAGTTTTCACATAGATTGCATGATAAATCTTCAGCGCATGAAATTGGCATTTTTCATTACTCTACCGTAAATAAAGATGAGAAGCGAAATGACAGTTATATTCACTTTGAATCACTCTGGGTGAAAAAGGACAATAACTGGTTGATGATGATGGAGTATCAAATATCAAGAAGCAATAAAGAAGAATGGGATGAATTTCAAAAAAATTCTTTTATTAAAAGAAAGGAAGAAAGATGAATTTAAAGTTAGTATTTCGAATATTTGGAGGGTTAAACATTTTAACCGGTGCTGGGGCTCTCTTTGCTACAAATGGAATGTTAAGTTCAGCTGGGATGACAGTTTCTTCACAACTAATAACTGTAGCACAAGGATTTGGTGTAACAGCAATTGGACTTGGTCTTATTTCTTGGCGTATTGTTGACATTACTGATAATCTATCAAAATTTGGTCAATTGTTTGGTATAGTACAATTGTTACAAATTGCTCTAATACTCTATCATTTGATTACTGGACAAGCTGGAGGACCTCCAGTATATATAAATCTTGTTGTTGGTGTTATTCTTGCAGCTTTGTTTTTATTAAAAAGTTCCAAATAGATAAAAACTATAATTCAAGATTTAAGTCCAATAAAATTAAAACCAAATTTTATTTGGGTGAGTGTTTATTAAATAGAGTAATTTGGATATAATCATTAGAAAAGCAGAACTTATAAAAGGTTTGCGAAGTATGGGAATCCGAAAAGGTGAACATTTGATGGTTCACAGTTCTTTAAAAAGTATAGGATATGTTCAAGGTGGTGCAAAGACTGTTGTTGATAGCCTACTTCAGGCTTTAGGTGATAATGGAACGTTAATGGTACCTACATTTACGCATAGTGATACAAAATACTATGATCCTAGAAAATCTCCATCTAAAAACGGAGCTATTACAGAAGAAGTCCGAAAAAGACCTTCCTCGGTTCGCAGTTTACACCCTAGTCACGCGGTTACGGTTATTGGTCCTGATTCTAATGAATTGGTATTAAATGATTTGAATTGTGAGCCACTTGGAAAAGGTTGTGCATTAGATATTCTCTCAAAAAGAGAGGGGCGAATCTTATTATTAGGAGTCAATCAAGAAGTAAACTCAACAATACATGTTGGAGAGTATTATGCTAATGATCCGGATCGCCATAGACTTTGTAGTCCAGATAAACCTATTAGTATAATTATAAACCATCCGAAACATGGTGAAGAAGTTTTCTTAATAACATCCATGATGGGTAAAACAATAGCTTTTGAACAAATGGAAAATGTTCTAAGAAAAAACGGACAAATTGTTTATGGTAAATTAGGCAAAGCATTATGCCAACTGATGAAGGCATCAGATGTAATAAATGCGACTTTAGATATATTAAAAAATGGCATTAATGATAATTTGAATTAATAATCTAATATTGATTTTAAAAAACCAATTATAGAATAATTAAATTAGATTTAATTAAATCATGAAAAAAACTTACGGTTTTGGAATTATTGGTTGTGGAATGATTGCTGATTTTCATGCCAAAGCTATTAAAGATCTTACCTGTGGAAACCTTATTGCTGTCAGTTCTAGAAGTTCTATGAACTCACAACGGTTTGTAAATAATTATGGTGTTAAGGCATATACGGATTACCATGAGCTTTTAAAAAATGATAATATTGACATAGTTTGTATTTGTACACCAAGTGGGTTACATATGGAACCTGCTGTAGCAACAGCTATTTCGGGTAAACATGTGATTGTTGAAAAACCACTAGAGATTACTCTAAAACGTTGTGATAAAATTATTAATACGTGTTTAAAAAATAATGTTCGAATTTGTCCAATATTTAACTCTCGATTTAGTGATTCCAGCAAGTTAATAAAAAAAACAGTTTCTGATGGGCGTTTAGGTCAATTAATACTTGGTGACGTATTCGTAAAATGGTATAGATCACAAGATTATTATGATAGTGGCGACTGGCGAGGCACTAAGGATCTTGATGGTGGGGGAACATTGATGAACCAGTCAATTCACGCAATAGATTTTTTACAATATGTAATGGGCCCTGTAAAATCTGTCCAGGCTTTTACTGATACTTTGGCACATGATCGAATTGATGTTGAAGATGTTGCGGTGGCTTCACTGAAATTTAATAATGGTGCCCTTGGTGTAATTGAAGCTACAACAGCTGTCTATCCAGGTTCATTAAAAAGATTTGAATTCTCAGGTACTAAAGGAACAATAGTCATGGAAGAAGAAAGTATAGTAAAATGGGATTTTGATGAAGAAAAAAATGTAGATAAAGAAATACGAAAAAAATTTTCTCAAAATAACTCTGGTGGTGGAGTATCTGATCCAACAACAATTTCTCATGTTAATCATTTTCGCCAAATGACAGATTTTATTAATTCTATCGAAAAAAATGAACCTCATCTTATAGATGGTTATGAAGGTAGAAAAGCTGTAGAAATCATTTTAGCAATTTATGAATCGAGTAAATTCGGGAAAATTGTACATCTACCTTTATAGATAAAAAATATAGAAAGAATTAAAATTATTTTTCTCCATTAATATATTTTCTACAATCAAATGCAAAGAGCCATTTAGAAGAGTATTTAGATGGCAAAACTAATTTTAATGATAAAAGGAATTTTATAGACTATCTATGCAAAGTAGAAAAAGTATATGCATTTTTTCCTGATAAGGGACGTTTAGATATTGGCAATATGAACTCATATAAAAATTCTGAAAAAATAATTAAATCTTTGTTCCCATTTGAAAATTAAAAAAGTTCTGGTACATATTTTCTTACGTGGTATATTTATTAGTAATTTTTAAAACGGAGGGATTATATAATGGAAAAAATATTGAATACTAAACTTTGGCTTATAATACTTGCAACAATGCATACAATTATGGGTGTAATTGCTGGCTACTTCACAATGGGTGGTAGCATTGAGACTCTTGCAATGTTCCTATATATGGGAGTTGTTACAGTATATCTACTTTATGCAGCATTTATGACTGAAGGTCAATCGCAAGCGCGATTAGCAACGGTTTTATGTGCACCTATGGTGATTTGGTTTCTTATTGGAGCTATAATGAAACTCGAGATGTTAGGACATCCTGTAGCAGAATTTCCAAGAGCCTTATTACCAATATTATTATGGACTATGCCAACAATCTGCGGCATAAGAAACTGGAATTCAGATTAGACTAGTTTTGAATAAATAATATAATCGTCTTTACCAATTCGATTTTGTTGTATTTCTTAAGCCCTTCTATTTGAGGGGCTTTTTCTATATAGTGGATAAAAAGTAATAGTCATAGATTTAAATAATCAATTAATAAGGATAGAACATATGACATTAACTAGAGTGGTTATACTGCTGATTTCCTTTATTATCGTAAGTTGCGAACAAGATAAACCAGCAACTACTGAAACAGAGCAATTACAAAAAATTATTAAAAGGCATAAAGGCCACTACGATGGATATTCTATTCATAAGAAAAAGAAATTCTCTCTTAGGGATTTAATTGATGCATCAAGACAATTAAGAGA
>JBJKZS010000010.1:0-12665 GCA_045569115.1 Fidelibacterota bacterium | reverse complement strand
CTCTAATATTAGGAAAAATAATGGCTAACCAAAAATCTGGATCAATAATTAACATATCTTCTATGGCTTCAAAAGATGCCTTGTCTCGTGTTTTAGGTTATTCAATAGGAAAGGCGGGTGTCGAAATTTTTACTAAATGGATGGCTATGGAATTGGCTACGAAATTCGGGGATAAAATGAGAGTAAATGCAATTGCACCGGGCTTTTTTATAGGTAAACAAAATAAAGGATTATTGGTTAATGAAGATGGAAGTTATACCCAGCGAGGTAATGCTATTATTAATAAAACACCAATGGAAAGATTTGGGAATGTCAATGAACTTAATGGAGCCGTTGAATATTTATTGAGTGATGCATCAAGTTTTGTTACCGGGACTATACTTAATATTGATGGTGGATTTAGTTCTTTTACAGGAATCTAACAATTAGTTAAAACTCTAATTTCTAAATTTATGGAATTTTTAGAAAAAACATTTCGATGGTTCGGCTCGGATTTTGGCGTCACCCTTCAAGACGTCAAACAAACTGGTGCTACAGGAGTTGTAACAGCATTACATAATATTCCTGTAGGAGAAGTTTGGAGTAAACAAGAAATTAAAAAACTTAAGAAAGAAATAGAGTCTTCAGGATTGAAATGGTCAGTAGTTGAAAGTGTAAATGTACATGAGAGTATCAAGACTTCCTCTGCTAATTGTAATGAGTATATAAGAAACTATATTGAAACTCTACATAATTTATCTGAGAATGGGTTGAAAACTGTGTGCTATAATTTTATGCCAATTTTAGATTGGACAAGAACGGATCTTTATTTTCCGTTAAAGAATGGAAGTTATACGTTGCGTTATTCTAAATCGGCAATTGCTGCCTTTGATTTATACCTTTTAAAAAGGAAAAAAGCAAAAAATAATTATAATTCCAATACTATAGAGGAGGCAAAAATATTATTTAATTGTTTTTCTGAAGAAGAAAAAAAGACTCTACAGGATACAATAATGGCTGGTGTGCCAGGCACCAGAGATGTTTTGTCTATTGAAGAATTTAGATCACGTCATTCAGAATATGATTCAATAGATGAAATCCAACTATTGAAAAACTTGGTTAAATTCCTTAAAATGATTATTCCTGAAGCAGAAAGTATTGGTTTGAAAATGTGTATACATCCTGACGATCCTCCATACTCAATATTTGGGCTACCAAGAACAGTAAAAAATTTATCCAGCATTTATAAAATTCTTGAAAGCGTACCATCATATTATAATGGTTTGACTTTTTGCTCTGGGTCTTTAGGAGCAAACCCAAAAAATAATCTTGCACAAATATTTAGAACTTTTTCTGAAAAGGTACATTTCATTCATCTGAGAAGTGTTGAATTAGAAAAAGATAATAGTTTTTTTGAGACAGGCCACTTAAAAGGTAATATAAATTTAGCTCAAATCATGGAAATAATAATTGAAGAACAGTTAAGAAGAAGTTCCAGTGACAAAAAAGATATTGGTATTCCAATAAGGTCTGACCACGGTTCTTTAATGCTTGGAGATATTAACTTAGGGGAAAGGTTCTATCCTGGGTACTCTACAATAGGAAGGATGAAAGGTTTAGCTGAATTAAGTGGTATAGAATTGGGTTTAAGACATAAAATTCTGGGTCTTAAAAAAAATAATAGTGACTAAATGTTTTTTATTTTATAAAACATTGTTTTTAGGTCGATATTAACTTTATTACAAATAATGTTTCAAATTCTAGTTAAAGTATTAATTACTTCTATTATTATAATTATTGCTTCTGAGGTTGCAAAGAAAGACACTTTTTTGGGTGGAATCATTGTATCAATGCCTCTTATATCTATTCTTTCAATGGTATGGGTTTATATTGAAACAAAAGACATTGAAAATATAAATTCTTTATCAAGTAGCATTTTTTGGATGGTAATTCCTTCTCTTTCTTTATTTATTACTCTTCCATTATTATTAAAATTAGGTATTAATTTTTATATTGGAATGATTTTATCTATTCTAGTTACAATTTGTTGTTATGGTCTAATGATAATTATTCTTCCTCGCTTAGGTATTGATATTTAAGTATTATTTGGAAAAAAAAATTGTACTCAGACTTTTAAAAAACCTTAATTTAATTAAAAAAAATTTGCCTAATCAAGCAAAGACTATTACTAGAAATAGAAAAGCTTTTCATGATTATGAAATAATTGAAAAGTTTGAGGCGGGTATGGAATTGCGTGGTTCAGAAGTTAAGAGTCTTAGAGAAGGCAAAGCAAATTTACATGACAGTTATGCTGTTATTCGTGATCGTGAAATTAATCTTGTCGGAATGCATATTGGTGCTTACTCACATACTGGTTATTTGGGACATGAACCTTATCGAGACAGAAAACTTCTTTTACAAAGGGCTGAGATAAGAAAACTGATTCGACAGGTAGCAGTAAAAGGAATGACAATTGTTCCATTAAGTATTTATTTTAAAAATGGTTGGGCCAAAGTTGAAATCGGTTTAGCAAAGAGCAAACGTGCTTATCAGAAAAAAAGAGTTGTTGCGGAACGAGATCGTGTTAGAGATTTGGACCGAGAGATGAAAGATAGGAATAAAAATTAATGTCAAAATTTCCTCCAGTTAAAGAGCAGATGGATTTAATCCAAAGAGGTACTACAGAAATAATATCTGAAGAAAAATTAGTTAAGCGTTTAGAGAATTCTATATACGAGGATAAACCTTTAATCGTAAAACTTGGTTGTGACCCCAGTCGTCCTGATTTACATATTGGCCATTCTGTAGTATTAAAAAAACTTAGACATTTTCAAGACTTAGGGCATCAATCTGTTCTGGTAATAGGTGATTTTACTGCTCTCATTGGGGATCCTTCTGGGAGAAATAAGACAAGGCCAGATTTAACATCAGATCAGGTAGACAAATATGCTGAAACATATATTGATCAAGCTGGTCGAATACTTAATCTTAAGAGACTCAATATTGTCAGAAACAGTAATTGGCTAGGGAAACTTAATTTTTATGATATTATTAAACTTTCAAGTCACTATACTGTTGCACGTATGCTAGAACGTGATGATTTCGAACAAAGATACAAGAATGAGGTTCCTATTTCTATCCATGAGTTTCTTTATCCTCTTGCTCAGGCGATGGATTCAGTTGAATTATCTGCAGATATTGAATTAGGTGGAACTGATCAAAAATTTAATTTATTAGTTGGTCGAGATTTGCAGAAAGATTATGGCCAACCACAACAAATTGTTATTACAACACCTTTATTAGAAGGAACGGATGGGGTTCGAAAAATGTCAAAATCTTATGATAATTACATAGGTATTTCAGAGAGTCCTTCGGAAATATATGGCAAGACTATGTCTATATCCGATAATTTGATCCACCGATATTTTTTATTTGCTACGGATGTTGAAGACAAAAAAATAAATGAGATTGAAAAAAAGTTAGTTAGTGGTGAAACAAATCCTAGAGATCTTAAAAGAGAACTTGCTCGAAAAATTGTGGAGATGTATCATAATAAGGAATCCGCTAAAAATGCTGAAAAAGATTTTGACAAAATTTTCCTTGAGTCAGAAGCTCCAGAAAATATTAAAGAATGGAGTGCTGGTACTGAAGAGGCAACAATCCTTTCTATAATGTGTGACTCAAACTTAATTCCATCTAAACGTGAAGCTCGCCGTCTTATAAATCAGGGTGCTGTAAGTATTGACAACAATAAGATAAAGAACATAACTGAGAAAATTAATCTTACATATTCAGTAGTTCTTAAAGTTGGAAAGCGGAGGTTTTTGCGTATTGTGGCATGAGTTTTTTGATTTGACTTCACTTCCTCGTTTTGCCTAATAGAGCTATAAAGCTATATTAGATGGTATTAATCTGATAATAACATAATTGCTGGAGGGCAAAATGGCAGAGAATATTTTAGAGTTTACTGATGCCGAATTTGATTCTGATGTACTTTCCTCAGAAACACCTGTACTTGTTGATTTTTGGGCTGAATGGTGTGGCCCCTGTCGTATGATAGGCCCAATTGTAGAAGAGATTGCTAACGAATATTCAGGTCGAATAAAAGTTGGAAAAATGAATGTTGACCATAATCCTGAAGTACCACCAAAATATGGGATAAGAAGTATCCCTAGCCTCTTAGTTTTTAAAGATGGTGCAGTATCAGATCAAATTGTCGGTGCTGTTCCAAAGAATAATATTACTAGTGTCTTAGATAGAATTTTAGCTAATTAATGATACAAAAGGTAGTAATAATTGGTTCAGGACCTGCCGGTTTAACGGCTGCAATTTACTGTGCTCGAGCGAATCTGAATCCTATAGTATTTGAAGGTAACCAACCTGGAGGTCAATTGACCATTACTACTGATGTTGAAAACTATCCTGGTTTCCCAGATGGTGTGATGGGACCAGCCCTTATGGATTTGTTCCGAAATCAAGCCGTTCGTTTTGGTGCTGATTGTCGCTTCAAAGAAGTAACAAAGGTAGAGTTTAATGCAAATCCATTTAAAATATGGGTAGGCGAAGAACTTTTTGAATCAGAATCAGTTATTATCTCTACAGGTGCTTCTGCGCGACTTCTCGGGTTAGAATCTGAATCAGAATTAATGGGTAATGGTGTCTCAGCCTGTGCAACTTGCGATGGATTTTTCTTTAAGAATAAACATGTAATTGTTGTTGGTGGTGGTGATTCCGCTATGGAAGAAGCTACTTTTTTAACCAAATTTGCAAACAAGGTAACAGTAGTACACCGTCGGGATCAATTAAGAGCATCAAAAATCATGCAAGATCGTGCTGAAAAGAATTCAAAGATCGAATTCGTTTGGAATGCTACAATTGATAAAATCTATGGTAATACTGAAAGTGGTGTTAGTGGTGTGAGGATGAAGGATACACTTTCAGGTAAAACACGCAATTTTGTTTGTGAGGGTGTTTTTTTGGCTATAGGTCATACACCAAATACTTCTCTTTTATTAGGTCAGTTAGATACTGATGGAAAAGGCTATATTGTTACATTGGATGGATCATCAAAGACTTCTATTGAAGGTGTATTTGCTTCAGGGGATGTCCAAGATCGTATTTACAGGCAGGCTGTTACTGCTGCTGGTAGCGGGTGCATGGCAGCTATTGATGCAGAGAGATTCCTCGAGTCTCAGCATTAAATCCTATTTGGGGATGCATCCTTTTATTTTGCACTATCCAAGTAGAGTTTTACATAGAAAGGGTTTTAATGAATAGGATTCAAACTCCAATTTTTGAATTAAAAAATATTAGGGTTAATTATGGAGATAAGAATGCACTAAAGATTGGAAATTTTAAGTTCCATCGTGGAACAGTTTATGGAATTGCTGGTTCAATAGGATGTGGAAAGTCAACCTTCCTTAATCTACTTAGTGGAAAGATTTTTCCAACTGAAGGTGAAATTCTATATGAGCAAGATCCTTACAAAAAAAACTGGGCTGGTAAAATAAAATTGCCCGATGATATAATAATTTGCGATAATAAAACCGTTTTATCATCGATTTCTGTAATGCAGTTTTTGAATAACCGATTTGGTGATCGAGCTCAAGAGTTAAAAAAACATTATTATTCCAATAATACACGCTCTCAGGAATGGAAAACTTCTATTAAAATGTTGTCTAGAGGTCAACTTCAAAAGCTGACACTTATTTTTTCAATAGAATCAGACCCTAAGGTTCTAATTATTGATGACTATGGAAGCCATTTAGACCATGAAACTTTGAAGGACTTTAATAAGAAATTGAGTCATGTTGCTCGAGCTAGAGGAGTAACCATTGTTTTAGCTAGTAGCCGTCCTAAAGAAATAACTTCTTGTCTTAGCGTTTTACTCTCTCTTGATAATGGCCACTTATCTAAGGTAAGATCATTTAAGCGTCAGGATCAGCGCAAGCCTAAGTCTTGAATGCGACTGGGCTTATAACAAGTCCTATATATTTAAAGCACTTTACAGGAAAATCTCATCCTGAATCTAGCGATCGTTTAAAATTTATAGCTAAACGTTTACAATCTTCAAAAACTTGGGAAAGCATTAAAAAAATAAACTCTCGACCGGCAACATTTGATGAATTAGTAAATGTCCATTCTGAATCGTATCTAAGAGAAATTGAAATGAAATGTAAAACTGGAAACTTTAGCTTAGAAGATATAGACACAGTTATATGTAAAGACTCATATACTATAGCAAGCCATGCTGCTGGTGGGGTAATAAAAGCTGTAGAGATGATTTTTGAAGAAAAAATTAATAATGCTTTCTGTGCTATTCGTCCTCCTGGGCATCATGCTGAAATAGATTCTGCCAAGGGTTTTTGTATTTTTAATAATGTGGCAATTGCTGCTAAGGCTGCCCAAACAAAGTTTGATGTGGAAAGGATATTTATCCTAGATTGGGATGTTCATCATGGCAATGGAATTCAGCATATTTTTGAATATGACCCAACAGTTTATTATGTTAGTCTACATCAGTATCCCTTCTATCCTGGAACAGGTTCTAGAGATGAAAAAGGTAAGGGTGATGGTTTAGGTACTACTAAAAATTTCCCTTTGAGTGCGGGTAGTGGAGATCAAGTTTATTTAGATATTATTAGTTATGTGATCCCTGATATCGTTGCTGGTTTCAATCCGGACTTAATAATTTTGTCTGCTGGATTTGATGCACATAAGCATGATCCACTTGGAAATATGAATGTTTCAACTCGATGTTTTGCTGAAATGACAGAAATTATTATTGATTTAGCAATTGAGACTTGCAAAGGAAAGCTTTTATCAATATTGGAAGGTGGTTATAATCTTTGTAGTCTTGCTGAATCAGTTGATGCACACTTAATGAAATTAACGGAGATACCCAATGAGCGATTACCCGAGTAAATTTATTCTAATTATCCTTGATGGATTAGGACTTAGAGATGTGACTGAGAATAATGCTTTTCGCTTAGCAAAGACCCCTACTTTTGATCGTCTTTTCAATATTTCTCCATGGTCTATATTGGATGCATCTCAGAAGTCTGTTGGCCTTCCCAACGGTGTTATTGGAAATTCTGAAGTTGGACATATGACTATTGGAGCAGGAAGAGTAATAAAACAGGATTTAATTAGGATAAATGATGCAATTAAGTCTGATTCGCTGAAAGAAAATCCAGAGCTAAAAAAGCTTTTTTCTTTTTTGAAAAAGAGAAATTCAAACCTTCATCTCATGGGATTGATTTCTGATGGAGGAGTTCACAGTCATCTTGATCATATCCTTCCTTTATTAAAATGTGCTAAGGCTTTTCAAATTAATAATGTTTACCTGCATTTTATTACCGATGGTAGAGATACTTCTCCATACGGATCACTTGATTATCTTAAGATTATAAATAAAGCAATTAATGATGTTGGAATTGGTGAAATAGCTACCCTTATTGGAAGGTACTATGCGATGGATAGAGATAAGCGATGGGACAGGACAGAACTAGCTTACCGTCTTTTTGTCCATGGTGAAGGTGAAAATATCAATTCAATTGAAAATGCTATTCATCAATCTCATACTGATGGAATTACAGATGAATTTATTAAGCCTTTTCTCATTGATGGAGTCAATGGTATGATTTGTTCTGATGATGCTGTGCTTTGTTTTAATTATCGTGCTGATAGAATGCGTCAAATTTGTTCAGCTCTAGGTGCTAAGACATTTACTGATTTTGAAAGACAAAATACTCCTTTTCGTTTAACTTCGATGACTTCATACCATCAAGATTATAGTTTCCCGATTCTATTCCAGGATAAAAATATTGATATGAAGCTAGGTCAGGTAATTGAAAAATTAGGCTTGAGACAATTAAGAGTAGCTGAAACTGAGAAATATGCGCATGTGACTTACTTTCTTAATGGAGGTGATGAAGATCCTTATGATGCAGAAGAACGACTCTTGATTCCTTCTCCAAAGGTAGCCACATATGATCTTCAGCCAGAAATGAGTGCATTCGGAATCCGAGATGCTGTATTAAAAGCTATGGATGAAGAACGAAGTGATGCTATTATAATGAATATTGCTAATACAGATATGGTCGGTCATACTGGAGATCTTAATGCTACTATAAGGGCTGCTGAAGTTGCGGATGAAGTATTAGGGGATATTTTAAAAATGTCTGAGAGAAAGAGAAGTATAGCATTTGTGACAGCAGACCATGGAAATTGTGAAGTTATGTTTGATGAGTCTACAGGCCGTAAACATACAGCTCATACATTAAATCCTGTACCTTTTGTAGTTGTAAATGGGCCAAAAGGATTAAAGCTGAAATCAAATGGAGGACTTGCCGATGTTTCACCAACAATTCTTGATTCAATTGGAGCTAAAATACCTATTGAAATGACTGGAAAAAGTCTTATTTATTAATGATTTCTTTTAAAAGATATATTGATTTAGAGTCCAAATTTCAAAACTTAAATATTCTTGTTGTTGGTGATGTAATGTTGGACAATTATGTCTGGGGAAAAGTTTCTAAAATGTCACCGGAGGCTCCCGTGCCCGTTGTCAAAATCAATTCTTCCAGCTCTAATCCTGGAGGCGCTGCTAATGTAATAACAAATTTACAATCACTTGGAGCAAATACCACAATTGCGTCAGTAATCGGAAATGATAATGAAGGAAATATCCTTAAGTCCCAGCTATTGGAAGCTGGCGCGGATATTTCTATGTTATTAATTGATCCCTCTCGACCTACCACCGTCAAAACGAGAATTATTTCTCAAAATCAGCAGATCGTTCGTACTGATTGGGAAGATATTTCAAGTCTTAGTTCTGAATTAAAAAGAAAACTAATAGATAATATTAAGAAACAAATAGACTCCTATGATGGGATAATATTAGAGAATTATGATAAAGGTTTGCTAGACAAGGAAATAATTTCTCAAATCCTCAAATTAAGTAAAAGAATGAATAAGCGAATTTATGTTGACCCTAAGGAAAATGATTTTTTTTCTTTTCGAGGAGTAGAAATGGTTAAGCCAAATACTGATGAATTATGTTTAGCAATGGATTCTGATGTCAACAAAATAAACATTGAGAATCTTGGACTTGAATTGCGTGAACGTCTCGGATGTGAAATTCTTCTAGTTACCCTAGGTAAAAGTGGCATGGCACTTTTTGATAGCGAAGGATTTAATCCTATTCCTACAAGGGCTCGCAGTGTTCATGATGTCTCTGGTGCTGGTGATACAGTAATATCGGTATTCTCACTTTCACACCTTAGTGGTGCTTCTCCAAAAGAAGCTGCTGAAATTGCTAATTTTGCTGCGGGAAGAGTATGTGAACAATTTGGTGTTGTTCCGATCACTAAGCGAATGCTTCGGGAAATTATTGAAGTTTTTCAGGTTTGAAAAAGATGATATGCGTATCTATATAAAACGTGGATTTTTATTATTTTTCCCCTACTTACTTAATAGTCAAGTTAATATTAACTATGATCCATGGGATTGGGTTACGTACCGTTTTAGTCAGGATGTAGTTTCAATTTCAGATGGACCTAGTCATGTTTATTTTGCATCTTCAGGAGGAATTCTTCAATATAATATATTTGGTCGTTATTGGGATTATCCAATAACGACTTCCCAAGGATTATCGGACTTTTCTGTATACGCTGTCTATTATGATTTTCACACTAATATTTTATGGGCATCTACACAATATGGTCTTGATTTTTCTATTAACGGTGGACGTAATTGGAATCATGTTCCTAAAGAAGAGATTGGATTAAGATTAAATGAACATATTATTAGAATAGGCTCAACAGCTGACGATTTATATTGTGTAACGCGCTCTCAATTTTTGAAAATCGACCATTTTTCTGGATATACAATTTTGCCTTATGCTGAACCACCGTTAAAGGATCAAGTAAGTTGGGGGAGCCATTTGATAAAGGGATTAGATTATTCAAGAGAGTTGCTTAATGAATTTACTGCTATGGGAGGTTGGAATAATGAGTTAGGATGGCTTAATGGACCTTCCTTAAATGAGGAAGCTCAGATTTCCACTATACATACAGATCGTTTTGGAGATATGTGGATAGGAACAACTGGTGGTCCTATTTTCCGTGGTGATCAACAATTAAAACTCTTAGAACCTGAACAGGTCGGACTAGCTCAAACAAGAGTTCATTTTATTGAAAAATGGGAAGATAATCTGTGGATTGTTGGTGTTGGTTTAGATAAAGATTTTACTGGCATATCTCTTTTTGATCCTCAAAAAGGTCAATCTAAGCTCTTCAGGCGTGGTATAGAAATTACAATGGGAAATGATCAAGCTTCTTCTATCCTTGAGTTAAATAATGAATGGTGGTTTGGTTCAGAGAACGGAATTCAGATTTACAATCCCAAAAAAGATTTATGGTCTCATCTTCGGGAGTCTACAACTAAAATAGATGGTAATATTTCTCATCTTGAAACAGACAACTTATTTCTTTACGTTGGTCATTCTCGAGGAATAACACGATTTAATAACCAATTAAATGAACCATGGAGTATTGAAGCTATTATAGGCCGATGGCCAGTAGATGCATTAGAATGGGATGGTTCAAACCTTTGGATTAGTTCGGGCAGAAGATTATTTCGATGGCTTGCTGAGGCTGAATTCGTCTTTCAGTATGGTAGCTCTGGCCAAAATTTTAATGGACTTCAAGAAAACAAATCACCACTGATTTCAAAAATAACATCTATTGTATCTTCAGAAAGTAAAGTTTACTTTGCGGATAGCTTTGGTCTATTAATATACAGTAAGATAACAGGAGAGTGGACAAGATTTAATGCTGAATCAAAACTCGTTGGTTTTAAGTCTCTAGACTTGGATTCGATAACTTTAGATAATGGGAAAGATATTATTTGGTTAGCTACTTCTAAGGGAGCATTAGTAATAAATCCTGAGACTAGTTTTGTAAGGCTTTTTGATAAAAAAGATGGCCTCCCTTCTAACAAGATTAATGCTGTAAAAATTGCAGACAATTATGTTTGGTTCGGAACCGATGAGGGGCTTTGCCAGTTTAAATGGAAAAACTATCTAAAATGAAAAAAAATCCAATTCTTTTTTTTGTATTTATTGTATTGATTATTAGTCAATCTTTTGCGCAGGATAAAAAACGTAATAGAAAGGATACAGGTGCTCCTTTATTCTCAGTTAGCACACCGGGGTATCCTACTATAAATCCTGACTCAGCACGTTTAGAAGTTTATGTTCGAGTTCCTTATGAGGCTATTCAATTTGTAAAAAATGGAGATTCTTTTGTAGCAAATTATGAAGTGGGAATTACGATCCTGGATGATAAAAACAACCAGCTAAAGCAACAAATTAGATCTTTTCAAGCTACTACCTATGAATTCAACAGTACGGTTTCAAATAGGCAAGGAGATCTAAGTGTTCAAACTTTTATGTTATTTCCTGAAAAATATATTTGTGTAATTGAAGTAACGGATAAAGACACCCGAAAAACAGGCACTAGAAAAATAAATATTGACCTGACCCACATGAGGAAAAATATTGCCATCAGTGACCTACTAATTATAGACACTAGCCAAAAAGCTAATACGCATCCTTATGGTCTACCCATTGTTCCTGCTCGCACAATTGAAAAAGATTCAATCCTTAACGTTTATTTTGAAGCCCGGACTCCAATAGATGCCAAGAATTATTATATTCAATTACTTTCTGTGGAAGACAAAATTCTTTCTTCCGATACCCTAAGCATAGAGGGAGATAGTACCATAGTAAAGAAAATCTTAACTCATGATATTTCCGGTATTAGTTCTTCAAGGTTTAAATTAGAAATTAGTTTAGATAGTGAGCAGGAAAATATAGGCAGAATCACTTCAGATTTAATTATTCGTAATCTATGGATAGGGATGACAGCTTATGTCAATAATATTGATGAGGCTATTAATCAGCTTCGCTATATCGCATACGCTGATGAAGTAAAAAAGCTAGAAAAAAGTAAACCAGATAAGAAAGAAGAGAATTTTAGGAAATTCTGGTCTAAACGTGATCCAACTCCTGAAACTGAAAAAAATGAACTTATGGATGAATATTATCGACGTATTCAATATACCAATGAAAAATTTGGTAGTTGGCAGGCTGGCTGGAAGACACCAATGGGAATGATATTTATTTTATTTGGTCCACCAGATGATATCGAAGTTAATATGTATGCTAGAGATGGTCGAAATTACCAAAGATGGAGTTATTTCAAGATAAATAGATCATTTACATTTGTTGATTACAATGGTTTTGGAGAATATGAGTTTCTTGATCCTTATGTTTCTTCATTAGGAACTAGGGTAAGATAGAAGAATCTTTAATTAAATAGCCTCACGTAAATTAATTTTGAATAGATTTTTTTCACATTCAAGTCTTTCAACATTTGAGCAATGTCCAGCGCGATTTAAATTCATTTATTTAGATAGAATTCGTAAACCATTTGAGGGGATTGAATCTTTTGTGGGCCGACGTGTTCATGAAACTCTTGAATTTCTTTACCAAGAAGAGAAAGAAGGCAGGGTGCTTCATTTTGATACAATTGAAGATTATTATTTGACAAATTGGGAGACCAATTTTCATGAATATGTTAGAGTGATTAAACCAGGGTTCAGAATCAATTATTATAAAT
>JBJKZS010000009.1:0-12790 GCA_045569115.1 Fidelibacterota bacterium | reverse complement strand
GAGTAGATAGAGTATTTCATCTAATTCATTCGTTTAGACTTTTGAACTTTGAATGGAAAAATTATTATTTTGGAGTATTATCAGATAGCTATAAAACAAGGAAAAGTATGATAATATTCCAAAAACTTTACCCAATTATTCAAGTTTTTACATTGATTTTTATATCATTATCCGTGAATCAAGCTCAAATTCCTGTTGAGCCTCCTGAGCCTCGAAGTCGTGCCGAAGTCGAATCTGTATTAGCTAAAGCTCCTGTGGTGTCTGATAAGAATCTTCGTGATCTTCATATTGTATTACTTGCAAGTGAAAAGGATCATGGTATCAATGAACATGATTATCCTTTATGGCAGAAAAACTGGAATCTTCTTTTAGGTGGTAAGAAGAAGGATAGTGATGGGACTCAGATTAATTTATTCGGTCCTGAGAATGAGACTCCTGTTGATGAAATGAAGGCAGGTGCAGCCAAAGTTAAGGTTTCAACAGCATGGGAATGGCCATCGAAAAAACAGTTTAAAAGTGCTGATTTGATAGTTGCTTTTTCTGTTGTTAAATGGAGTAACGAGAGGAATTCAGAATTGCATAAATATTTGTCTCGCGGAGGGGGGTTTGTCACTATCCATATGAGCTGTGTTGTAGGGAATGCACTTTTTGATAAAACCTCGGGAGAAATTTCAAAAGCTTCTGTTGAAGACGGAGGAATTGATCTTGATGATGAAGTAGCCGAATTGATTGGACTTAGTTGGAACTGGGATTATACGAGATGGAGACACGGACCAATGAATTTAGATCTTGTAGATAAAAACCACCCTATATGCCTTGGCCTGCCTAGACAAATTTATTTTATGGATGAGGCTTATTGGCCTTTGCATGGAGATAGATCAAAGGTAACTACTATCGCTAGCTCGAAGGAAACAATAGGGAACTTTAAAGCATCTAAAAGCGTCGAAGCTATACAACAGAAATGGCCAACAGAACCTACAAAAGATGAACCAATGTTTTGGGCTTATGAATATGGTAAGGGAAGGGTCTATGGTTGCATTCTTGGACACTATAGTTGGACTTTTGATGACCCCTATTTCCGCATTCTACTGCTAAGGGGTATGGCGTGGGCCGCTGGTGAGTCTGTCTACCGATTCGACTCCCTCGTATTAAGGGGAGCAACAATAAATTAAACTACATTGCTTTTTATAATCTCAAGGTCAGTAGTTCCGTCAAACATACTCTGATTTATTACATTATTTAATGAAGAAAATATTATTTCATTAATGAAGAGTATACAAGATGTTGAAATTCATTATTTAGTGATGATTCTGTTGGTGCAACTTGACTCATTATAACTCCGATAAGATTTTCTTTAGGGTCAGCCCAATAATGGGTATAAAAATATCCCCCCCAACTAAATGTACCAGTTGACTCTCTAGAATATATTTTTGATTCATCTATAACGACAGAAACACTTAATCCCATTGCGGTATTTTGATTTTCAGCATCAAAGAGAGTTTCAAGTGGTTTATAAATTAACTGAGATGTTTTCTTGCTTATAATTTGTTTATTATGAATTTTACCATCATTTAATATCATATATAAAAATTTAGCATAATCATAAGGAGTACTCATTATGTCAGCTCCTCCCATTGCTATTTTATTAACATCCTTTTTATAATGGTCAATTGAAAATCCATGTAGGTTAGGAATGTTTTTCAATTCTTTTTCAGAATAGTTTGGGCAACATTCAAATAACTTTAGTTTCCCCCCATCATTGTCAGAATAAACTTTTGAAACATTATTCCATTTTGATTCATTTAAACTAAAACTTGTATTATCTAGTTTTAATGGATCAAACAATTCTTCTTTCATAAACCGTGCAAAAGGTCTCCCATCTAATACTTCAATTACTCTTCCTAGTACATCCATATTCATACCATAGGTCCAGCCTTCACCCGGCTCGTGCATTAATGGTACTTTAGATAGGTTAATAATATTTTGTTCTAGGGTAATTGACATATCAGGATAAGCTTCTTGGATATTAGCTCTAAGATAACCTTGTCTTCCGAATTCATCCTCTGTGAAAAGAGGATAAACAATTCCAGATGTATGGGTAAAGAGGTGTCTCATTAGAATGGGTTTATCAGTTTTTTTTGTTTTGAAGCGCCCAGTCTTGTTATTAAATGAAATAAAAATATCAGGGTTTGAAAATTCAGATAAAATAGTGGATAACTCCGTATTCATCGTAAAAAGTCCTCGGTCAAATAAAATTAATGCACCAACACTTGTCATGAGTTTGGACATACTTGCAATTGCAAAAATAGTATTTCTGTCCAAGCTTTTTTTGGTTTCTATATCAGATAATCCAAAGGTTTTTTCATAGACTATAGCACCATCTTTAACTATCATTGCGGAAGTCCCTGCCACCTCATTTTTTTCTATTTTTGATTTAATTAAGCTGTCAATTTTGTTCAAATAAAATTGATCGATTCCAACATCAACCGGATTTTTATATTTAAAACCATAATCAACACTCTGAGAAAACAAGCATGTTGAAAGAAATAATGCGAAAATTGTATTTTTTATATAATCCATGAAAATCTATACCTCAATAATATTTAAATCGAATAAACCGTCATCAATAAAATTATATTATAAAATGATTATGTAGTAAAAAAATCAAATATATTTGCAATCTTTGAGGCTGGCTGATCCTTAAAGAATTCCGTATAAGAACATTTAGTGCATGATACCGCACTATATTTTTTATTTTGTATATTAAATATTTTTGTCCAAAAACTACCAGTTACCCTCATCTCGCCCAGATCGTATTCTTTATTACTGCATTTAGGACATGACCATTTTTCATGTTTCATAAACTTGACCCTTTATTAAAGTTGAATTAGATATAGAATAAAAAATCTACTCAATTGACCATATGTAGATCGTAGGCATCTTGAGCTGTGACATTATCGTGCACAATAGCTGAAACACATGCGGCCATTTTAGAAGGTTCAGCATGCCCCCAAATATTTCGTCCAATAGCAACACCGGTTGCGCCTGCGGTCATGGCATCGGCAATGGACTTCAAAAAATCCATGTCTTCATCTTCTTTTGTCCCACCGAGAATAACGATAGGTATGAATGTATTTTCAACTATTTGTCTAAAGGATTCTATATCCCCTGTATAAGGAATTTTAGCAATATCGGCACCTAACTCTGCTACAAGGCGTGCAGCATATGATATGTTGTCAGCCGTGTAATACTCTTTCAAGCCCAAACCCATGGGGATTGCCTCAACCATAACTGGTATGCCTGAAGAGGAGGCGGAGCTTATAAGTTGAGCTACATTTTTGCGTGTATCTTTTTCTCTTGGGTGACCCGTATAACACATTGCAACTAAAGCATCCGCATTTACTGTTTCCAAATCACTTGAATCAAAGCAAAGCATAGGTTCGGATTCGGTTGGTTTATTATGATAGACATTTTCTGTGTCGGCGCGAAGAACCACGATTTTATCTGAAAGCTCTTTTTGATAGGTTTTTGCGACCCCAAAATTCACGATAAAGGCATCCAAGTAAGGTCCCAGATCTTTTATTATTTTACCAGGAGAAGTAAGACCCTTAATAGGCATATAGGCTGGATGGTCCATTGCTAATACTACGATTTTCCCATTTTTGAATATCGTATCCATATTATTTAATTTCCTTCAGCACTTGTTAATATTTGATCAATAGATCTTTTTTTAATTTGAGGATTCAAGAACCTAACGGTAGAAGTGTATCAACCAGGTATTTACCATTTATTAATGTTGCCGCATCAGGGTTTTTCTCAGCATTTGGCGATTCTTCTTCGATCATCACCCAACCATCAAAATTATTATCCTGTAGCATTTTTATCAATCGAGGGAAATCCGTAATTCCTTTACCCATTGGGGCCCAGACGCCTTCAGATGTGATGTCTTTAAAATGTAGGTGCTTGATAACTGATATGTACTGTTGAAAAATAGTATATACATCCATTCCACCATTCACAATATGTCCTGAATCCGGACACCAGCCAATTACACTAGTATCAAGTCCGTCCAACAAAATTTTGTAATCTTCTTCTGTCCTGAATACCGAGCCTATTTCTGAATTAACGTGCACGGAGCAACTTATTCCCATATCATTAGCTCTCTTGGCAATACTATTGATGCAAGCTAGGCAGTTCTGCTGACGAACTATAAGGTCGGAACGGTCCTTTCCATCATTATGGGAAAGCATTAAGTGTGAGTCAGGAAAATCTTGTAAAAACTCAAGTGTTTTATCAGATAACCACCGTTCTTTCTCATTCTCTTTAGGATTCCGCCAATCTCCAGGAATACACAATGCGCCAAGTTCAAGGGATTCTTTTTCCAGGAGTTCTTTTGTTCGGTTCGTACTTTCAAAATATTTTCCCATCATAATCGGAACATCCGGTTCTATTCCCCTAAAACCTGCTTTTCCTACGATATCCAGCATATGTGGCATTTTACCAAGGTATTTTTCACCAGACATTTGCCATGTATATAACTGAGATCCATATTGAATATTACTCACTGGGTTTTTTCCTTTCGGGATGAAATGTTAATTTATATAGAATGGTTCCCATGCTCAAGGTACAAATAGAATGAGGTATAGTCAAGATAGAGGGGGGTAAACAAATACCCCTCATTAAGAGGGGTATAGTTTGAGTCGGAGCGGGGAGATTTGAACTCCCGACCCCCTGGTCCCAAACCAGGTGCGCTACCGGGCTGCGCCACGCTCCGTTGAATATAGTTTTAGTACAATCTTCTAGAAAAAGGTACTAACTATATTATTAGTTAGATGTGTACTTAATCGTACAGCCGATTGCTTTTGTTGAAGTCTTTCCAATCTTTTTTCCAGCAATCATTGCATCTATTGCATCCATCAAGTAGGGACTTTCAACTCTGTTAGCTTTTGCATTGTCATCAATGGCACCACGATAGACAAGAGTTCCTTTTTTGTTAAATAAAAAGATATGAGGAGTTTTTGTCGCACCAAAAGCCGAAGCTAGTTTAGAACCTGTATCAAGAGTATAGAAAAAATCATACTTTGCTTCTTTCGCACGCTTTTTCATATCCTTAATATTATCACCTTTATTACGGGTTCCTTCATTTGAATTAACAGCAATCATACCAATTCCTTTTTCTTGATATTCATTGGATACTTTAATATAACGGTCTTCCCAAGCATCCACAAAAGGACAGGTATTGCAAGAAAAAACTACTAGCAAACCATTGTCACCCATTGCATCATTTAGGCTAACATTTTTTCCACTAACATCACCCATTTTTACATCGGCAAGTGGGATGTTAGATCCAAGTTCAAGTTCAGCCGCAAATGTTGATGCAACCAATAATAGGGGCAATGTTAATGTCATAATTCTTTTCATAATTTATCTCCTTCGCTTATAGCTACTTTAATTGCTTCCAAAAACCTTGCTTCAGGCTTTTTTGCTTCCCAGAAATCTACAACATTTCCAGAATTTTTATCATATACGATTGTAAAGGGAAGAGCTCCAGTCCAATCCTTATGAATACCATTAATAAAATCGTCATCTTTTTCATTCTTGATAAATGAAATACCTTCTACACCTTGTCTTTTAAGGTAATCTCTTGCCTTGTCTTTATGCTCAAGAAAATCTGCTGAAACAAAAAATACTTTAGTTTGTTCTGAATATTCCTTTGATAGCTCCACAATCATTGGAAATTCTTCAATGCAAGGGACGCACCAAGTGGCCCAATAGTTTACTAAAACAGCTTTTTTACCTTTTTGCTCCGCTACCGTAGAAAGAATATCTTTTGCTGTTGCTTCCCTAAAATCTAAGGTTTCATTAGAGCATGAAAATAGCAAAAAAATTGAGAGAATTATTTCTTTATTCAGTTTCATTGTTTGATGCTCGTTTAAGTATATACCCTGTCATACATTCGGGGCAATCTAATCTTCGTTCTGCTTCTTCACTGATGGAACTGAGGTTAAGGCCGAGAAATTCACCATTCCAAAGAGAGATTTTTGTCCAACCCTTTTTAAGATTTCCCCGTGCTCCACGTTCCTTTTCAAGGAAAACGCAATGAAGTCCTGCGGCTACTTGAATAAGGCCGCGGAGAAGAATCTCCCAATCATCCTCTGGCTTGTCACCAAGTTCTTGCCAGATTTCTTCCCATGATTCGTGTGCATCCCAATACTTACCACTATTGAATAAGTTGATCCCATTATGAAAAAGAACTTCATCGCTTGCAGAAAGTTCTGGTTCAGATAGACAAAGTTCCTCTTTAATTAAACGTTTTCTGGGAGCCACTAATTTTGCAGGGTATCGATTTCAGTGTGGGATTCAGTGGTTTCTTCAATAAGGCCTTGTGCCATTAATTTCCATTCACTTCTATCAGGGGTTCTACCTAGTTCCATTCTGTAGAGTTTCCCTGTAGCTGTATCCATCATATAATGCCAATGTGTTCTATCTATGCTGAAAGACTGAAGCTGAAAACGACCAGCTGTAGTACTTTTTGACATTTCTCCCCTAAGAAATTCCTCAAGTTGAGAAAGATAGACTTTAATAGAATCATTCTGGGGGCTTGATGCTGCTGTTACTATTGTGAAGGAAACAGCTAAAAGTAGTCCTGCAAAGAGTCCCCATCCGTACTGTTTCATCTTTTTTCTCCTTATATTGTTTTTTTAACGAGATTTTTCATATTGTTCCATTTTAAACACAAAATCTTGTTCATCCTTTGCTCTGAGTAGTGGGCTTATTTCGATATTTTCTTCAAGCGTAATATTTTGCACCTGTCCATAGTCATGGCCAGGATAGATTCTTGTATCACTTGGGAGGGCAAGAATTTTTTTTGTAATTGATTGGAAAAGTTGTCGTGTATTACTCATGGCTGAAATTGTTCTACCTGTTCGACCTACAAATACTGTATCTCCACTGAAAAGCACGTCTTCAGTATAAAAGCAACAACTATCAGGCGTATGTCCTGGCGTATGTAAGGTTGTAATACTAAGGGAACCAATTTTTAATTTTTCTCCATCTGATAGGACCCTTTTATCCCTCGATTCATGAGATGGTTTTGAAACACATACTTCCATATCAGGAAATGATTTAGTGTATTCGTTAAGGTACGTTATGTGATCGGAATGTAAGTGAGTAATTAGCAATTTCTGAGGGGATAAATTTTCTTTAATTATTGTAGGTTGAATACTACTTAATGGCACAGCCGCGTCTATGATCCCTGCCTCATTAAAGTTCCCATCTGAGAAAAGATAGGTAAGGTTATTATCGTATCCACCTTTAAATGTCCAAATTTTCAACTAGTTGTCCTTTTCTGATTATTATCAAATAATGTACGATCATGGCTAGTGCAAATAAATTAATTTATTATAAACCTAATAAGGTCTTAATAATGCTTCAATTATTTCAATGAATATTTGATTTTGTCTGAGTTTAGGGTTTGTTTCATTAGGGCTCAAAGCAATTTGAAGATTTATTTTTCTTTCTTCATCCTTAAAATTTCTAATTCTCCTTTGCGGTTAATATTACTTAAACCAACCCAATTAAACTGAAAACCAATTTGATCTAGTCTATCACCCTTGTATTTTCCATTATTCAGCAAAGCTTATCCATCGAAATTTCATAATAATGAATATTCACAAATCAGCTTTAGATGCTTCAAAACGCATCAAAAGATATCTTATTCCAACACCATTGAAGAGAAGTTCATGGCTTAGCAATAAAACTGGCGCTAATGTATTCCTTAAATGTGAAAACTTCCAACACACTGGATCTTTCAAGTTTAGGGGTGCGCTAAATAAATTACTTTCTCTTTCCGATGAAGAAAGGTCTAAAGGTATTGTCACTGCTTCTACTGGAAATCATGGAGTTGCTATTGCGCGAGCAATGTCAATACTAAAAACTTCTGGTCTTATTTTCACACCTAGCAATGTATCAGATTATAAACTTGAAAGAATAAAAAAATATGGTGTAGAAATAAAACAGGTTGGTAATGACTGTGTAATTTCAGAAAAAGAAGCACGAAAATTTTCTTCAATAAAGGGGATGAACTATATTTCTCCGTATAATGATACTGATATAATAGCAGGTCAAGGAACTATTGGTATAGAGTTATTGGAACAATATCCACTTGCTGATAGTATTTTTACTTCTCTTGGCGGTGGTGGTTTAATATCTGGTGTAGCAGGCTGTATTAAAGAAGCTGGTTATAATATTAGCATGGTCGCATGTTCACCAGAAAACTCTCCAATTATGCATAAATCAATTGAAGCCGGAAGAATTGTCGATTTTAAATCTAAACCAACCCTTTCAGATGGCACAGCCGGTGGAGTTGAGGAAGGTTCTATAACTTTTAGCTTTTGCCAGGAATTTATCGATGATTATGTTCTAGTCTCAGAAGAAGAAATAGCTTCCGCATTAACATTATTTATGGAAAATGAAAATTTTACTATCGAAGGATCCGCTGCACTTGCTATAGCAGGTTTTTTAAGAGAATCAAATAAATGGATAGGGAAAAAAGTTATTATAATACTTTGTGGTGGAAATATCAGCAGAAAACAATTAAAGGAAATAAGTTAATTAAATATTCTAAAAAACCACATTTTATTGACCTGTTGACAATGATTAATATCCTAAAAAGGAGAAAATGAATAATGAGATTCAATACATTTGAGCTCGAGAGAAATATGTCAATATGGGAGCACAAGGTAGACTATAATCTCTCAGAGAGTGGTGTCCATCCTTTAAGCATAAAACAGATTTTAACCAATGAAGAACTTGAAGAATTATCAAACATGGAACTTTACTATCCAGAGGCTAATGGTTCGTTAGAGCTAAGAGAATTAGTGGCAAATGCTTACCCTGATACAACACCTGAAAATGTGCTAATAACGAATGGTTCAGCGGAGGCAAACTTCCTCTGTACCATGACTGTTTTGGAGCCTGGTGATGAATTGATCTATATGGTGCCAAATTATTTGCAGATTGGAACTCTAGCGGAAAGCATTGGTGTAAAAGTGAAGCCTATAAAGCTTCGTGCTGAGTTTAATTGGCAAATCGATCTAGATGAATTGAATTCTCTAATTACTTCAAAAACAAAAATGATTGCAGTGTGTACTCCTAATAATCCAACGGGTGCAATCATGTCAGTTGAATCAATGTCAGAAGTGCGACGTATAGCTGAGGAATATGATCTTTATTTACTTTCTGATGAGGTTTACCGTGGTGCAGAATTATCTGGAGTAGAATCTGACAGTATATATACAGGAAGAGAGAAGGATATAATTAATTCTGGATTGTCCAAAGCGTATCGTCTTCCAGGACTCCGGCTTGGATGGACAGTTGCCGACCCAAGTATAATATGGGATTGTTGGAAGCTTCACGATTACACTACTATTTCAACAGGAATAATCAGTGATTTTATTGCGACTAGAGTATTACAGCCAAATCGGCGGAAGGAACTGCTTGGTAATACTACAGAGTTTTTAAATACAAATCTTAAAATCTTAAAAAATTGGATTGAGAATCAAGGGGATCTTTTTTCTTTTATTGCGCCGGAAGCCGCTGCGATTGCTTTTCCAAAGTATAATCTTGAAATCCGGTCTGTTGATTTAATAAAAAAACTTAGGGATAAAAAAAGTGTACTAATTATGCCTGGAAAATGGTTTGGATTAGAGGGGCATATCAGAATTGGTTTTGGAACTCCAGCGGATTTTCTAAAAAGAGGGCTTGCTCATATGGAAGACTTATTCTTAAGCCTTCGATAATGCTTAGATTAAATACTATTCAAACTCATTTGTATTGCTGCAATCACAACAGATACAATAACAATTAAACGATATGGTTTGTCAGGAATTTTTTTTACGATCCAAACACCCATAAAAGCTCCAATGACAATGGTGGGAATTAAAGTTAAGTCAAGCAAAAACGTTTTTGTGTCTATAGTTTCCCAAATGAAAATATGAAAAGGAAGTTTGAACAAATTTACAAGTAGAAAAAACCAGGCTCCAGTTCCAATGAATCTGTTTTTTTCTAAACCCATCGCAAGAAAGTAGATGGACATTACTGGCCCCGCTGAATTACCAATCATTGTTGAAATCCCTGCAAAGGTACCCGCAGCGAATGAAAGCGTAAGGCCTGGTTTAACTTTTAGTTTATCCTTCATATTCAAAGCCATGAGTAATGCGCCAAGAATTAATATGATTGCCATTAGAAGAGCAAAATGAGTATCGCTAATATTGTCTCCAATTACGATTCCAAGGAATATACCGAAGATTGTACTTGGAGATAGTTTCATTATCATTCTCATGTCTGCATGTCTATGATAAAACCAAACACCAAACACGTCAGCAAATATTAGGAGGATTAGTACAATTCCTGTTGAAGGTTTAGCTCCGAAAATACCAGCCATAATTGGTACAGCCAACATTCCGAAACCACCTAATCCTGTTTTGGCCATTCCGAATGCGACACTACTAATTAAAATCAGAAAGATTTCAGAGGTTTGCAGTGAATAGCTATTATAGATTTCTAGCATTAATCAAACTTACTTAAAGTAATTTTGATTCAGACAAATTAGTTTTACAAAGAAATATTAACTTAGTGCTTGTTTAATATTATATACCAAAGGGGTTTTATATGATCGATAAGTTAAGCTGGTCAAAAGTAGATGTAGAAGAAGTGAACTCTTCCTTGAAGCGTCAAATTATTTACGGAAAAAATATCATGGTGGCAAAAATGAAAATTAAGGACGGATTCATTGTGCCCCTTCATCATCATGAAAATGAACAAGTTTCTCAAGTTATATCAGGCTCAATTAGATTTTGGTTTGGAGAGGATCGAGAACAAACTTTAGACTTAAACGCTGGAGAAGTGGTGATTATCCCAGGAAATCTTCCACATGAAGCATTAATGTTGGAAGATGTAGAGGTTGTGGATACTTTCTCACCACCCAGGCAAGATTGGATTGATGGTTCAGATGATTATCTAAAGAAATAAATGAAGTTAAATTTAAACGACAGAGTAGCTCTAATTCTTGCTTCCAGTAAAGGTCTCGGTAAAAGTGTTGCATATGGATTAGGGCAGGAGGGAGCAAGGATTGTAATCTGTGGAAGAGAGGAAAAAACTCTCTTTGCTACAGCGGAGGAGATAAAGAATGAGACAGCTTCGGAAGTTTATCCCATTATTTGTGACCTTTCAAAAAAATTAGATAGAAAGAATCTCGTTGATTTAGCAATGAATAAATGGGGAAGAATCGATATTTTGGTTACAAATACTGGAGGTCCACCGACAGGACAGTTTGAGGAGTTTGACCTGAATGATTGGGAACAAGTTTTCAATCATCTTTTTTTAAGCGCGACGGATATTATCAAGAGAGTATTACCAAGCATGAAAAAGAATGGTTATGGTAGGATTTTAACCATAACATCTATGGCAGTAAAACAGCCAATAGAGACTCTTATAACTTCCAACGCAATCCGAACTGGCCTTGTTGGATTTGTAAAAAGTCTATCTAATGAAGTTGCAAGTTCAGGTATAACTGTTAATAATATCATGCCAGGTTGGACAATGACTGATCGATTAAAGCAATTAATATCAGATAATCCTGATTTTGAAAAAGCTATAGACTCTATACCAATGAAGAGATTTGGTACCGTTGAAGAATTTGCCTCAGCAGCTATTTTTCTTGTAAGTGACCAAGCAAGCTATATTACGGGAGTTTCTTTACCTGTAGATGGTGGTTGGATTAAAGGAATTTAATTATCGATTATTGATTCAAATTTTTATTATGATTTTCAACAGATTGAATTGATCCGTCTCTATTATAATAAATCCATTCCCCATTTTTTTCTCCATTTAAATAATTTTCTTCAGCCCATTTGTTACCATTTTCATACCAATAAATCCTTTTTCCATTTAATTGGCCATTAATAAAATGAGCTTCTCTTTCTTTTACTCCAGCCTGATTCCACCGCGTCCATTTACCTTGTTCTTTACCATATTCATAAAGACCCTCAATTTCTTTTTGGCCATTTATATGCCACTGGATAAAATTTCCATGCTGTTTGCCTGATTTAAAAATCCCTTCTTTTTCTTTCTGTCCATTGTCATACCAGGAAATTAATTTTCCATCTACTTTACCATTTTGAAATGAGGCCACATTTTTTTTCTTTCCATTATCAAAATATTCATAAGCAAATAGCCATTCATTAGAAAGTAATCCATCTATATATAATCTTTCTTTGGTTTTTTCTCCATTTACATTCCAATCGGTTAATTTCCCATGTTCAATTCCATCATTATAAGTTCCTTGGAATCTTTTTTCCCCATTGTCATACCAATAAGACCATAATCCATGTACCTGACCATTTATGTAAGTTCCTTCATATTCTTTGATGCCATTTTCATACCAGCCTTTGCCAATACCATTGGCTTTTCCTTCTTTCATTTCTCTGGCTAAAAGTATCTGACCATTTTCATGCCATCTCTTTAATTCTCCTTCAAGCATTTCATTTTTATAAAACCCTTCATTCTTTTTTTGCCCATTTTCATACCAGCCAATGAAAATCGAATCTTGTTTTCCATTATCAAAAGTTTCTTGAATTTCTTTTTGTCCAGTCTCGTACCATTGAGTAAAGGTTCCATCTGGCTTTCCTTTATTATATGTTCCTTCCTCTAACTTGTTACCATTAACATACCATTTAGTGAACTTCCCATCTTTTTTCCATTCGTTTGAAGAACCTTCTTCTTCTTTGTT
>JBJKZS010000008.1:0-12865 GCA_045569115.1 Fidelibacterota bacterium | reverse complement strand
AATTCATTATGGGTCTTCAATATTTCCTTTTATCTATTATACTTTTTTTTCAAGGACTGAAATGTTATGGTTGCTTGGTGGATTGAGTGTAACATTTTTAATTGCTGAAATACTTAGAATAAACATTTCAATTTTCAAATATTTATTTCAGAGGTTTTTTGGCCCAATTGTAAGAGCTTCGGAAAATAAAAAACTCACTGGGGCTACCTCTGTTTTCATATCAGGTTTTTTAACCGTCCTAATTTTTGAAAAAAACATAGCAATTTTTGCAATGCTTACTCTTTCACTAGCCGATGCTACAGCAGCACTTATTGGAAAAAAATGGGGTAAAAGGAAACTTTTTGATAAGACTCTTGAAGGTAGTATAACATTTCTAATTATTTCAATTGCTTTAGCTATGCTTTTACCTGATCTATTTAGATTAGGTGCTATTGTAGCGGCAATAGTTGCAACTTTGGTTGAACTATTGCCTTCTCCAATTGATGACAATCTAATGATTCCTATTTCTATCGCAACTACACTTTCATTATTCCACTTAATTCCTTGAGTTTTCTGGTTCCATCAATTCTTTGGGGTCTTTTTGCAGCTGCAATTCCCATTCTGATTCATCTAATAAGTACTCGCCATAAACAACAAATCGCTTTTAGTACAGTTAGGTTCATCAAAGAACTTGAACATGATACGATTAGAAAATTGAGATTTCGTCAAGTTTTCCTTTTAATAATTCGAACTCTTGCAATTATAATGCTGGTACTTTCTTTTGCTAGACCTGTTAAACTAGGTTATTTATCATTAGTAAGTGGCTTAGGCCAATCTACAAGAATTGCAATTATATTTGATAACTCAGTTAGTATGGGTGCAAAAATTGATGGTTTAACACTTCTAGATAGATCCAAAGCATCGGCTTTAGACCTTTTTGATAATCTAGAAGGGGAAATAATTTATGATATTTATCAAACTTCACCTTTTAAAAGACTATCCTCAGAAAAAACTAATTCAATACAAAGAATTAGGAAAATTATGGAATCAATTCCTCTGTCTTCTCGTCCAGATAAACTATGGATGGCTGTTGACTCAGCAATTGCAATTTCAGATCAAGGTGAAATCGACTCAGGACCAGTAGCAAATCATGAAATTTATATTTTTAGTGATTTTCCTGCTACAAATTTATCCGATTGGGAATTTTCTTCAGAGAATGAATGGAGGATGTATTTATTTCTTCAATCAGCTATAACTAACAATTTAAAAATAGAAGATGCTGGTGTTAGTTCACTTTTGAAGATTCCAAATCAGCTTCTTACAATTGAGACATTTATTTCTAAGAATGGTGATAGCATACAAGAAGATATAGCTGTGCAGCTATTCTTAGACGAATTAAGAGTTGGACAGGTCGTTTCAGATTTTGAGGCGTCCGATGAAAAAAATTTCACTTTTCAAGCATTTGCGGGATTACCAGGAATTATCCATGGTTCAGTAGAAATTCCTGAGGATGAATTCATTTTTGATGATCTTAGATTTTTCCAGTTTGAGATGATAGATAAAATTACATGTTTGATTCTTCAAAAGGTCACTTCAGACATTTCTATTTTAGAAATGGGTATTACAGCTTTGAATGAATCAATAGAAATTGTTGAAATTGAAGAAAAGGGATATGGTACTATCGGTTCTTCTAAATTTAAGAACCATGATGTTGTATTTCTTTTAGAACCTTCAGAACTAAATCTTAGAGAATCAGATGCCTTTGAGGAGTTTGTAATTGATGGTGGTTCAGCGGTTATATTTCTTGGAGACACTATTGAAGGAGGCTCGTATAATTGGCTTGAAGAAATAAATGTTGGGTCATTTTCTGGTATAAACAGACTTGCAAAAGAGAGCTTTTTTTATATAGATAAAATGGATCTAAAGCACCCTCTTTTTTTCGAGTTTCCATCCTCAGATATAAATAATGAATTGCCCCAAGTTTTTGCTCATACCAACTTTAATCCATTTGGACAATCGAAAGAATTACTATCCCTTTCTAATGATGAACCATTATTACTAGAAAAAGAAATTGGAGCTGGTCGTTTGCTTATTTTTTCTACACCACCAAATTTAGAATGGACAGATCTTCCTTTAAAACCTATGTTTGTCCCACTCCTTCATAGAATTTTAGTTTATTTAAGTTCTCAAGTTAACGTTGATTTAGAGGTCATAGTGGGTGATACACTTATTTTACCTATACCTAGAAAAGATCTTTCTAAAGAGATCCTTGTCAAATCTCCTAATGGAACTGAGACCAAAATTATTCCTGATTATGGTCAAGAAAGTATGCAAATACAGGAAATTGAATCTGTAGGAATATATTCAGTATTGTTAGGAGGAGAACACTATACGTCTTTTATTGCAAATATTTCTTCGTATGAGGATCCTTTCAATAGGATGACAAAGAATCAACTCGCTAAAGTTTTTAATAAGAATGCTGTAAGAATAATCTCACCAAAAGAAGATCCTATATTAGCAGTTAATGAAGCACGAAAGGGAACTGAACTTTGGCATATTTTTATTTTATGTGCATTTCTTCTATTATGTTTAGAAACTTGGATTGGAAGAATTAAATAAGGATGGAAATAAATGAAAATAATATAATTTATTACGAAAAAGCTTTTATCATTGGAGTTCTCAAAGGTACGATGCCTAAAGAAACTGTCGATGAAGAACTTGATGAGCTCCAACTCTTAGCTGAAACGGCAGGTGCAGAAACGGTAGGGCGCTTTACCCAAAGAATCAATAGAATAAGCCCTAAATATTTTATTGGAAAGGGTAAAGCTGAGGAAATCATTCAAAAAGCTATTGCGTTAGAAGTGAACCTAATCATTTTTGATGATGAATTATCTCCTACTCAGATTAGGAATTACCATAAACTATCAAAAGATGTTAAGATAATTGATAGGACTACCTTAATTCTAGATATTTTCACAAAACATGCAAGTACCCGAGAAGCAAAAACTCAGGTTGAACTTGCTAGACTTCAATATCTACTGCCTCGCTTAACTCGAATGTGGACTCATCTTGAGAGACAAATGGGTGGAATAGGAACACGAGCTGGTGCTGGTGAGACACAGATTGAAGTTGATAGAAGGTTAATAAGAGATAGGATTTCAAAATTGAAAATTGAGATTAATAGCATTGAAAAGGAACGTGAAACTCAGAGCAGGTTTAGGAGGCAAAAATTTAGAGTTTCATTAGTTGGTTATACTAATGCTGGGAAATCTACTTTACTTAAAGCTCTTACAGGTGCTAATGTGTTTATAAAAAATCAGCTATTTGCTACTCTCGATACTACAGTTAGATCTCTTCAAATTGGAGGGAAAAAAGAAGTCCTTATAAGTGATTCTGTAGGATTTATACGTAAACTTCCTCATGGTCTTGTTGCTTCATTTAAGAGTACACTTAAAGAGGCAATTGATTCAGATTTGCTTTTGCTTGTTGTAGATGCGAGCTCAACCTTTTTAGATGCTCAGCTTCATACTGTAAATGAGGTCTTAAACTCTATTGGTGCTAAAACGAATGAAACCTTGATAGTTGTTAACAAAATTGATTTACTAAAGAGAGCTGAATTAATAGGATTAAAAAAGAGATTTAAAGAAGCTATTTTCATTTCAGCCCAAAATCAACTTATGATTGATAGTGTTATCGATAAGATTAAAGAAAAAATGGAAGGATCTTACGAAATTGCTGAAGTGACTTTTTCTTCATCATCCGGAAAAGAAATAGCCTCAGTTTTTGAGCATGTAGAGGTAATAGAACAGAATTATCAACCAGATTTTGTAAAATTAAAAATTCGAGGCCAAAGTTCTTCAATAAGAAAAGTTTTGAGGTTAGCAAATAAGGGTTAGAACCAGTATTAAAATATAATTCTATTTGGAATTAATCTTCCCGGACATGGGCATTGTTGGAACTCGTGTTTTTCACGGTGGGCACCTCTCAGGGAAGTTAAGTTTCCTTTACTCTGAGTTATCAAAGAAGGCCTACTTTTCTCACCTGAAGTTCAGTTCCCAATTAGTCTGATTGTAGGTTCCAAAAATGCCGGTACCAGCCCGGGAAATAATATAATTCATTGAACTATTTTACTATGCTATTAATATAAAAAAAAGGAAGTCATTGATTATTATTTGATGACTTATTTTTTTGAGATTTTATATCGTCATATTTTTTAAAATATGATTCGCCCATTTCTCCTAAGAATTTGAGAAATTTATTGGATTTACTATTTTTTGATTTAATATGTTTTTCTGATTCTGACACACGTTTAAATCCTAAATGAAGGACTGTATCAAATAGATCTTGTATATGGGCAAGTAATTCTCCGAGTCGTTTTGAAAAAGAGATTTTCATTGTAGAGATTTAATCATTTCATTGATATCAGTAGTTGGAGTTTTACAACTATAATTTTGGCAAACATAGACAGTAGCCATTCCAGAAATTGCAACTTGTGTATCAGTAAATGGTGCAATCCTAACCACTTCATTTAGCTGTGAATCAGATGGTTTTAATATAAGAACTTTATTTGGGAGGAATGACTCTTGAATATAGTTTAGCATTGCTTGGGTATCTTTACTTTTTCGATCACCAACCACTACAATTTCATAAGAAGGACCGATTCCAAAATCAATTGCTGATAGCAATTGGGTGTAGCCAGTTGGAGCCTGAGAAATTTTTTCTGAGAATACTTTACCTATAGTAAATGCCATTTCTTCATATTTACTATTTCCAGCAATCCTTCCCAATCGAAGCAAGACCATTGCTGCTACAGAATTTCCAGATGGTATAGCACCATCATATAGATCTTTAGTTCTAACAATCTGTTTTTCTCCATCATAAGCTGTGAAATAGAATCCACCATTAACGTTATCCCAGAATAGATCTATCATCAAATCTGTTAGGTTTATAGCTTCAGAAAGGTATCCTACATCAAAAGTTGCCTCGTATAATTCAAGTAAACCCCATGAAAAAAATGCATAGTCTTCAAGATGAGCTGGTAAGGATGCTTCACCATTTCGATAACGCTTGAGGAGGCGTCCATCTTTTGTCTTAAGTTTCCCAATTACAAAATCAGCGGCCTTTTTCGCAGAGTTTGCATAAGTAGTATCATCTAATACCTGTGCTCCTTTAGCCAAAGCAGCTATCATAAGTCCATTCCAATCTGTAAGAATCTTATCGTCCTTAAGCGGGTGTATACGCTTTTTTCTTTCTTTAAATAATTGTTCCCTTAGTTTATTTAATTTTTTAGTTAATTGATTAACTTCTAGATTTCTTGATTGAGCTATTTCTTCAATTGAATTAAGGAGATGTGGAATATTATTTCCAGTAAACTGACCTGTCCCTTCTTCACTAAAATTCCCTTTGTCATTAAAATTATATATATCAGTAAATAGTTTGCCATCCTCATCGCCTAAAATCTCATTGATTTCTTCAATCCTCCAAACATAAAACTTACCTTCTTCACCATCACTGTCAGCATCTTCTGCTGAGTAAAAACCGCCTTCAAATGAAGTCATGTCTCGTAAAACATAACTAAAAACTTCACGAGCTGTGGTTGCATAGATTTCTTTTTTTGTAACTTGAAATGCTTCAAGATATGCTATTGAATTCATAGCTTGATCATAAAGCATTTTTTCAAAATGGGGTAATAGCCATTCTTTGTCAGTTGAATAACGGTGAAAACCAAAACCTATTTGGTCATAAATACCACCATTTCTCATAGATAGTAATGTTTTCTCTACCATCATTAAAGCTGTTGGATCACTACTACGTTTATAGTATCGTAATAAGAATGAAAGATTATGAGCACTAGGAAACTTTGTCGAAGTTTCAAAACCACCATTTTCATTATCAAATCTTTGTAAAAACTGAGAAAAGGCGCTATTAAAAATCTCCTCGGTTAATTGTTCCGTTCCAGAAGGAGAAAAAGAACTTTGAAGATGAGATACAACTTCATTAGCTGATTCCAATATTTTGTCGCGCTCTTCGCGCCACATTTTTCCAAGTCTTGGTACTAGATCTAGCATACCTATACGTTGAAATCGACTTTCTTTTGGAAAATAAGTTCCCGCAAAAAAGGGACGTTTGTCAGGTGTCATTACAATAGTGAGTGGCCATCCTCCACTACCAGTCATCATCTGACATACAGTCATATATATATTATCAATATCCGGCCTTTCTTCGCGATCAACTTTTACATTAATGAAATTATTATTCATCAATTCTGCAACAGTACTATCCTCAAAGGATTCATGTTCCATTACATGGCACCAATGGCAGGTGGAATATCCTATTGAAAGAAAGATAGGTTTATCTTCTTTTTTTGCGGCCTTAAAGGCTTCTTCTCCCCAAGGATACCAGTTTACAGGATTATCTTTATGTTGCAGTAGGTAGGGGCTTTTCTCTCCTCCAAGTTTATTCATTTTCTTATCCTCAGTTGACTGACAACCGATAGAGAGCATCATTAATACTAATGCTCTATTTCTTAAGGTTATCTTATTCATTATTATTAATGAAAATTAACTGCATATCTATCTATAGGCAAGACCTAGCTATTGTAATTATTTGGACATCACACTAATTTAATAGGTTGCTTTAGAGTTAAACTAACTTACAGTTTTCCAATAAGATAATTCTATTTAGGAATAATTTGTGTTACATATAATTGTTATTATCTCGTATCTACTTTTTCTTTTAGGTGTAGGAATCTATAAATCTAGTAAAGTTAAAACCCAGATGGATTTTGCGATTGCTGGGCGAACCCTAACCCCCTGGGTATTAGCTGGAACAATGCTTGCAACATGGATGGGTACTGGATCAATACTTGGTAATGCTGGAAAGACTTATGAAACTGGCATAGCCTCTTTTATTTTACCTATTGGAGGGACTTTTGGAATACTAATGTTAACAAGAATTGCTGGAAAAGTTAGAAAATTTGAAAAGATTACAGTACCTGAAATATTTGGTGAATGTTATGGTTCTTCTGCTAGGATACTCAGCCTTATAGCTCTTGTAATTTCATATATGGTAATTGTTAGTTATCAATACAATGCAGGTGGAGCTGTACTGATGACGGTTCTTACAAATAGTGATGGAACTCCAATTTTTAGTTTAGAGATTGCGACAATAATTGCTGCGACTTTCATCATAATATATACCCTATTAGCAGGATTACTAAGTGTTGCTTACACAGATTTTGCTAATGGAATAATTATGTTAATTTCTCTATTTATTGCTTTGCCTATACTTTGGTTAAAAGCGGGTGGAATCGATGGAATGGAACAAGCTTTTTCAAGTATGGGAAATCCTGATCATATGAGTTTTTTTGGAGTATTCTCAACATTAGAAATAATGAATTTTTGTCTTCCACCATTTCTCCTTGTACTTGGTGATGCAAACATGTACCAGAGATTTTCAGCAAGTAAGGATGCAAAAGGAGCAACCCTTGCAACTTCAATTCTAGTATTTGCGGTTCTTATAGCTGAATTATTAATCATTGCTTCTGCCTGGGTAAGTTCAAGTATGATTCCAGAAGCTGAATCTGGAAGATATGTGCTTATATATGCTTCACATACACTATTACCTAGCTTTTTGGGCGCCATAATGATGACAACAATTGTTGGAATGATAATATCAACTGCCGATTCATTCTTGTTAGTGCCATCGAACTCCATTGTTCGTGATGTATATTTACAGTATGTTAATCCAAAGGCCAGTGAAAAGCAGATTATAGTACTAAGCAGGATAGTCGTTCTTATACTTGGTGTTATTGCATATTTTATTTCACTTATATTTGCTCGCTCAACGACAATTTTCGAAAAGTCACTATATGCTTTCACTATTTATGGAGCGTCTATTACTCCATCTCTTTTTGCTGCCTTTTTTTGGAAAGGTGCAACTAAAGAGGGTGCAATTTCATCGATTTTATCTGGAATGATAGTTACTCTTCTTTGGAAAGAGGCAGACTTCATTCATATATTTATACCACTAGATTTACATGGAAATCTTGATGCGGTTTTACCGGCAATTAGCATTTCACTTTTTTTCTTAATTGTCATAAGTATTTTAACTCGCGAAAAAAAATAAATTAATGAAATTAGCCTTGGACAAGGTGATTAGTTTTCAACTAGATCATCCAATCCGGATCTTATTTATTATAGCTGTTATTACGGTTGGATCAATGTTGGTTTCAACTCGTGTACAATTTGATTTTACTGTTGAGAATCTTTTCCCTGATAACGATCCTGAAGTGGACGCATATTTCAAATTTCAAGAGGAGTTTGAACGTGAAGACAATCTTATCTATTTGGCTTATGATTCTGAAGATCCTTTTAGTCGTTCTAATCTTTTAACTACTAACTTGCTTACTAATGAATTAAATGATCTAAAAGGTGTGGTTAAAGTGACTTCTTTAACAAATATAGAACTCTTTCAGCCAGGAAAAGACCTTGTTCTACGTCCAGTATACAAAACCATTCCTACTTCTAAGGATTCACTTTTTTTCTTAAAAAATCGTATCATGAGTTCACCTCTAATTATAGACAACCTCATTTCCTCTGATGGAAGTATAGCGGCAATTCTTTTGGAATTAGATGATGAAATAAATAACCATGATGGTAGAGAAAAAATAGTTAATAAGGTCGGTGAGATTACATCTAAAACTGATTGGAAATGGTATGAGGCTGGAGTTCCAATTCTTAGAACTCGTTACGTACAGTATATGTTAAATGATTTCACTCGATTTTTATTTCCTGTGTCATTTGTTCTTTTTGGCACTCTTTTCCTCCTATTCAGGAACTTAAGCGGAGTGCTTCTTCCATTTGCGGCTGTATTTATTACCGTTTTATGGGTATTAGGTATAATGGGTGCTCTTGGTCTAACAATAAATATTGTTACCTATATCGTACCAACCCTTGTCTTAATTATAGGCGTAGCAGATTCAATTCATATTATGTTGAAATTTCAAGAGAATTTATTAAATGGAAATTCTAAGCGAGAGTCAATAAGGATTACGATTAGAAAAATAGGTGGAGCTATTATGCTCACGAGTATAACTACAGCAATAGGTTTTCTTTCACTCGTAAGTACCAATATTATAATGATTCGCCAATTTGGTGCAATCGTTTGTGTATCTGTTATTTTAGCTTTTTTTGTATCAATAACATTTATTCCATCAATGCTAATGATACTAAAAACTCCATCTCAAAAAATGCTTAAATCAGGTTCAAAAAACTTACGACATCGATTTTTAAAGTGGACTGTTAAACTAAATAATTATCATCAGAAATCGATTGTTTTTCTATCTTTAATACTAATTTGTACTTTTTTGTATTATGCTTTTAAAGTTGATCCTCATTCATCCCTTATGGAAGATCTTTCGAAAGGTAATGAACTATATGATGATATGATTTTTATGGAACAAAAAATGGGTTCGGTAATGCCATTGGAAGTAATTGCAACTGTAAATAATAAAGGAGCTCCTTTTGAGAATGGAATAAAGGATCCGAAGACTCTCCATGCTATTGCAAAACTTCAGGATAAGCTTTCAACCATTCCTGAAGTCGGAAAAATGATTTCTGTCATTGATTATCTTAGAGAAATAAACCAAGCATTTAATGAAGGAGATAAAGAATTTTACTGTATACCTGAAACTAGAGAAATGGTGTCGCAATACATTTTTCTTCAAGAGGAACAATTTGAGACACTAGTTAATTTTGATTACTCAAGTGCCCGTTTAACTGGTCGAATTAGTGATATTTCATCTAGAAGAGCAAAAGAGATTAAAGATGAAATTATACAGTGGGGAAGAGAAAATCTCCCGTCTTATTTGGATATACAATTAACTGGTACAACTCTAATGGGATTGAAAATAAATCAGTATCTTGTTACTAATTTGGTAGTCAGTTTTCTGATTGCTTTTGGAGTAATTTTTATTTCAATGTTATTACTATTCAAAAGTGTAAAGATTGCTAGTATTTCAATGATTCCTAATTTTATTCCATTATTATTAATGGCGGGGGTCATGGGATTTTATAATATAAAACTTCGACCGACTACTGCAATGACCTTTGCTATTGCATATGGTATTGCCGTAGATGACACCATACATTTTTTGGTGCGTTTCCGACAGGAATTATTTTCCCATAACGGTCATTATAGAGAGGCAAATGAAAAGACCTTATTAACAACGGGTAAAGCAATTATATCTACATCGTTTATTCTTTCAGCGGGATTTCTAGTGATGGTTACCTCTAATTTTCTTCCTAGTAGAGATTTTGGTTTTCTTGCAGCGGTTACTATGTTTGGAGCTCTATTAGCGGATTTGTTTTTTTTACCTGCTATTTTGACTCTTACAAAACCAAAAATGCCACATTTAAAATCAAGTTCTCATATATAAAAACAATCTTGGTATCTGCTGTTTTTTTAGCATTTACGCTGCATCATTTTTCACTATATAAATAAAACCCCAAGAATCATCAATATACCTGTTAACATTTGGAAATAAATGGTATTGGCACATGTTTTGGCCAATGTTCTTTTTTCAAAATCTTGGAATACCTTGTATGAAAGATATGTAGCCCCAGGAATAGCTAAAAGTGCTATGAGTATACCTTTACCAGCAATATTTGAAGCATAGAGATAGATTATGGTTGTAAAACTTGCAACCATTAAAGAAATGTAACCCCATCGAGCATTTCGGATACCTAGTGTTGCTACAAGGTGAACCTTACCACTAGCAATATCTGAAGGAGTATCAGGAAATTGGTTTATCCAAAGTATAGCTGTAGTCAATAGGCCAAGAGGAATTCCAACCAGAAAAGCACCCCAACTATGAATACCAGTTAAAGCAAAGCTAGTTCCCATGGTGATAACTGGACCAAATAGAAGTCCTATAGAGAGTTCACCAAGACCGCGTCGAGATGACAATCTGAAAGGTGGAGCCGTATAAAAAAAACCACCAATAGCCCCAGCTAATCCATACCATATAAGATCAATCTCTCTACTCCATGGCCCAAGAATCAAACCAACTCCACAGATAGATGATAAGATCAGAAAAGAAAATGCCAATTTGAAAAGGCCATGTTCACTTATAAGTCCAAGTTCTAAAGACCTAGACCCACCCGAATATTGCAAGAAATAATCATTATTAATTTTATCTGTCCCATCCTTCCAATCAAAATAATCATTGAAGGTATTAGCTGATAGATGAAGAAAAGAAGCTCCCAAAAATATTATCCCAAAGAGTCCCCAATCAAAGGTTCCTATGATTAGCCCTTCTCTTTGCACCCAAGCTGAAGCAAGTAGAATTGGAGCCCAAGTCGCTGAAAGAAATGGAAGCCTTGTAATTATCAAAAATGACAATAGTTTTATCCACCAAGGATCCTTAGGCATTGTGTCTGCAGGATCAGCTCCTTTCAATACTCTAGTTTGTCCGCAGTAACCAATCTGCTTTTTCACACCGTTTGAAGTACTAAAGGTTGGTGTAATTCTTATATATGCTGGAATTTGTGTACCATCTTTATGTACAAAAGTAGTGTTGGTTTGAAACTCACCTTTTTTGCTTGCCGTAGCCAACCATTTATTTATATGTCCTATGACTACATTACCAGGTGAGAAAGCGGAAACACGTTTCTTCATGATAACTTCATCTGCGGTATACCCAAAAATTTCTTCGGCACCTTTTCCAAATGTCTCAATTCTTCCTTCCATATCGCAAGTTATTATCGATAAAGAGTTCTTGTGACTCTCAATCATATCTTCCGTACTGTTTTGTTCTTGATTTGTCATTTTTTATTCCTTAATAAAATAAGATAGATTATAGAAACTACTGCTATTGATTGAATCCTTTCTTAAGCATTCGGAATGCTTCAAGATAGCTTCTTTTTCCTAAGCCTGTAAACTGGTCAACACAGACTTCCTTGATAACAGAAATTTTTCTGAAATCTTCACGTTCGTAAATGTTACTAAGATGAACTTCAATAGTTGGAATTTCAACTGAATCAATAGCATCCCTTAATGCATAAGAGTAATGAGTAAGAGCTCCAGGATTAATTATGATTCCATCTGTTTTGCCTATTCCATTATGGATTTTGTCAATCAATTGACCTTCATGATTAGTTTGGAACCAAGATAATTCACAATTATCAGTTTCAGGCTGTTTATTAAGCCAATCTTCTATATCTTGTAATGATTCAAATCCATAAACTTCTGGATCGCGTATCCCAAGCAGATTCAGATTTGGACCATTTAAAACTAAAATATTCATGTCAACTCAACTAGAGATTCATAGATCATATCTTCTTTTATTTCTGTAGATACAAATGCATTACCTAATTGGTTAAGTAAGACAAAATGTAATCTGCCTTTTTCCCATTTTTTATCAACTTTTAGAAAGTTCATTAATGTATTTTGATCAATTTTTGGTAGAGAAGGTAAAGACAGTTTTTTGATTGTAGAGTATAGAAGTAAACGCTCCTCTTCATGTAGAAAACCCATTCTCTGTGAAATTAAAGCCGCGCATCGCATCCCGTATGAGACTGCCTCGCCATGCCGGATTTTTCCATAGCCTAACTGAGCTTCAAGCGCATGCCCAATAGTATGACCGAAATTCAGAAGGCGACGAAGGCCTTCTTCATATTCATCTTCTTCAATAATACTTCCTTTTATAGAGCAACATTCCGCGATAGCATTGTCATAAGGAAAAGCACTAATATTATCTAACCATACAGACACCTTATTAAAAAAATCTATATTTTGAATAGCGCCATATTTTATAACTTCAGCGAGGCCAGAATTAACTTCTTCTTTTGGTAATGATTTAAGGAGATCTGAATCAATAAATACA
>JBJKZS010000007.1:0-13040 GCA_045569115.1 Fidelibacterota bacterium | reverse complement strand
TTACAGAAAGTTTCTAAAACAGCTTTTGATTCCGGTGTTAATTCATCAACTAATTTTTTTGCGGTTTGTGGTATTCCCCATGTTCTCAAGAATATATCACTGTCCAATTGGCTTTCTCCAAATAACTCAGATAATCTTCCTTCTGTTGTTGCAGCATTTACAGTCATTTGAAATAATCTTTCCCGCGCCATGAGATATCCTGCTGTGAAAAAGGCATCCATCTCATTTGTTGCAAATACATGAGGAACAGCGTAATCGTCAAAAAAAACTTCTACTGTTTGGGACAAACCTGCAACTCTATATTCCCCTTCATATGGTGGCATAGGATCTCTTAAATAAAAGAAAAAAGCCGCAGATAATGTGGCTAGTATTAAGCCAAAAAGACCCAATATTTTCTTCCTATTCACAAGTTAATCCCTAAAAATGAAATAATTTCTTTTACCACTTTTTTTCTTACTGATTCTGAATAAATCAAATCATTGTGACCCGCATTATCAATGGATATGAAAGTAGCATTCAATTTGTTAGCTAAAGCCACTGTTCTCTCAGTAGTTGTTAAACTATCTTTAGTACCAGTAATGAAGAGGGTACGAGGGAAAGATCTCTCAATATTTTCAAGAAAGTTTAATAGATAATTATTCTTAGAGGTTAGTTCATTAATGAAAGTGTTAGACTCTTTAACAACTTTAGAGAAAAACTTATCTTGAATATCTTGGGGTGTAATTGGGGAAAAAAACCTTGGTTGCCAAAAATGATCAGGAAGCAAATAACCATACTTCATTATCATACGTGTAATTGCTATCACAATACTATTCATTTTCATTGGCAATCCACAACCCAGAAGAATCAAATATATGTTTTCATTATCCAAGATTACCAATTCTTGTCTCAGAGCCAAAACAGCACCCAATGAGTGACCAATGATGACTGAAACATTATCTTGATTATTAATTATTGAATTTCTAGAAGAATTTATGGCTGAATCTATTGTTGAAAAATCCAGGTCAGGTGCAATAACATTTTTCTCTGAAAGTTTTGACAATTCAGGAATTAATGGATCCCAAAAATTCCCCCTAACTCCAAAACCATGTAAACAAATAAACTTCAATTAATGCCAAGATTAAATAGTGCACCATAACAATTAGCATATAGTGCCTTGGGAGGAATAAGGCTTTTAAACCCGTAGAAATCCAGCGTTGTAATCAAGGATTGTAAAAAATGAGGGTAAAAAGTACCCCCTCCTACTATTACAACAATACTATTAGAGTTTGATGCTGCACTTACCAATGTAGCTAAGGATTCTGCTACCATTTGCATCAATGCTGCAATCTTATCTTCCATTGTAATATCTCCATTTAGTTTGGTAAAATTCCCTGCTGTTATACTTGGAGGAAAGCCTAGCTCTTCTGAGTTTTCATAAATTTCACCTACCGAAATATTTAATTTTTTTGCATCTCCTTTTTCAGCCAGTTGATTCAGTTCTTGAATTGAGAGATCGCCAGCGAATAGTTTCCCAAGACCAAAAATTGTTCCTGCTCCAATGCCTGTCCCAATAACATGTTTTATCTTTCCATTAATTATTTTTACCAGTGGAGTTCCAGTACCTACCCCTAAGACATAACATTCTTCCGTATTGGCTAAATAAGAACCCCCTCGACCCAAATCATTTAGTTCATTTGTTGATCGGATAATATTTGGCAGGTTATATTTTTCAATAATTTGTTGGCTTCGGCCACCTGTAATAATAATTTTTTCATATCTTTCTGCCTCAAAATTTATTTCGTCAAAATTAATTGCAAAGAATGTCTTTTCTGATGGCCACTCTAGCGTTTTTATTAAAGTACCTCCTATATCAATAGTTAATATCATTTGTCTTTTATAATTACAATCTTCTCCACCTTCAATGGTGTATGTCCAAAATCATCTTCAACTATACCCTCAATAACATATGGTCCTCGACCCCTGAGCAACCTTCCAAACTTACGATATACAACAGGAAAAAATACCGCTTCATACGTAGCGGTGAGGTCCTCACAGGATAAAAACTGCATTCTCTCTCCTGCCTTAGTTTTGCTTTTTTGTGTAGAAATGATCCATCCCACTAGCTTCACTTTTTTCCCTATGTGACGATATAAGTCCTTTGCATGAATAAATTTTCCAAATTGATCTATATGGTTCTGAATTGCTTCTTTCCAAATCCAGAGAGGGTGTTTTTCCAATGTTAGTTCCATAAGTTCGAATTCATCTCTCAATTTTTTTTCAACAGAATAATCTACAACCGGTATAGGCGATGAGTACTTAACTGTACTAGCAAAGAGACCATCATCATTAGTTTTTATTTTATTATAAAATAGTTTGAGCCTCCAAAGATGTTGTGGTCGAGTGTAGCCAAATGTATCAAAACTACCGCACCGAATTAACCTTTCCACCTCTCGAAGATTTGGTTTAGCACGAATGCAAAAGTCCTCTAGAGATTCGAAAGGGCGTTCTTTACGCTTTTCTAGGAGTCTTTTAAGTGTTCTGCGAGTTAACCCCTTTACTTGCAGAAGACCAATTCGTACTCCTGGAAATCTATCATATGCATTCCTTTGGTAAGCAGATGAGTTTTGCTCCATAGCCTCTGCTATAAAATGAGATTCTGCCATATTTACATCAGGAGGCAAAATATTAATACCCATTCGACGTACTTCTTCAAGATAGCAAGAGGCATGATAAAAACCTCCATGGTTAGACATAACAGCCGCCAAAAATTCCGCTGGAAAATGCGCCTTTAACCATGCAGACTGCACTGAAATCGTGGCATAGGACGCTGAATGTGCTTTGCAAAAAGCATAACCAGAAAAAGCTTCCATCTGCCTCCATATTTCTAGTGCCTCTTCCACAGTAACTTCCCTTTTCACTGCATCCCCTATAAAACGATCTCGATATTTTGAAAACGGCTCTTTTACCCGCTTTCCACTCATTGACCGTCTTAGTTCATCTGATTTATTCAAACTCCACCCTGCTATCACTTCAGCAGTTTTGATAACATCTTCCTGATAAATCATAATCCCATAAGTTTCTTTCAATAATTCTCTGAGAGATTTATGTACCGCATTCATATCTTCTTTTCTATGGTGACGTTTTACAAAATGTCGGAGCATTCCCGAATCCGCAGGGCCTGGACGAATAACCGAGCTCGCTGCAACAATCATCTCAAAAGTATCAACTTGAAGTTTTTTCAAAAGACCTCGCATTCCTGGTGATTCAATTTGGAATACACCTATGGTATGTCCATTCCGGATCAGTTTAGCCGTTTTTTGATCTATGTCAGGCATTATGTAACGATCAAAATGAATATTATATTTATTTTGTATAGTATCAGCCACCTCTGCGATTACTGTTAAAGAACGTTGTCCTAAAATATCAATCTTTATCAAACCTGCTTTTTTAATACTATACATATCAAACTGTGTCACAAGAGGACCCTTGATGGATTTTTGAAGTGGAACATGATCAGTAATATCGTGTGGCGAAATGACAATCCCTCCACAATGGATTCCCATATGTCTTGGTCGTCCTTCTAGATTCTTTGCGAGATTAACAATTGTTCTATACCGCGAGTTACCTTTGTTATATCTAAGGTTTTTATCTTCTTTAATAAAAGTATTGATCAATTCATTAATCTCTTGCGACGGCATACCCATGGCTCGTGCTACATCCCATACCGAGCTTTTATGACGATAAGTGTTAAATGTAGAAATCATAGCCACTTTATTATCACCATAACGATTATATATATATTGAATTACTTCATCTCGACGTTTCCAGCAGAAATCAATATCAATATCTGGTGGATCGCTACGAGCTGGGTTAAGAAAACGCTCAAAAAGAAGTTTGTACTTAATAGGATCCACTGGTGTCATTCCCAATATATACGACACTATACTACCTGCCGCTGAGCCACGTCCGACGGTGGGTATACCCCGTTTATTAGCCCACTGGATAATATCCCAAACCACAAGAAAATAGTCCGCATAACCCAACTTTATTATGACCTCTAATTCATAAGTCAATCGTTTCAGAACATCTCTTGTTATTGGATTGTATTTGTCCCATAATGCGTGGTGGCAAATACCCACTAGATGATAGGCTGATTTACTATAGTGTTTATAAAATGAAAGTTTTTGTATTACCTATATCTCCTTGATATAAATTTATCCTATGAACATCGCTGTTAGTACAGATGAGAGAACACCCCTCATAAAGGAATTAATCCGTGAACTCAAAAAACGCAATCACAATGTCACTTACTTTGGGCCAAAAAAGAGTGAAACAGTAGATTGGCCTGTTATCACAGAACAGGCTGTAAGCCTTGTTCCTAAAGGAATAGCTGACGAAGCTATTGTTTTGTGTTGGACAGGTACCGGTGCATCCATAGTAGCAAATAAAATTAAAGGTGTTCGCGCAGCTCTATGCTGTGATGCTGAAACTGCAAAAGGTGCTCGCATCTGGAACCATGCTAATGTCCTTGCTCTAAGTCTTAATGCAACTAATAATAAAATACTGAAAGAAATTCTAGATGCTTGGTTTTCTACGCCCTACAGTGAAGATAAATGGAATCTGCAACAGATTAAACATATTAAAAATATGGAGTAAAAAGATTAGTGAAGGTCAAAAAAAGGATATATCGATTATTCTCTTTCTCTCTTTTATACTATTTATTCCTATCTAAACTCTAATCACCGACTGACTCTTAATATTTTCTTTCTAACAACGGTCTTATCTCTCAACAATTTCTCATTATTTCCTCATCATTTATTCAATTGCGAACACTAGATGTATTAACTAAAATTAAGGAGTCTTTCATCATCTTAACTCATGAAGGAACTAACTATCATACGTCATGCAAAATCCAGCTGGGACAATCCATCTCTGAGTGACTTTGACCGACCTCTAAATTCTCGTGGAAAACAGAATGCTGCTATGATGGGGAAAATTTTACATGATGAAGGAATTCTATTTGATCAGATTATTAGCAGTTCTGCTAATCGTGCAATTACTACAGCTAATACTATAGCTTTTTCTATTGGCTACCCAAGAGGAAATATCCAAAAAGAATTAAATTTTTATGGTTCCGACACCTATACTATTATCACCAAACTTAAAAAGTTAAATTCATCCATAGTCCACGTGGCTATCTGTGGCCATAACCCAACATTCCATTCTCTTATAGAAAAGATCTGCCGTACTAGCATAGTAAAGTTTCCTACCTGCGCTATAGCATCCATAGCTCTAGAAATTAATATGTGGAAAGAACTTTCAACAGGATCGGGCAAGCTAAAAGTCTTGCGTCGTCCAAGAGATTATATAGATCAATAAATATTAATGAAGATCAGATCTCTACAAAAGTGTTATCCATAAGTCTATTATAAACTGGTAATTGCTTTAAATAATCAAAAATATATGCAATACGTTCATGGGCAGAAGGAAGTATATACTCTAGCTCATTTTCTGACACCCATTGACATTTGGTTATATCTTCATCCTCTGCAGGAATAAGATCTGTAAGAGGATCGCCTACAAATTCCATAAGAAACCACCATGTCTTCTTTTGCAAGGGAACACCATTTATAGATTTAATATAATAGGTTGGAATAAGAGGTTCTAGAATTTTTATATCATTTAATGGCAACCCTGTCTCTTCATACACCTCTACAAGAGCAGTTTTTTCTCTCGAATCACCATTTTTAAATTTTCCTTTAGGGAAATCCCATATCCCACGTTTATAAATGAACAAAAAATTGCCGTTTTGATATACAATTCCGCCAGCTGTTTTAATTTGATTCATCATTTTAAGTATGTCCTTGAAGGTTGAAGAGTAATTCGTATTGCTCTTTGGTGAGATTGTCAAAGAGCACGCCATCTATGGTGATCCGGTAATCCGGAATCTCCCGTGTCCATTTCCGGTCTTGAAGATTTTTTTTTCCCGCGTAGTTAATGAGAGTAAGAACATAACGCATTGCATTTAATCGTACAATCATCTTATTGTCTGAATTAATAACTACCCAAGGATTTTTTTTCGTAGAAGTTTTCTTAAACATTTGATCCTTATAATAAGTAAACAGATCCCATTCCCGAGCCGCTTCTAGATCATTATCAGAGAGCTTCCAGTATTTTAATGGGCTAACTTGCCTTAACCGAAAGCGAAGCGCCTGACTATGTTTGGAAACAGAGAGATAAAATTTGATGAGGTGGAGTCCCTGATCAACAATAGTCTTCTCCCATTTATTAACATGCTTTATAAAATAGTGGTATTGCTTTGCCGTACAGTAATTCATCGTTGGTTGGATCAATCCCCTTGAATACCATGAACGATCAAAAAAAACAATCTCTCCTGGTGTAGGAAGGAGTTTCTCATATGTCTTAAACCATTTTTTGTTCTGAGTAGGTGAGGGCACACCTAGTTCTTCGATACGCACACTTTTCGGCATTAGTCTCTCAACAAAACGTCGGATAGTAGCTCCCTTTCCAGCAGCATCACGTCCTTCAAATACAATAGCAATACGCTGCCTTTCGTCAATAATCCATTCTTGCAGTTTCAATAATTCAATCTGAAGACGGCGTTTTTCTTTCTGGTATTGTTGGGGAGACAGCTCTTTATATTGAGTTCTATTATAGACAATCATATACAAGGAATCAATATCATCAACGTTTTAACCTAAGTTATTCTGATGAGAATTTATATTAGATCAATTAAACAAATTAATGACAGATCTAAGCTTCTGCTGTACCTCGAAGAAACTGGCGAGCATGCTCAATGGTAAGGTCTGTTATTTCATCTCCTGAAATCATCCTAGCTATTTCAGCAACACGTTCTTCTTGAGTAAGTTGTTCTACTTCAGTCCTTGTCCTACCATTTTTTTCACCTTTACGTACTTGAAAGTGTTTATCAGCAAATGACGCAATCTGATGAAGGTGAGTAATGCAAATTATCTGATGGTTTTGAGTAAGATCCTTCAATTTTTTCCCAATAAGACTAGCAATATCACCACCAATTCCTGCATCAATCTCATCAAATACTAGTAAAGGAATAGCATCTACTTTTGCCAATACTGTTTTGAGAGCTAACATTATACGAGATATTTCTCCGCCAGAAGCGATTTTTGCTAGGGCCTTTAGAGGTTCGCCGGGGTTAGGTGAAATGATAAATTCAATATCCTCAAGCCCATATTTTCCCGCGAGGCAGGAGTCATTACCATCTGCCACTTCTACCCCGGCATTACTTGAAACTGGTATAATATCTACATTAAACTGAGTTCCCTTCATCCCAAGCTGTTCTAACTCAGCTTCAATTTTCTTTTTTAATTCGCTGGATCCTGTCATCCGTTTAATTGAGATTTTTTGTCCCAAATCATATACATTTTCTCTAAGCAAGCGAATCTTATTCTCTATATCTTTAATTTGTTCGTCTCGATTCTCAAGATTACTCAATTTTTTAGAAATCTTATCTCGATATTCTATGATACTATCATATCCCGGTCCATACTTTTTGGAAAAATCACGATAAAGGTGGAGACGTTCATCTATCCTAGTAAATTCTTCAGGATCAGCATTAATTGTATCCCCATACCGTGATAAATCTAGTGCAATATCTTCTAGAGAATAAATTGATTCTTTCCACTGCATAGCTTTTTCTTTGAGACTATTATCTAATTCTGAAATAGCCTCAAAGGCTTTCAACATTCCCCGAAGACGATTAAGTACTGATTCATCATCTTCAGATAGTGAATAACTAATTTCCCTCGCCGTATCTTTAAGTTTCTGTGCATTCCTAAGAACTATTACTTTTTCTTCTAATTTTTTCTCTTCCCCTGATTGGAGTCCAGCTGCATTAATCTCTTGAAGTTGAAAACGATATAGTTCTTTTCTTTCTTTTGTAAGTTCGTCAGCGTTTATAAGTGATTCTAATATTTCTTCATGTCTTTTAAGCTCTTCAAACTGATCCGTATATTTTTGCAAAAGTTCATCATCCATAGCAAAATGATCTAATAGGCGACGATGGTTATCCACATTCAAAAGTGACTGATGATGATGTTGGCCTAAAAGATCCACTAAGATTTCACCCACTTTTTTTAGTTTACCTATAGTTACTTGGTGATCATTAATAAAAGCGTAACTTCGACCACCTCGTATCACCTGTCGCTTTAAAAGAATCGGTTCACCAGCACATACATAAGAACTAAGACTTTTAGGCATTCTACCTACAATATCAAAACTTGCTTCTATCAAAGCTTCTTCCTCTCCACTTCGTACCATTTCTGAAGAAGCTTTTTCGCCAAGGATAAGATTCAAGGAACCGATAAGTATTGATTTCCCAGCACCAGTCTGACCCGTTAGGATATTAAGACCACCACCAAAGCTGATATCCATATCTGCTATTAAAGCGTAGTTCTTAACTCGAAGTCGTATAAGCATTCAAGAGTCGATTTCTGCGCCACCACATAAATGTGACGGCGACAGAATTTTTTGTATTACAGACAGAATCAGATTAGCTAATTCTAATAAGCTGATTTTGTCGTACTGATTACAGCTGCGGCAATTTTATAAGGATCTCCATTAGATGCTGGCCTTCTATCTTCAAGCCTTCCCTTCCATCCATCATCAATTGTTCCAACAGGTATCCGGATAGAGGCTCCCCGATCAGATATGCCAAATGAAAATGAATCTATGGATTCCGTTTCATGCGCACCAGTCAACCGCTGATCATTGTCTGCACCATATACATCAATATGCTTTTTGATATTCTGACCAAAAGCGTCACAGATTTTAGTAAATACGGCCTCATCACCACATGATCTCATAGTTGAATCAGAAAAATTTACATGCATGCCAGAACCGTTCCAATCTCCCTGAATGGGCTTTGGGTGCCAATTAATAGCTACGCCATATTTCTCAGCATTTCTTTCAGCTAGATATCTAGAAACCCAAGTTTCATCACCCGCTTGTCGTGCTCCTTTAGCAAAAATCTGGTATTCCCATTGACCAGTAGCAACTTCAGCATTAATTCCTTCTACGTTCAATCCAGCATCTAAGCATTGATCAAGATGGTCTTCAATGATATCTCTGCCGAAAGTATTTTTCGCACCAACACTGCAATAATAAGGACCCTGAGGTCCAGGGTAGGCATTAGCTGGGAAACCAAGCGGAAGATTAGTTTCTGCATCCCATAGAAAGTACTCTTGCTCAAATCCAAACCAAAAATCATTGTCATCTTCATCAATAGTGGAACGACCATTCGATTCATGTGGTGTCCCATCTGCATTTAATACTTCCGTCATCACTAAATATCCATCACGTCTATCTGGATCGGGGAAAATTGCCACAGGCTTTAAAATGCAGTCCGAATCATTACCAGCGGCCTGTTCAGTAGAACTACCATCAAATGACCATATTGGACAATCTTCCAATTTACCTGAGAAATCTCCTTCGATTCTTGTCTTACTTCGAAGACTCTGCGTAGGCTTATATCCATCAAGCCATATATATTCCAATTTTGCCTTCACACTCATCTATGAACCTCCTTTAATAATAATGCTGTATCAAATATAATAAGACATGTTAGCGTCTTTTAAACTGATTTTTTATTTTGTAATACTTAACTCAAACGTTAAGCATTCCTAAAAATATTTATAAAAAAATTAAAACCAAAATAAATAATTAGGTATAAAATTTGTTTTTTTAAAATTTTAATTTATGAGGACTCATTTATAATCCATTGTGCTACATCTTCTCCGATAGCTAGGGATGATGTAAGACCTGGCGAATCAATCCCAATAAGGTTGATCCATCCAGGATAATCCGGTTCATGTCTAATATAAAAATCAGATGGCTCATTAGATTCTCCCATCAACTTAGGACGAATCCCAGAATAGTCTGGACTTAAATCAATAGGATCCAAAGAGGGCAAATACCTCTTTGCTTCAAGGTAAAATGCATCAAGACGATCCGAGCTTACATCATAATCCTCAGAACGGTTTTTAAGCCATGTAGCATCTGGGCCTAGCTTCATATCCCCTGACTGATCAAAACTAAGATGGATCCCTAAAGAATCATGTTTTTTGTCCGGCAATGGGTAGATAAGCCGACTAACACGGTGACGCCACTTACTCGAAAGCTTAAAATATGATCCCTTAGAATAGGTCAAGTTAGGATAAGAATGATTAGTATTTCCCCACAGTAATTGTGCAATCCGGTCACTGTAAAGTCCAGCTGCATTTACTATCCATCTCGCCGAAACAGAGTAACTCATATCCTCAGAATCCTCAACCTGTAAAATATAAGAATCACCTTTAGGCTCCGCACCAACAACAGTCGATTTCACCAATAAGTCATGATCCGCATGTGTTGAAATTCGATGATATGCAGACATTAATTCATGCGCTGAAATAATACCCGTACATCCAACAAACATAGCTGAGTCAGCTAATACTTCAGGCTCTAACTTACGGATTTCAGAATGGTCTATAATGCGTACTTGGGGCACATCATTCGCTTTAGCCTGTTTCCAGAGAGATCGTAATTGAGTTTGCTGGCCTTCTTGTGCTACTACTAATTTCCCACAATTATTATACCATACGTCATTTTGTCGACAAAAATCATAGAGTTTAGCTCTTCCCTGAACACAATATTTTGCCTTGAGAGAACCAGCTGGGTAGTAAATACCAGAATGAATTACCTCACTATTACGACTCGAGATGCCTTGGCCAAAACCCATCTCTTTCTCTATGATAAGAACCGATGTTTTTTCTTGAATAGCAAGTGCCCTTGCCACTGCGAGACCAATTACGCCGGCTCCTATAATAATTATTTCATAGTCAACGTGAACAGTCAAAGTTCCAAGCGTGTAGCCTCTTTAAACGTGGACATAACAATCATTGTATGGGTACGAATAACCCCTGGCCATCCCTGAATTTCTCGCAATAAAACCTCAAGCGATGATGTATCATGTGTACGCACCTTAAGTATATGCGAACCCTCACCCGTAATGGAATGGCACTCAAGTACTTCGTTATTATCCTGAGCATGGTCAATAACATCGCTATAATTATCAGCAGAAGACATATCCATTAGTATGTAAGCTGTAACATCATAGCCCACCTCTTTTCCATTCACAACAGCACGAAATTCCTTGATAACGCCCGAATCCGTAAGTTTCCGAATTCTTTCAGTCACAGCAGGAACGGAAAGATTAACTTTTTCGGATACGTCACTAGCAGTCATTCGACCATCCTTCTGAAGAATATTCAGAATGAGCTTGTCTTTACTATCCATAGTCATTGTAAAATTAGAGGCCTCAGCATATAAATAATTTATGGAAAATAATTAAATAATTTATGGGCGATCAATTTTATGCCCGACAACTTTAAATTTCTGATGGAACGAATCGTGGAAAGTAGTATTTAGAAAAATCAAATTGAAAAGTGCATCTCTTAGCTACTTCCTGTGATGAAACAATATGCTTAAAGGGAAGAAATGGTACTGACAAATCTTTGAAGACAATTATTTCTTCGGATTGTAGTGAAGACACAGTACGGTTTTGTACAATAGCTTGCATTACCTTATAAAGATTTACCTCATGTTCCGAAAAAATATTTAGCAGTAAAATAGGTATGGCTGGGAACTGACGTAAAATATCTGGCGAATGGGACACAAATGTTAATAAAGATTGTAACGCCTTCCTATCTGATACAATAGGGGCCAGATAAATTGATCCTATATTCTCATACTTCTTCCATCGTGACAGGAGGAATGAATCATTGCACAAAATAAACAAAGTTTTATTGTCAGGCTTAAGTACATCTACTAGCCTCACTTTATTAACTTGAACATCTGTAATAATTTTTGATAAGCATTGATATCCTTCTTTGTTTCTAGCAATCACTATTACGACATGGTGACCGTCAGTCAATTCAACTCCAATGAGCGGTGTAATGCCAACCTTTTGGCAATGAACAGAAAATTCTACTGCACCATAAAGACCATTCTCGTCAGCTAAACAAAGATGCTTTAAATTTTGTTCTATGGCAAATTCTACCAGTTCGGATATAGAATGAACACCCTTCATAAAAGAATAATGACTTTTACAAACAACTAAGGGTGAATGGCGCATAAAGGGTGTATAAAAAATCTAAGCCAGACTTCGCATAAAGACTATATTAAAACTCTTTATTGAAGAATTATTATTTAAAATGGTAAGTCGTCATCACTGTCACTATCTGGCCCTGACATTGGAGTTCCGCTAGGGCTATCAGCACGTCGGCCAAGCATGGTAAACATATCTCCTTGAATTTCAGTAGTTGTCCGTTTATTCCCATCTTTATCTTCCCAAGACCGAGTTCTTAGTCTACCCTCTATATATACCATCTGACCTTTTTTTAAATACTGTGCAGCGGTTTCAGCTGGCTTACCAAATAGTACACATCGATGCCATTCCGTATGATCTTGGTAGCCCCCTTCAGCATTTTTTCGACTTTCGTTTGTAGCTACATTAAAATTTGCCACAGCTGTACCTGATTGAGTATAGCGACTTTCTGGGTCTCCGCCCAAATGCCCTACTAGCATAACACGATTTATACTTCCTTTTTGCATCGGACTAACCTTTCCTTATTTTGTTATACCCGCGACTCTATTGCTAAATTTACTTGCATATTCTTTTTTAACTATAAGTATTTGCGGATAATTTCTAGTTTAATAATTTAACAATATTATATCTACTGAAATGAGAATTAAAAGTTTCCTTCATTCTTTTCCTACTAGATAAACCGATTCTCCCATAAGGAGTGAATTAAACCCAAACCGTTGTCGAATCTGATCTATGACTATTAGTTGATCATATCTTTTAAGCTGTTTTTCTTCATCAAATAACTCCGCCTGATATACATTGTCAAGACTAGACAGCTTTATCCCAATAAGACGTATTCCTACACGACGATCCATGGCGGATAACATTAACCTCTTGGCATGGAAAAAGAATGTAAAATCACTACTTCCAAATTGGG
>JBJKZS010000006.1:0-13177 GCA_045569115.1 Fidelibacterota bacterium | reverse complement strand
ACACCGGACTCTAACTTTGTCCGTAATGATATGGGTGCCTATGGTGGGCCAGGAGGTAACTGGCTTCCTCTAGGATATAAGAATGAGGTTGAAGAATAGCCACAAGAGGTATTTTATCAGTTTATTTCGAACTTTATTTATGAAAATTGTTCCTTCAATACCTATAATTATATTCATTCTCATAGGCTCTTTTTCTGCTACTAACTTACTTTTTTCTAAAACAGATAATGTACTTAAGTCTGTAAAGCTTATTGAGGATAGTTGCCATAGATGTCATGGGGGAGACTGGGCGACTGAGGCTGGAGTAGATTTTACAGGACTAAAGAATGAAATCAGTATTTGGGAAAAGAGAAAAACTTATACTAGAGCTCTTGATATGCTCAATCGCAATGAGATGCCACCTCCTGATGAGCCCCAGCTCTCAAAATTAGAAAGAGCGAATTTAATCAATTGGCTTAGCCATACATTAGACAATGTAGAAATAGATCGTATTCCTAAAGATCCTGGTTTTATTTCTCCCAGACGATTCAATAAATACCAATATAATTATACTGTGATGGATCTTTTTGGAATTGATGAAGTTCCTGATGGTCTATTTCCTTCAGACCTTAGGACTGAAGATTCTTTCGATAACAACATGGAAACTTTAACTACTGAGCCACTATGGTTTGAGCGATCACTGAAAGCCTCAAAAGAAATTGTGAATCTCGTTTGGTCAAATCCCGAGGCACTTAAACAGTTATTTATTATGAGGCCTACTCCGCCAATTTTTGAGGAAAAGGCACATTATGTTTCAACAATTGAAGAAGCTCTAAAACTTAATATGGGTGATGGAAATTTTTCAGTATTAGCCTTAGTAAAAGGAGGAGAGGGGAATATACTAATTAAATCGCCTCCTCTTGAAGGCTTTACTCGTGGTTCAATACAGCTTTCATACGATAAAGAGTCAATTACTTATCAAATAGGCTCTAACAGTAGAATAGAAGCTATTAATCTTAGCATTAGTGATTCAACTAAATCCTATGTAATAGCACTTAATGTGCAAGAGAATAGATCTTCTTTATTCCTTGATGGTAGACTCCTTGCTAGTGTTGCTAATTACAAAAATAATGATATAGATGAAAACTTATTTAAGGTTGGAAAAGCAGCTCGATATAAGAGTAATAATATTATTGATAATGATGAATCAATTAAAGAAGAGGAAAAGTATAAGCTTCCTCCAGTTAAAGATTTATGGTTCTTTTCTAATCCTTTATCTGAGGAAGTAATTGTTAATTACTCTATCAATCCAAAGGCTGAGAAACTTCCTGAGCCTTCCTTCCATTGGTATGTTGGGAAAAAATCTCCTAAACCTAAAGTGATCACAGTTCGTGAAGCTTCAACTAATATTTTAGATAATTTTCTCCTTAAGGCATTTCGACGTCCTCCAACTGAAGATGAGATAAATCGTTATTACGAACTTTTCCTAAAAAGTTATAACAATAATATTCCTTTTGATCTTGCAATGCGAGTTCCAGTTATCGCAGCTTTATCTTCACCTTCTTTTCTGATGCTGAGCGAGGAGGCAATGACTGGAGAAACTATTTATCCCGTATCTAGCATTGATATGGCAAGTCGTTTATCCTATTTTCTTTGGTCAAGTGGTCCTGATCAAGAATTGATTTCAGCTGGAATCTCGGGTCAGCTTTTAGATCCTGATGAAATATTAAGGCAGACAAATCGAATGTTGGCTGATGAAAAAGCCAACCGATTTTTTGAACGTTTTGTGCTTCAATGGCTTCGCACTGAAGGGCTTGGTGACACTTATATGCCTGATCAGTCACTATTCCCAGAGATCAATGAATCATTGCTTGCTGCAATGAAAGAGGAGGGTATCATTGTTGTTCGTAATGTCATGAGGGAAAATAAATCCTTACTTCGATTATTAGATGATAATTCAACCTTTATGAATGCAGATTTAGCAAAACACTATGGCTATGAGAAACAAATAACAGGAACTGATTGGCAGGAAGTAGTTTTGAAAGATTCTCACCGAGGTGGGTTGCTTACTCAGGCCGCTGTATTGACGGTATCTTCTTCTCCCAATAGGACTAGTCCTGTATTTAGAGGAAAATGGGTTCTAGATGTTCTTTTGGGTGAACCACCGCCACCACCTCCCCCAAATGTTGGAACTCTTGATTCTGATGATGAGACCTCCAACAGTTCATTGCGGGAGTTACTAGAATCTCATCGTAGTAAGGCTGAATGTGCTAGTTGCCATAATAAAATTGATCCTTATGGTTTTGCATTAGAGCAATATGATCCTATTGGAAGACTAAAGAAGCGAGACCAAAATACTTCAACTACGCTTTGGAATGGTCTGGCCATAGATGGTGCGGCTGATTTAAGAGAATTTCTTTTAAACGAAAAAAGTACTACCTTTATAAGACATTTAACTGAAAAAATATTATCATATGCATTAAGCAGAGATTTAATTTTCTCAGATGAACGTTCAGTCTTTACAATAATTAATAAGTTGGAAGGCAATAACTTTGAAGCAAGGATGCTTATTGATGAAATCGTTCTTAGCGAACCGTTCAGATATCGGAAAGAGTCATAGCTTAATAATTCTAATGAAGAGGAATGTTTAATATGAGTGACTGGCAAATAAATCGAAGGACATTTTTGCGTGGAGCTGCTGGGGCAATAAGTACTTTTCTTGGATTACCGTATCTCGAAGCAATGACCCCGACATCATTAAGAAAAAGCGGGACTAATTCTACTCCTCCTCTTCGTATGGGTTGTGTTTATATGCCAAATGGTATCCCCTCTGATGTTTGGCTACCTCAGACTGCTAAGGATGGAAGTATAATCAAAATGAATGAATGGATGTCCTCTTTTGAACCGCTAAAGAATGATGTGCAGTATATTACAGGTTTAGGAAGTGAGACACAAGGAAGTCATCCAGGTGCAGCGGCAACTTGGCTTGTTCGCCCTTGTTTAGAGGGAGATCGAATAAACCATAAAAAACAGGCTGGTGCACCTTCAATGGATCAAATTATTGCTCAAAAGATAGGTGACCAGACACCTTTTCCTTCCCTTGAACTTATTTCACGCTCAGAAGGTTCATTTAGCAAGTCTCTTTTGCGTCATAATATTTCTTGGCGTAATGCTTCAACTCCCGTTCCAAGAGAAACAGAACCACGTGCAATATATGATAGATTAACGGGAGTAAGTTTGCAGAATAAAGACTCCAATCATTTAGATAGTATACTTGATACGGTTCTTGATGATGCAAAGAGTCTCAAAAAGCGCGTTGGACGTGCGGATCAAGAACGTCTTGAAGAATATTTTGATTCTGTGCGAAGTGTAGAAAAACAAATGAATCGGTTAGCTGGGGAAAAACATACCGCAGCCCGCAACAAAGCTTCATCATATCCTCAACCTCCAGAAGAAATTCCTGAAGATCGCTGGGCTTATTTACGATTAATGTTTGATATGATGGTTTTGGCTTATTGGACTGATTCTACAAGAGTAGCAACTTTTATGCTTGATCACGAGCAAAGTAACCGATATTTTGATTTTCCTGGAGCTAAAGGTATGTGGCATTCAATTTCTCATTGGCGTAATATAAGCGGGAATGATGAAGAAGGAGTCTCGTGGTCATCAAAGGAAGTGAAATATGAACACTATCGCAACATAATCAAGCTTCATCATGAGCAGGTTGCATACTTTTTCAATCGACTTAAAGAAATTAAAGAGGGTGATGGTACTCTCTTGGATAATTGCATGATTTTATATGGCTCACCATTTAATGATGGTAATGAACATGTATCAGTTAATTTGCCAATGTTAATTGCGGGTAAGGCTTCTGGAAAGATTTCTCCAGGTCGTGTTCTGAATAATATTGAAGGTCCTTCTGAAGGTGTTTACCTTAGCATGATGGATATTATGGGCGTACCTATGCATGAAATTGGAGGAATCGATACAGCAATCCCCATTACCTGATCCTTATGCATATTATAGGATCAGAGATTCTATTCTATAAGCGGTGTTTTCAAAAAAGCTACTATGTCAGCAATATCTTGAGAATTAAGATTTAATTCAGAAGGAGAAACCATTAAACTATGCTTTAATCTATTTATTTTATTTATACTTTCCCCGCTTACTACTTGCTTAATTCCTCCTTCCGAAATAATAATGTATGGATCTGATTGTTTAATTAATAATCCATGAATTTTTTTACCATTTTTTAATTCAATTTCATACCCTTCAAAGCCATGGGCAATGTCAAGATTTGGATTAACTATAGATTGAAATATAGCTTTTCTCGTTTGAGTTGTCCCCCAATCCGTAAGAGCTGGACCAAAATCAACTCCAGTGTTTCCAACTTGATGACAGGTAATACATCTTTGAACAAGTATTTTTCCTCTTTCATTATTTCCTTTTATGGATAAGAATTTTTCAATAGAAGGATAAGTTGTAGCTGTATTGGATGGGTCTTTCGAAAGAACTTCAACCAACTCAATTTTTGAAGGATCATAAATGTCACGATTAGCAAGTTCAGCTCCTAAATCAAAATTTAACCAATCTCCGTTTAGTCTATTTAATAGCCACCAGGTAGCATAATCTTTTGTGAAAGGATCTTCATGCTTTGCTAATTCCATCATTGCTGTTGCAGCTTGCTTTGAATTAGTGAAGGCTAACGCATCTATAGATTGTTTTCGTTTTGTTTCACTAATTTGTAATGTTTTCCCCCTCAATCTTTGATCGCTAATTGCTTGTATTGGGTGTAATCTCCAAGCTATATCAGAAAAATTGTCAGACCATTTTAGTGGATTCCTATTACCCATTATTTTTTTTAAGGTTATAAATAGTTCCTCTTCAGAGCCTTTAGAACCGATACCCAAAGCTTCTAAGTATGTTCTGTCATTTATTGGGTATCTTTTAGCTATTTCTACTAAAATTGGAATTTTGTTCTTGGCTGAAACATCGCGCAAAGAAATTGCTACTTCTCTTCGAACAGCGGCTGATTCATCTGTCGACATTTTTTTTGCTAAGGAAATAATTTTATCTTCATGGCTTCTTAAAGATCTATAAGCGGTAATTCTAAGTTGTTCATTTGGCGCCTCTAATAAGTTATAAACTGTTTTATAACCTTTCTTTCCAGCTTCCGACAAAAGCCATATAGCACGAGATGCTAAATAGATATTTTTCTCTTTTAGCAATTTTGTTAGTTGAGGTACAGCAGCTTCTCCTCTTTCTTTTAAAGCCATAAAACCCATACTGCGAACATTAACGGCGGGACTTTTTAATGCAGCAATAGCGCCTTTATCTTTTGAAAGATTTAGTTTTGGAGGTTTGCTAATAAAATTCTTCGGAGCTATTCTATAAATAGTGCCTGACATTGTTTCATCTAGATCTTGGTGGCCTCCAACTCGTCCATCATACCAATCAGAAACATAAACAGCACCATCGGGTCCAATTGCTATATCCGATGGTCGAAATAATGTTTTTAATTCCCCACTGACACTTTTTCCTCCCCCAAGAAAATCTGTTCCAGCAAAATCCTCCTCTTCGTTTGTAGTAATAAAGTTAAACCTTTCTAATTCGAAGCCAGCACCTTGTATTTTTGGGAAATATCCAAACACTACATTTTTCCCAGCTTCACATGCTAAAAACATTCCCTCCCATTTTTCTCCTAAAGCTCCATTCTCGTAGAATACATTTCCCGTAGGAGATCCACCTCCATAAACATCTCCAGGTGGCATGGTTCCAGGATCATCTTGACGCCACTGAGCTTGTTCTATAGATTGATTTGGTCGTTTGTCAGCTCTCCAGGTTCTTTTTCCATCAGAAGATGCAAAGCCCGCGTTCCCATATTCTAAAACATAGCTAACTCGGCATGCCGGAGGGTCATCATTGTCACTTTGAAAAACATCTCCTAGTGAAGAGATAGATTGCTCATAGCTATTTCTATAGTTATGACCTATAATCTCAACTTCAGTTGCATCCGGATTCATTCTTGCCGTAAAGCCTCCAACATAAATATGACCGTCATCACTTTTCTTTCCTGATATTCTAGTTGGGTCTATGGGGAAATTAAATGGACCTATAGGATCTGGATTATAAGGACTTCCAATTCGAAAGGTTACACCTGAACGATCTGTGAATTCAGCACCGCAGTTACCTGAATTAAAATACCATTTTCCATTAGGACCAACAGTTACAGAATGCAAACTATGGTCGTGATTTTTCCCGCTAAAACCATTTAGTAGAATTTCCCTGGTATCTATATTTTTTTCAAATATTAGGTTTCTATTAACGTCCGTATAAACGATTAATTCAGGTGGCTGAGAAACAATAATTTTATTATCGATCACTGCAATTCCTAAAGGTGCGACTAATGATGGATCCTGAAGAAAAGTATGGCTTTTGTCAGCTTTCCCATCTTTGTCAGTATCTTCTAATACTATAATTCGATCTCCCTGAGGTTGGCGATCCCAGTTAAAACGATAACGGACGCCCTCCGCAACCCATATACGACCGTTTTTGTCTATGTCGATATTGGTAGGATTATATAGCATTGGAGAGGATGCCCATATAGTTACTTCCAAGCCTTCGGGTACATTAATTATATCAAGTGGAACTAGATTATTAGTTGCCTCTTTAGAGTTTCCGTGATTTAAGCAAAAAATAAAAAGACTTAAGATATACTTTGTTAAATGGTTGCGCATTAGGTTAATCTCTCTCCCATAATAATTTTACATCTATATTAAACAGTAAAGATCTAGTTTGATAGTAATTGGAATCAACTCTCAAGCCAATTAATCACTACCTAAATTCCTAAATTCTCAGTTCTTATTCTAGGATTCTTTTGACATTAGTCCAACGTAGAGAGTCTAGGCAGTTAATTATTTTTTTTTGTTATTGTCAAATAAAAGATGCGTTTATTTAATTATATTTCCTGATAATTAAAAGCCAAAACAATCTACAGTCTTTTTTGAGGAAAACTGTTGTTGAGAACCCTGCTTTAGGATTACCATGAAAGTTCATTTCCCCTGTTTCTTTATGCAAAAATCATTGTAGTTAGATTAAACTGTAATAATAGATCTAATTAATGTTTGCTATTTCTTAAAAAAGAATTGAAAAAATCTGCTTCGTTTATTTCATATCTAATTTGATAACTGATAGTCCTCCAAGAAAATGAATAGTAAATTATTAAGCAGATTATATAATATTGTTATTTGCAAAAAGAATAAATAGCCCGGGTGGTGGAATTGGTAGACACTTCAGACTTAAAATCTGCTGGTCCTTATGACCGTGCCGGTTCAAATCCGGCCCCGGGTACTAAGTTACTTTAATGAGTAAACAAATTGATTATTATGATAGAAAAAGAATATACATGTAATTACTATTCTCCTTTGAATACTCATCTAAACAGGATGTAACTTTTCATAGATGTTAAAATCAAAATATAAACAGTTATTTTCGGCCCTTTTTCTATTGAATGTACTTTTAGGACAAGTATCTGCCCCTGTTTCTGTTGAGGCAAGTCTTGATCCAATTGAGGTAAGAGCTGGTGAGGTAATTACGGTTTATGTGTCAGCTACCTCAGAGCCTGATTTTCATATTTATGCTATTAATGATATTGCTGAAGGTCCTATTCCTTCTAAGGTGACAATAGAAGGCAATGTTGTTGATATTATAGCTAAGACTGTAGAGCCGTCACCAATAAATAAATATGATGAAGGTTTCATGACTGAAACTTACTACCATGAAGGAACTGTTACTTTTGAGACAGATGTTAAAATAAAATCAGGAACAGCGCCGGGTTCTCACTCTATTAAAGTTGGACTTTTGTTTCAAGCTTGTGATCCTACCATCTGTTTTCCTCCTACAACTAAAACATTTCAATTAGCATTCGATGTAGTAGAAGGCCCAGCAAGATCTGATCGAAGTGAAATTGTAGGGGCTAAGACTGAATCCTTCGTCCTGCCTAGTGATGATGACAATATAGACTTAGAGAATGTTATTTCGGCTGGAATCAGTTCATTTATTTTACTTTCAATCAGTATGGGGCTTCTTGCTCTTTTGACACCTTGTGTATTTCCTATGATTCCAATTACTGTATCGTATTTTACTAAACTTGGAGAAACAGAAGGGAAAAGCCCAATTAAACAGGCTTCAGTCTATTCTGGAGGTATAATTATTACCTATACTGTTCTTGGGCTGGTATTAGCAATGACACTTGGTGCTTCTGGCGCTAACCAGCTTGCATCAAACCCTTGGGTTAATCTTTTTATAGGTGGTCTATTTATTTATTTTGCACTCTCACTTTTTGGAATGTATGAAATACAGTTGCCATCTTCTATTCGTCAATTGGCTGTTCAACAAGAGGGAAGGGGTGGATATGTTGGGACTCTTTTCATGGCTCTTACGTTTACGCTAACTTCTTTTACTTGTACAGTGCAATTTGTGGGTTTGTTACTAGTCAGGGCGATACAAGGTGATTGGCTCTGGCCTTTCCTAGGCATGCTTTTCTTTTCAGCAGCATTTGCATTGCCTTTTTTCTTCTTGGCCCTTTTCCCTCAATATTTATCTAAGATGCCAAAAAGTGGAGGATGGCTTAATGCTGTAAAAGTGTCGATGGGTTTTCTCGAAATGGCTGCTGCTTTTAAGTTTTTTAGCAATACTGATCTTGTTTGGGGTTGGGATGTTTTTACCAGGCCATTTGTTCTGGCAACTTGGGTTGTAATTGTTTTTCTAACTGGATTATACCTAATTGGAAAAATTCGCCTACCGCATGACTCGGAACTGAAGACAATAGGTGTCCCTCGTCTGGTGATGAGTATTATCCTTTTCTCTTTTGCTTTATATATGGGTCGCGGTCTTTTTGGACAACCTATACATGGCTTAATTGATTCATATTTGCCTCCAGCATCCCGCTCTGAATCGAGGATAGTAACTAATGAGAACCTCAATAAAGAAGGCCTTAACTGGATCTTAGATTTTGATGAAGGGATTGCTATGTCTGAAATGACAGGTAAGCCAATGTTTGTAAATTTTACTGGATATACTTGTACTAATTGTAGGTGGATGGAAACTAATATACTTGTTCTTCCTGAAGTTAGAAGTAAGCTAGAAAATTATATTCTGATTGAATTATTTACTGATGGAGGTCCGAGGCACAAAGAATATCAACAGATGGAGATTGAACGTTTTGGAACAGCAGCACTTCCATTCTATGTTATTTTAAGTCCTGAAAGTGAAGAGATTGCGAGATTTCCTGGTCTTACTCGCAATGTAGACAAATTCACTGATTTCCTTAGTCTTGGACTCTCAATTACTGAAAGACTTTCCGCGGCCGACTAATTTTACTTTTGAGAAAAGAGTCTCTGGCTGTCTTTCTAGTTATTTCTATTTTGAGTGCTCAGTTTGGTGCATTACCACCCATAAAATTTGATTTAACAAATGGTGAAAGAATCAAATTTGAAGATCTTGCAAATGGAGGAGTAGTTTTAATTGATTACTGGGCATTATGGTGTGCTCCATGCTTAAACAAAATGTCTCATCTGGATAGTTTCCAAAAAGAGTTCTCTAGTAAAGGTCTCAAAATTGTTGCGGTTAATATTGATAGTGAGCGTAGTATTTCAAAAGTAAAATCCTATATCCGATCTAAAGGATACTCTATGCTAATTGCCTTTGACTCTTCAAAAGAGAATTTTCGCTTAGTTAATGGAATTTCCATTCCTTATACCATATTGGTCAATACAGACGGGAAGATTCTTTATCGACACAGTGGATATGTTCCTGGAGATGAGACCATACTTAGGGAAAAAATCCAGATGGCTTTGAAATTGTCTTCTGGTAATTCCTGAATTATATAAATATGAAGTATGGTTTTTTTATTGCTTCGACTTTTACTTTATCTATATCAGCCCAAGATGCAAATCTTTCATTTTCTTTATCTTCTTTTAAAGGAACTGGGGAAACTCCCATTATTCAGCTTGGGAAAAACGAGTTCTATCCCTACGACTTCAATGAACATTTTCTAGATGTATCCGTTTGGCGAAATCAATGGACTCTTTGGACAAATCTTGAATATAGCTCTCCTCCTAGAATTGGATCTAGTTTTGCTGGGTTAAGGAAATTCAGGCTTTCTTTTGAGAACGATCGATATTCAATAAAGTTAGGCGACTTGTATGGTCAAATTGGTCGTGGTTTAGGTCTTAATATGTGGGAGAATCAAAACATTGATTGGGACTCATCTTTACGAGGAATTTGGATTAATAGGGATGTTAGTAAAAGATTTAAATTTGACTTCATTGCTGGCAAGGCAAAGGGAGGGCGTCACCTTGGAGCTGGAGAAGGTATCGATCCTAGAAGAAGAGATTTTTCAGAAGATGAAAATATTTTAGCAATTTCAGGTTATGCATCCAAAATAATACGTAATACTGATTTTGGAGCATATTTGATATTAATGAATGGAAATCGTTCTTGGTTCACACTTCGAGAGGGCAATGATTCTCAGGCTGTTAAAGTGTCTTCGTTAAAACCTGGGATTTTTGGCAAATATAACTCTGAAAATTTTGACATTTTCTTTGAGTTTACTAGTAGAATAATGAACATACACGATGTAGACAGTCTTTACTCAACACCATCATTTAAATGGTATAGTTATGAATCCAAGACCAGTGGTAGGGGGTTTTATTTTTCCTCTTCTTATTTTCCGGGTAACTGGGGCCTAACTATTGAACTGAAGGATTATCTTTTTGACAATGCGAACCCTGATTATAGAAATCATCTTCCCTTTAAGCTTGGGAGGAGTAGTCTTATTACTGGCCCGCCAAGTACATTTAAAGAGCATTCCTCAATTCTTCTTTCAAGAAAAACCCATGTAATGGATGCAGATGATGAGCTTGGTTTTCAAATTGAATTTTACTATCAAGCCAACGAAGACCTTTTTCTAACACTAAATTATTCCCGAAGTAGTCGTCATAGTTCTTTCGAAAAAAATACCGATGAAGTTTTTAATTCTTATTGGAATAATAAAAAACTTAGTACTCCTTTTATTCCTTCCTCAAATTACGGATTTCATCCTTTTCACGAAGCCTATGTTGAACTCAATTATCGCTATGATCCAATTGGCATGAATTTTACTACAGGTCTGTCACAGGCAAATGAAGTGATGTTATATTTTGGGCAAAGTTTTATCAGTTCTGACATGACAAGCATTAAAACTGATGAATACAGGCTTAATGAATTTTTTCACCAACGTAATCTTATCTCTATACCCTCAAGGCTTTCATTTAATTTGCCAAGAAACCTGTATTTTTCCTTAGATATGGAACACCAATGGGAAGGAATGGAGTTAATAAGAAAAACATCGATTACAAATTATAATCAAACGTTATCAGATAGTCTTGAAAGTTTAGATAAAGAGGTGTTGCCGTATTATTACAGATATAGCTCCATTTCCTTTGGAAAAGCATCTCGCTTCAGCATTAGTTTTTTATTGGATTATGTTTCTAATACAAAGACTGGTGATGTTTTTAATGCTAATCCTAAACAAGATAATGATTTAGAAAGAATTTTACGTAGGAATGAAATAAGCCTAAGAAACAAATGGTTTGGGGTCGAAGCGAGTATGTATCTAAATCCTTCAACAATTCTCACTTTATTCTATGGGTCAATTCAGGGTGGACTTAAATGTGATAGTGGAGTTTGTGTCTACGTTCCTGGAATTGATGATTCTAGCATTTTATCCTTTACTACAAACTTTTAATAATTGTTGTTCACCAAAAAAGCTGTATTCAAGGTTCTAAAATGCTAAATTCAACAATATTAATTACCTAGAAATAGCTCAGGAGATTATTATGACTAAATATGAATGTTCAGATTGTGGAAATGGTATTGAGGGGTTAACCTGTTCTAATTGTGGGGAAGCGTTAGTTCATGGTACTCTAGAAAAAGAGGATGGAACAGTCGTTCAAATTAGTAAATGCCCAAAAGATTGTGGAAAAATAAAATCACCTATGTGTTGCGGTGAAGATATGGTTCCGCATGAACATCATGAGCATTAATGCTCATTTGATAATTAATTGATTTATTAATAGATCCTTAATCGAAAGAGTTCCGCTTTTTCGGCTATTGTAGCTGATTTTCAATTATTTTGAAAAGCAAACTATACTAATTTGACTTTACTATTAGTTGGTAAAGGAATATCTTGGGAATCCATTTTGTCTCATGTAGAGCGATGATTATAACTAATTCCCAATTATGAAATAGGTGTCTATTAATGACGAATTGGAAATTAGTATTTTTCCTATGTGCTCAACTATCTAATATTTATTCTGAGGCACCTATTGTTTCCAATGTTAGTTTTGGCCCAATCCAATTTACATCTCTACAGAATGGTGAGTCTAATAGGCGTTATATTTGGCTCCATGGTGATGAAAAGACAGCCAAAATGGCTATTGAGTATCATATTTCAAAATATTTTGGTAAAGCCTTTCTAATAAAAGGTGAAGAAAGAGTAGTTAGAATAGATGGGTTAAGGTTGGATCCAAACCGAATCTTTTCTGAATTAGGGGTAAAGAAGACTCTCTTGAAATATCATCCATATGCTACCAAGAAAAAAAGAATGGATATTATTGCTCTTTTGAACAAAGAACGTGAACTGTTTTTAACAAAACTGGACATACCTAATGATGGAATATTAATAGCCTTACATAATAATTCTCGTGGTTATTCTATTGATTCTGAGCTAAGCAAGGCTGCCAACTATTCAATCAAACCTGACCAGAATCGTCATGATTTTTTTCTCTGCACAGATAAACGTGACTTCGAAATTCTGGCTTTATCACCGTTCAATGTAGTTTTTCAGAAAAATCAACATAAGGATGATGATGGGTCTTTATCTAAACTTATGGGTAGAAGAGGTTATCGTTATATTAATGTTGAGGTTCGACTAGGTTGGTTAAGCCAACAAAAAAGAATGTTAAAATACCTTGAACAAAAAATCCCTTAATGCTGAATTATATAAAGATAAATAATTTAATTAAGAATTAACTTTAAATAATTTTCTTTATTGAAAATTATAATATTAGTATTCTTACGTTTTTTAACGATCTGCATCTTTTACTAATTAATTAACCATGTGAAAAGTGATATAGATAATATTTTATATAAATAC
>JBJKZS010000005.1:0-13513 GCA_045569115.1 Fidelibacterota bacterium | reverse complement strand
CTATTTCTCCTAGAGCCTATTGCGGTGGCTAAGTCTAGTTTTCTTGAAGATAAAAATTGATAAAAAAGCCCAACATAGTATGTATGGAATCCTTCGGTGTGGATTGAATAATAGCCATGAATATCTAATCGGTTTTGTAATCCATAACCAACGACTGCATATGATTGACCTTGTTTGAAATAGTTGAAGGGATTCCATGTAAAATCTAATTCTAATTGACCTTTCCCAGCGGAAGTTCCATTATCAAAACCGCCTGATGAGATTAGAGTAGATAGAAGCAGGGTAAGTGCTAGGAATGTCTTCCTCATAGTTCAATCTAAGTAGTTTTGCTTTAAAGAGAAAGCTTGAAGGAGTATTTTGCAAAATTTGGTTTATGTATACTGCCAAATGTAAGTTTCGTAACGTTATTTGAAAATGGGGGCGATTGGCTTCGACAGAATATGGTTTTTTTTGTGTTGCATGTGCAGAACCCGGGTAACCTGTTAAATCTTCCCGGAAAAAACACAGATGCCAATAATGGCAATATTGCTTACGCTTAAAGCATAAGCCGTTTCATCTGAAATATGTTTGTCGTTTCAGAATGGAGCGTCAATTAGGCAAACTATTCCTAAGAGATGTCCGAACTTTTAGGATGAAAATTTTCGGACTGGCTCTGTAATTTGGCTGTTTGACACCAAATCCAGAGTGAGAAAAAAAAGTTAAACTAAACATGTAGATATGCAATTAATTCCTATTTTGGACGGGAGTTCGACTCTCCCCGCCTCCACTATCCTTTTATGGACTCTTCAAGATTGAAAAATTAATGTGTAATATTTCTGAATAAAATAATGGAATACTTATTTTAGTAAAGTTTAAATAATGAAATGTCAACTTAGTAGGCTGATTTGATAATCTAGAGTTAATCTTTCATTATTAGAAATAATCTATTTAACCATGTCGCTAACTAAACTTCATATTAAAAGATACCATTTTTTTAGTAATGCATATAATGCTATACTAATTATCATTGCTTTACATATGTCTTTTTTGATCGGTCAGATATATTACCAAGCTGATCCTTATAATCTTTTGAAGTATGAAAAAGATATCTACAATAACAATTCTGCAATTTCGCCTCTTATACTACGCCCTTCCTTGGTATCTATTGAGTCTAATGAGAATAGTAGATGGGAGATTATGGCAAGGGGTGAATATTTTAATAATAATGGTGCTCCAAATCTTGAAAATAGTGGTTCTCGATGGGTCGGTAAAGGTATAAGTCATTATAGGTCTTTTCGTTTTGGTTATACGAGTAAGTTTTTGACCTTTACAATCGAACCCTACCGGTTTGACAATGAAAATCTTCAATATTCTATACCCATAAGAAAAGGGATTTATACTAGAATGAATGATACCCAACCCCATGGTGATTCTACAATTGTTTTCTCAGGGATAAATGAATTTCAGTTTTTTTTACACCATTCTGGATTAGGTGTTGGGATTTCAAATGCAAATATGTGGTGGGGACCGGGTATGCATAGTTCACTTCAGATGTCAAATAATACATCTGGATTTAGATATTTTACTTTCGGAACAATAGGAGAAAAGTATATTCGTAATATTGGTTTTGATATAAGATACATTTTTTCTCCTATGGATGATAAGAATATAGGAGAACCCTATTTTTCAACTCTACTATTTTCAACAACATACTACAGCAATCCACAATTTACTTTTGGTTTTTCTCGATCCTACCTTTCAGGTCATGGAACTGGGAAACCAACTAATTGGTCATATATATCTCTCAAAGATGCTATGGTTTTACCATTTGGGGACCTTTTTTTAAGTGAAAAGCAGAAAGATCCGGAAGATCCAGAAAGTGCGATTGATCTTTGGGATGAAATTTTGGTAGGGTATCTAGTAGCTTCATTTCCTAAATCTGGTTTAAAAATATATGTTGAATATGGTCGTGATGATCATGCTTGGGACTGGGATGATTTTTCACGTCAGCCTGATCATTCGGGGGCAAGTATAATAGGATTGCGAAAATATGGTTTGTTCGGAAATTCTAATTTAGTAGGTGGTCTTGAATATATATCTCTAATTAAATCCAAGTTTTGGACTAAACGAGTTCCAGGAACTTGGTACAGTAAAGAAGTATATGATTATAACAGTTACAATGGAAGATGGTGGGGGGCGCATAGTGGACCTGATTCGGATGACTTTTTTATTTATATTGGTTACATGGGAGAAAATTTTTCAATTATTCCAGCATTTAATTATGAAAGACATGGAGTAATTGATAATACAGCATTGATATTTGAAGAGAGACCTTTTTTAGTTTACGATCCAGAACTTGGCAGATGGACGCCCATAATTAGAAAACAATGGCGCGAACGACAGGTTAATATTTGGCCAGAAGTAAAATTTGAATACAGGTTAGACATTAGAATAAAGATTAAAGAATTTAATTTTAATTTTTATTATGAAGATGAATTTGTTGACAATCTTGAATTCAATTGGGGTGAGCGAAAATCGCAGGTGTGGTGGTTTGGTATTGAAAGAATAATTGATAGTGAAGACTTAAAATCATTAAATAAGAGATTTAAAAGATAGACTCTGAGAATAACCCTAAAGTTTCAGTAATTATTGTAACTTATAACTCTCAATCAGAGATTGGGACTTGCCTTAGTTCACTTAAGTCTTGCCTTAACTCAGGAAGCTGTGAAGTATTTGTTATTGACAATAATTCCAAAGATAACACTATAGATGAAATTCTAAAATATGATGGGAAGAATCTTATCGTATTAAAGAATCCTGCGAATTTTGGTTTTACAAAAGCTGTTAACCAAGGAATTCATAAATCTAAGGGAGATTATATTTTTATATTAAATCCAGATACTCAAATCGAAGCTGGAACAATCAATGGACTTACTAATAAGCTAAATTCAAATCCTAAGGTTGCTGTTGCAGCACCACAGCTTCGATTTTTAGATGGGAGGATTCAATTCTCTTGCCGGAGGTTTCCAACTTACTTGAATGTATTAGTTGAAATATTGAGTATTAATCAATTCACAAGATTCGAAGGCTGGAAAATGAGAAGTTTTGACCATAAAACTGAATTAACAGTTGATCAACCAGCTGGAGCCGCTCTGTTTGTACGTCGTACTATATTGAATGATTTATCAGCATTAGATGAAAGATTTCCTATGTTTTTTAGCGATGTTGACCTTTGTAAAAGGATTAAGGATTTGGGTTTCATAATTAGGTTTTACCCTAATATCATTGTTCACCATAAAGGAGGTAGCACTATTATTAATAGACGTGTTCCTATGATTATAACATCACACATTTCAATGATTAAGTACTTTTTCAAGCACTATAATGGATCGAGGTATTTGATGCCGAATGTTCTGATAGCTATTTCTCTGTTTATTGGTATCCCTATAAGAATCTTAATTTATTTTATACTTCCAAATGATCGGAGAATGAGAAGAACGCTATAATAGAATAAATTAATTAGAATAGAAAATGGCGACTAATAGTCGCCATTTTCTATTCTAAAGCTGAAATAATAATGGATTTTAATATGGGAGTAGCACCATCGATAATAAATTGAATTGCTATTACCATAAGTAGAATTCCCATGATGCGTTGTATAACTCGTATCCAAGTAGTACCTAATCTATTCGAAAGTTTGTTAGCCCCAATTAGAATAAAATAAGCAAGGGTCATAACAAATATTATACATGTAACAAGTATAGAATAATGAATGGTTAATGTAGCTTTTCCGGATAAGACCATAGCTCCAGTAATAGCACCTGGACCAGTTAATAAGGGTATTCCTACGGGTGAAATTCCGATATCATCCATTTCTAAGCCTTCCTGTTGTTCTTGTGGAGTAGACCGAGTTCGTGATACAATTACTTCAAGCATTCGGAGGCCAGTTCTGAAAAAAATAATTCCACCCATAATTTTGAACGCATCTAGGGTAATTGAGTAAAACTGAAAAATATACTTTCCAAGAAATGAAAAAATTAAAAGTGTTATTATTCCTGTAAATGTTGCTTTTCGGGCAATTAGTTTAGTTTGTGGTGCTTCAAAACGTTCTGTAAGAGCAAGAAAAATTGTAGACATTCCTATTGGGTTTACCAAAGTAAAAAGAGTAGAAAAACAAAGAATTAGATATTCTAAATAATCCATTTTTGAATATTACATTTTATTAGGTTGACTTATACCTAAGATTTGAAGACCACAGGCAAGAATTTCTTTTACCGCTGAAACAAGATATAATCGAGATGAGGTTAATACTTTATTTTCTGTGACTACACGATGTGCACTATAAAAACGATGGAAATCTGCAGCAACAGATTGCAAATAGTTTGCTATCGTTTGAGGTTCAAGTGATTCTAATGCACTAAACATTGTTTCTGGCCATTTCATAAGGCCTTTGATAAGATTTAGTTCTTCATCCTGAACAATTAAAGAAAGATCTATTGAAGCAGAGTCCACAACCCCAGTTTCCTTTGCATGTTTTAATATATTACAGATTCTGGCATGTGCATATTGAAGATAATAAACAGGGTTTTCCTCAGATTCTTTCTCAGCAAGTCCGACATCAAAATTCAGATGACTTTGCCTATTTCTCATAATAAAGAAATATCTTACTACATCAACACCTACCATTCTTATTAGTTCATCAAGGGTAACAAATGTTGCCTTTCTAGTTGACATTTTAACTTTTTGACCATCTCGTAGAAGTGAAACAAACTGATGGATTAGCACTTTAATGCTATCTGTATCATAACCCATTGCATGTAAAGATGATAAAATATCTGGGTAAGTATCATTATGATCAGCCCCAAAAATATCAATAATTAAATCATATTCTCTCTCAAGTTTATCTCTATGATAGGCAATATCAGGAAGACGATAAGTTGGCTCTCCTGTTTTTTTAATAAGCACAGTATCGTCCTCTTTGCCAAACTTGGTTGTTTTAAGCCACACTGCACCATCTTTTTCATAAATGAAATTTTTCTCTTTTAGTTTTTCCAAGACTTCATTAATACTACCTTCATTATAGAAACGTTGCTCATTAACAAAATTATTAAAATGAACTTCTATTTTATTTAGGGTGTTTTTTATTTCGGAAAAGATAGCTTTTTCGGCGACCTTTCGAAAATCATTTGTGCTTGTTTCCCGATCTAACTGGTTGTTTTTATTATCAATAATTCCTTGAGCAATTTCTTTTATATAATAACCTTCATATCCGCCATCCGGTAGGTCAACTTTTTCACCTAAAAGTTGAAGATATCGAGCTTTAACAGATTCACCAAGAAGTTTCATTTGTCTTCCAGCATCATTATAATAGTATTCTCGCTCAACTTCATAGCCATGCCATTCAAGAATTCGGGCAATTACATCACCTAATACGGCTTGTCTACCATGCCCTACTGTTAATGGTCCAGTCGGATTAGCACTTACAAATTCAACTTGAGCTTTCTGACCTAAGTATGCTGAATTTTTCCCGTAATTTGGACCTTCCTTTGATATTGCTAAAAGTTCATTGTATATATAATCAGAAGAAATACTAAAATTTAGGAAACCTGGATTAGAGACGGTCACTTTTGAACATATTTTATTGTCTAGGTTAATTTTTTCCTTTAACTCTTCCGCTAATTTGATTGGTGATTTATCTAATTTTTTTGCTAGGGACATTGCGACCGCGCATGAAAGGTCACCTAATTCAGGGTGTTTACTTTGATCGAGCTTCACTTTAGAATATTCTACTCCAATAGAATAGATTGCCTTCTTAAGGTTATCAAGAATGTGATCTTTTACATCAAAAGTTGACATGCTGAAAGTTTATATTATATCAATTTTGGAGGGGATTGTTAATGTGTGGAAAGATCATCTCCAATGGTCTCAATATTCCCATCAGCCCACAGTCGTTCTAGACAGTAAAACTTCCTTTGTTCTTTTTGAAAAATATGTATCACAATATCAACAAAATCCATTAATACCCAATTAAGTGAATTAAGTCCTTCAACTTTCCATAGTTTTGACTTTTCATACATTCCATTACTAAGGGCATCATGAATAGTTTTTACATGTGTATCAGATGCCCCTGTGCATATCACGAAATAATCAGCTATTTCTGTAATTTTTCGAACATCAATAATTTTTAGATTCTCAACTTTTTTATTAATAATAATAGATGAGGCAAATTTAGCTAAATCATAAGAGTAGTTACCCGCTAAGGTTTTATCTTCTTTTTTCAGAGTTGTGTTTTGAGAAATCTTTGAATTGGTCCAATATTGAGATAGTCACTGCCTATTATAATTGTAACGTCTGTAAGAAGTGATTCATTCCTATCTTCAATTACCCTGATTGAATCACCGGGAGAAATCTCTAGAAGCCGTGCAATTTCTCTAACCTGTTCAAAATCACCACGACGAAGGATTACAATAGTTTTGTCATAGTAAAAATTATCTGCATTCTCAGTTCTAACTACATCAATATGATTTTTCCTGAAATAGTCAGTAAACTTTTGGGCTACACCACTTATTCCACAGCCATTTAGGACTTCAGCTTCAATATCCGTTAATAGTGAATCATCATAATCCTTCGTATTAAGAGGAGAGGGATTCTTCACATCATTACTGAAATCCTGAATTGTCATTCCTCCTCTCATATGCCTATTGATAATTGATGCTATAAAAACAACAGAAGCAATTCCTAGTAAAAGGATAGAAAGGTTAGACCCGGTAAGAACATGAACGCTCTTCGATTTTTTTAATTTACGCCGGGTGGATTTTTTATTACCCTTAATAGCCATTCAGATACTTATCGGGGAGGTGGACTTCTATAATATCCACCATAAGGGCTTAGACCCCAATTACTATAGTAGTGGCGAGGACGATTATCCATAGAAATACTGAAATTTAAATTATTTCCAGCTTTATAATTTATTTCAGCATCATATAAGAGCATTGGGTTTAAGGTGTTTACTCCTTGAGAAAAAGAAGATCCAGTAGGTTGAAGAAGGTCAATTCTAGAATTGATAGACCATTTGTCATTAATAATATAATTTAACTTGTTTGAGTAAGTTCCATAACTCATTCCAAAACCACCCATTGAGGCCATTCCAAGAGAAAAACTATGATTCATACTTAGCCTATCTGAATTAATAATAGATGAAAGCGAACTACCATTATTACGGACAATTGCATCCTTGATCCTTGTAGAAGGAATATCATTCCTGAACTGGGCATTTATAGCTACCAGCATTAGAGATAAAGCCACGATCCTTTTAAATAATATAGTTCTCATGTGTTTAATGTTAATCTAACATAACCTCTATAATGAATGATTGTCAAGTCCGTTTTGTTCCATTGATTCTAATCCCGACAGGATTATTCCTCCACCCAGAAGTATGTCATCTGAATAGAATACTGCAGATTGACCAGGAGTAATCGCAAATTGAGGATCATCGAAGTTCACATTTACAATTCCGGCGGTTGATATATTAATTTCACTCTTTACTCCTTTATGATTATATCGTATGTGGGTGCTAATTTTATTAGAGGGCCATTTTTCTAGGGGTACAAGCCAATTAAGTTGAGAAACTTGGCAACCAGATAAATACATTTTCTCTCGAGGTGCGACGGTAATAGTATTTGCTGATGAATCCATATGCTGTACATAACTTGGGTTAGGACCTGAAATTCCTAACTTCTTTCTCTGTCCAATAGTGTATTTAGAAAGCCCAGTATGATTTCCAAGAGTTTCTCCCTCAGTTGATATTATGAGACCATCCTTTTCTGCTTTGGCACGATTAGGAGCATATTCTTTCAAAAACCGGCGATAATCAGCATTGGGCAGAAAACATAATTCCTGACTTTCTTTAATATTTGCAGTAATTAGATTAGCTTTTTTTGCAATTTTTCTAACCTCTTGCTTAGTTAAGTCTCCAATAGGGAATAGAGTCCTAGGGATAAGTTTTGGGTTTATTCCCCATAGCACGTAAGATTGATCTTTATTATCATCTATACTTTTACGAATTATTGCGCCAAAATTTTTCATTTCACCAATTTTAGCATAATGTCCAGTTGCAACCCAATTAGCATCAAGCTCATTTGCTTTATCAAAAAGTGCTCCCCAACGAATATGAACATTGCATTGGATACAAGGGTTTGGAGTCATTCCATTGAAGTATTTATCTACAAGGTAATCGACTACATTTTTCCTGAAAATTTCCTTGTAATCAATTGTATAGTGAGGAACACCAAATTTTTTACAAACATTTTTCGCATTGTTAATTGCCTCTATAGAACAACAATATGAATCTGTTGAAGGTGTGCCATCTGAATCAGAGCTCTCCCAGAGCTTCATGGTTATTCCTATAGGTTCGAATCCTGCTTCAATAACTTTTATTAGGGAGACTGAACTATCAACACCACCCGACATTGCTACCAAGACACGTTTGTTCATAAGGCGACCTCTAACTTTTTTCTATCCATCATCAAGTTCACATGATGCAAAAGAGAAATAAGAAAGGATTCTATTTCAAAATCATTTGTTTGTCTACCGATTGAAATTCTTAATGTACTTTGGCAGTCTTCATTTGATAAGCCCATTGCTAAAAGCGACCGAGATGGTTTAGTTGTTCCGGAAGAACAAGCGGCCCCTGTTGATACGGCAAATCCATCAAGATCAAGTTTAATCAATAAGGCTTGTGCGTCAATTTTTGGTAGTACGATACTTAAAACGCCTGGGAGATGTTTTTCAGGATGACCATTAATTATCGCTGAGGGAAATTCAGATATAATTCGCTTAACCATCATATCGCGCAGGTTTTCGACTCGATTTGAGTGTCCTTTTATATTTTCTGCGACAAGTTCACAAGCTAATCCAAATCCCGCTATACCAGGAACATTTTCAGTGCCCGCTCTTAAGGATTTTTCCTGACCCCCTCCATAAACTAAAGGATGTAATTTTTTACCTTTTCGAATGTAGAGAGCTCCCGAACCTTTAGGACCATAAATTTTGTGAGCGGAGAAAGTAGCTGTACTCGCATAATTTTCAATTAAATCAACTTTAATTTTTCCTAGAGCTTGAACCGCATCTGTATGGAAATGAACTCGTTTTTCCCTGCATAATGCTGCAACATCATTAATTGGTTGAATCGTACCTGTTTCATTATTAGCGGTCATTATTGCTACCAGAGCAGTTTCATTTTTAATCTTATTCTCAATATCATCGACTCTTACTCTACCAAAACGATCTACACCAATTTCACTTACTGACAAACCTAAACTCTTTAGTGCATTAACAGTTTCAAAAACAGAAGGATGTTCTATGCTGGAAATAATCACATGCTGACCCCTGCGCTGAATTACATCCCATAAGACTAAATTATTAGCCTCTGAACCACTGCTGGTAAAAATAATCTCAGATGCTTCAGCATTAATTGCATTTGCTACTTGAAGACGAGCTTTTTCAATCCTATAGCGTGCAGCTTGACCCATTTGATGAATACTTGAAGGATTTCCAAAATCTTCTTCAATAACTTGGTTCATTAAATCTGAAACACGTTTATCTAATGGTGTTGTTGCACTGTAGTCAAGATAAATCATTTTATAATTGTGAGGTAAAGTCCGATGAAAATAATCTATTTCGATTGATTTCGAATCTCCGCATACCTAATAGTGTTTTGGAGGTTCTCATAAAATGGAGGCCGACGCTTTTCAAGCAGGTTAATTGTTACATTGAGGTCATATTCAAAGCGATGTACTTCCCATTCAAATTTGTCTCCAACAGTAAGAAAGCCTATAGCACCCTTAGTTACTTTATCAAAAGGCAACCCAGTACTAATTGGGCATAAAATTTTTAAATTTTCATGATTTTCTTCTCTTGGCAAATGTATATGACCATGTACAAAAATGAAATTATTGATTTGTGGATTAGCTCTTTTCACATGTTCACGCCAAACTTTTGCTTCATCTAAAGAAGGTGGTATATCATCTCGCTGATACCATGCATGAGTAAATTCAATAAGAGTTGAATCAAAAACTTCCCTGTAAGATATCTCTGTACGTTTGGTTATAAAGTCTAAACCATCTTGGCCAATTTGTTCAGAAACCCATTTTTGGTGTTCTACGATGGCCTTTACTACGGGGTCATCTGGGCTCATACCTTCAAGAGTAGGATTCGTTTGTGTCCACAATTTTTCAATAATGTAACGCTCATGATTCCCTCGAATAAAAATTGTATCATCCATTGACTTAAGAAGCTGTAGAACTTCTTTAGGGGATGGACCTAGTGAAAAATAATCGCCCAGAAAGATTAGTTGATCGACATTATTTTCTGAATGGACAACCGAGAGTGCAGTTTTTAGTGCCTCAAGATTTCCATGTATATCTAATAATATTGCAAATTTTTTTGTTGCCATACTTAGGTTTTAGCCGTGCTATTTCATTAAATATAGCATGCATTTAATATGACAACAATTATCTTTTTAAGAAAAAAATATAGGCTTGCTCAATGATATTTGTAAAGTTAAAATCTCCTTTTCATTTATGAAGACTAAATTAATTTCAGCCGTAGGATCCATAGCTCTTGATTGGCTAGAGCTCCCGAATGGGGTAAATGGAGATACTTTAGGTGGTTCCTTAACGTATTTTACAAGATCTGCGGGAGTTCTAGCTCCAGTTAGTGTAATAGGTGTTATTGGATCAGATTTTCCAGAAGCTGGGATTTCATTGTTTAAGAACTATGCAAAAAATATTGATGATCTTCAAATCAAAAATGGACCTAGTTTTCGCTGGGGAGGTAAGTATCACGATAATTGGGAGGATCGGACTACACTTTATACTGAATTAGGAGTATTTGAAACTTTTAGTCCAGAGATGTCCGAAATAAACAGAAAAAGCCCTCTTATATATTTAGGGAATATTCATCCCTCTATTCAATTAGACGTGATTAATCAGATCCATTCTGAAAATACATTAATTATTTGCGATACAATGAATCTCTGGATAAATACTACAAAGAAGGATTTAGATAAGTTACTTAGGAGCATAAATGTACTCCTTTTAAATGAAAGTGAAGCCCAGCTCCTTACTGGCCAGGAAACAATTTCAGATTCAGCAAAAGTCATACATGATATTGGACCTAATGATGTAATTATTAAACAAGGAGGTTCTGGAGCAACATTATTTTCAAAAGACCATTCCTTCCATGCGCCAGTTTTTCCAATTGATCTTCTTACTGATCCAACAGGAGCAGGAGATACCTTCGGTGGTGGATTAATGGCGGCACTTTCTAATGATTATTCATTAAGCGAAGGTGTTATATGGGGAAATGCGGCGGCATCCTTTTGTGTCGAAGGATTTGGTCTAGAAGGGCTTAAAAAAATGACTCTTGAATCTTTTGAGGAAAGAGTTGAAAAAATTAAAACATTACTTTAATTGGCTTGAATCCCCTATGGGGAGGAATTAAATTATCTAATAATTTTATAAAAGGTTATTTCGGAGGAATAAAAAATGCGGCTCAATTTGTTTATTAGGACAATCACTTTTCTTCTCATTGTTCTAGTATTTTATGGCTGTCCTAGTGAAGAGCTTACTTCAGCAAGACTATATGTTCAGCAAGAAGACTGGACTAAGGCTGAAGATATGATTAATGCTGCAATAGAAGTGTCTCCTGAAGATCCTGAGCCTTATTATTTAATGGGTAAAGAAATATACGGACGAAATAATCAATGGAAAGAAATGAATGAAATGTTTAATAAAGCTCTTGACTTAAATGCAAGCTACAAGTTGCCTGATGGTCAAACTATACAGTCATCTGTTGAGACTTGGAGAACTGTTCATTGGAGTCGAGAATTTAATATTGGTGCGGATGCATTTAACTTGGCACTCAGAGCTGAAGATAAGAATGAGAAAAAGTCTCATTTAATCGAAGCAATTGATGGATTTAATAAGGCTAAACTTATAAGGCCCGATGATCCACAGAGTTATAAAACTCTCGTTTCATGTTATATTCAATTGGAAAATCAAGAAATGTTGGAATCTACACTTAAAGAAGCGCTTGAAATTAATCCAGATGATCCTGACTTGCTTTTTACCGCGGGTCAAAATTTTAAAGAGAATGGTGATCTTGACAAAGCAATAGAATATTTAGAGAGAGGCTTGAGAATTAATCCAGCTAGTTCTATAGGGGCGAGTATTCTAGCTAATGCATACTATGAACAAGGTGACGCAGAGAGTGCTGTTTTTGCATACACGAAAGCAATTCGGGTTGAACCTGACAATCCAGATTTACATTTTAATCTTGGTGTACTATATCTTCAGCTGAAAGATTATGAAATGGTTGAAGAAGAGTTTCAAAATGTCCTTAGACTTAATCCAGATGATACTCAAGCAATTATCGGAATTGGTGAAGCTTATCAAGGGATGGAACGTTGGGAAGATGCAGAATATTATTATGGCCTAGCCTTGCGTAAGGATCCTGATAATCCTGCTCTATTAAGGAATTTAGGTGTTGTAATCTATAGGCAAGGAAGAACAGAAGAAGGACAAGAACTTTTTGATAGAGCAAAAGCGGGAAGTTGAAGCTAGGAAATGACCCGTCTTTTCTCAAGATAATGAGTTAATACTATATCTAAAGGTTTGTTGGTTTCTATAGAAATATAATCAATATCTCTTTTCCTCATTTCTCGGGTATAATTAGATTGAAAATTCTCTAATACTCTTTTATAAGCTTTTCGGATTTGCCACGGTTCAGTTGTTATGTCTTCTCCTGTCTCTATATCGTAGAACCTTGTTCGAATAGAAAAATCAAGATCTTTTTCTTTTGGATCAATTAGATGAAATACTACTACCTCATGTTTTTTATGTCGAAAATGTTTTAATCCTGCAAGAACTTCATCAGGCTCATCTAGCAGATCAGATATAAGAATAACCAAACCTCTTTTTTTTATTTTTTCAGCTAATTCATGAAGTGTAGGCGCAATCTTTGTATCATTTCCAGGCTCAAGATTATCTAATTTATCTAGAATTAAATTTAGATGGCTTTGAGTGGAATGTGGTGGAACATACCCACGAGTTTTCTCATCAAAAAGAGTTAGAGAAACAGCATCTCTTTGGTTAAGCATTAGATATGTTAATGCTGATGCAAGGTAACTTCCATAATCAAGCTTTGAAATCTTATGGCTAGCGTAAGTCATAGATTTACTAACATCAAGCAGAATATAGGAACGGAGGTTTGTCTCCTCTTCATATTGTTTAATATAGTATCTATCAGTCTTTCCATATAGCTTCCAATCTAAATGCCTTAATTCATCGCCTGGACCATATGCACGATGCTCAGCAAACTCTACACTAAAGCCATGGTAAGGACTTTTATGTAAACCTGTCAAGTATCCTTCAACTACAAGTCTTGCTCTAAGTGAGATATTATTTATGCTCGCTACAATCTCTGGTCGAAGGTATTTACGTTTATCAATACTCAATCTAAGCTAATATCCTAT
>JBJKZS010000004.1:0-14907 GCA_045569115.1 Fidelibacterota bacterium | reverse complement strand
GCCAGTTGGATAAGCTATCGAACGTGAATCGCAAATAGATCTAGATATTTCTCCTACAATTAATTTGATCGCACGAATTGAATCATCATTAGCAGGAATAGGATAATCAACAGTATCTGGATCCGTATTTGTATCAACAATAGAAACAACGGGAATTTCTAACCTTTTGGCTTCACTCACAGCAATCGACTCATGCATTGCATCAACAACAAATACAGCATTGGGAAGTCTTTTCATATCCTTTATGCCACGATGTAAATCTTGAAGGCGAATCATTTCTCTTTCTAGGGACAAAATCTCTTTTTTTGTGGAATTTTCATAAATTGGACTTGATTCTTTTTCTAAAAGCTGTAATCGTTTTATACTTTTTCGAATCGTAGAAAAGTTTGTCAAAGTACCACCTAACCATCTTTCAACAATATAAAACATTCCACATTTATCAGCTTCTTGCTGAATGATATCTTTAGCATTCTTTTTGGTGCCAACAAATAAAATTTCACCACCATCACTAACTATTTCAGAAAGAAACTCAATAGATTTAGTAAGGCCTTTCAGTGTTTCTTCAAGATTGATAATATGGATACCATTCCGCTCCATTAGTATATAAGGACTATAGTTTGGATGCCAACGGCGCGTTAGATGACCAAAGTGTGCGCCTGTACTTAATAGATTATCAAATGTAACTTCCACAAAACAATCCTATCTCTTAGAAAATTGAAAAGCACGGCGAGCACCTCGTAAACCATATTTTTTTCTTTCTTTCTCACGAGAATCTCTAGTAAGTAAACCAGCTTTTTTCAATGGAGCTTTATGAGATTCGCTAATATTAACAAGGGCACGTGAAATTCCGTGGCGAACAGCGCCAGCTTGACCTGATAAACCACCACCATTGACACTAACAGTTATATCAAAATCACTATTATTTATGATTTCAAAAGGCTGCTCTATAATTTTTTGATCCACAGTTCTTCCAAAGTAATCTTTATAATTTTTCCCATTGATAGTAAGGTTACCCTTGCCTGGGAAAACTCGAACACGGGCAACAGCTGATTTTCGCCTACCTGTCCTTCTAAACACAACATCATTTTTTAGTGTGGGAGCCACTATTTAAACTCTATATTTTTAGGTTGCTGGGCCATATGAGGATGATCTGGTCCAATATATACTTTTAGGTTACTGAAAATTTTTCTTCCAAGCTTATTATGAGGCAACATTCCCATCACAGCTTTCTCGATAATACGTTCAGGATGATCCTTGCGCATAGTCTGAAGATCAATCTCTTTGGAACCCCCTGGATAACCACTATGGGAAAAGTATTTTTTTTGGATCTCTTTATTGCCTGAGACCCGTACTTTCTCAGCATTAACAACAACTACAAAATCACCCATATCCATATGTGGAGTGTAAGTGGGCTTATGCTTACCCCTTAGAACTTGGGCGATTCCAGAGGCAAAACGTCCAAGAGTCTGATTTTCAGCATTAGCTAAAAACCATTCCTTATGAATGTCACCAGCTTTTATAGAAAATGTTTTACTTTCTTTTACCATTTCGTACAGTCGGCAATATTAGTCAGAAAAGAGGTTAGCCACCAAGCAGTTTTGCTATATTCTTAATAAAGTCCAAAAAGTGGGATTATTTGAAAAAAATTATATTTCAAACAAATAGCCGCCTGAAATTGTTGTTTTTATTTTTCCTTTAAGTTTCTTGCCAATAAAAGGACTATTTCTTGATTTTGAATAGATCGAGGATAAATTAAACTCCCATTCTTCATTAGAATCAATAATTACTATTTGTGCATCACTCCCCTTATAGAATAGGTCATTTTTAAAACCCATCGCTAACCTTGGTTTTGTTGTCAAAGATGTTATTACATCAAGCAAGTCCATTTTAGCCTCACTAAGAACTTTCCAAACTGCACCGAAAGCACTTTCTAAACCTATCATCCCACAAGGAGCCCAATCAAATGGAGCTTCCTTTTCCTCAATTGTATGAGGAGCATGATCGGTTGCGATACAATCAATTATCCCAGCCTTTAAAGCACGGATTAGTTTTTTTCGATTATCTTCAGTTCTAATTGGAGGGGCAACTTTAAAATTTGTATTGTATGTCTTCAACTCTTCATCATTAAAGAATAAATGATGCGGAGTAACCTCAGAAGTAACATTAAGTCCATTTTCTTTAGCGTTTTTTATATATTCAATTGATTTAGAAGAACTAACATGCGGAATGTGGAGCCTACCATTAGTGAAATTAGTTAGCTCAATATCCCTATTTACCATTATTGACTCGCTTATATCGGGAATTCCAGTTACACCTAAAAAGGTAGACCAAAAACCTTCATGCATTTGCCCATTAACCTTCAGATCTAAATCTTCCGCATGATTAATAATGGGGATAGATAATGGCTCTGAATACTCTAGTACTCTTCTCATTAGTCCGCTATTCATAACTGGCATTCCATCATCTGAGAAAGCTACCGCTCCTTCATTAACCATAGCACCGAGCTCAGTTAATTCCTGTCCTTTCTGACCAAGGGAAATAGCACCAATAGGGTGTATCCTCAAGGGCAAGTTTTTTGATTTATCAAGTATGAATCTTATAGACTCTGGGGTGTCGATTGGAGGATTAGTATTTGGCATTGTGCAAACTTCGGTAAATCCACCAAAAATAGCAGCCTTAGCTCCAGAAGAAATTGTTTCCTTATCCTCTCTCCCTGGCTCACGGAAATGGACATGCAAATCACAAAATCCATGAGTAACAATTTTACCATTAGCATCAAAAACCTTTGCGCCTGGTGCAGAAATTCTTTTTCCAATTTTTTCTATTTTCCCATTCTTTAATAAAATTGAACCGTTATATCGCTGTGATTTTGCGGGATCAATTATATCCGCATTTTTAATTAAAAATAACTTAGGAAGGAATGTTTTTTTCATAATCCTTGTGGCTTGTCTCCCAGCAATAGATATAAAACAGCCATTCTCACAGCTACTCCATTTAGAACCTGATCGAGAATAATAGCATTTTCGCTATCCACAATATCACTATCAATTTCAACACCCCTATTAATTGGTCCAGGATGCATAATCACTATTTGTTTTTTTAATCGCTCAATTCTCTCTTTTGTAACCCCATAGAGACCTCTATATTCACGAACTGAAGGAATATAGCTTACACCTTGGCGTTCCCTTTGAATTCTTAGAACATTGACAGCTTCTGCCCAACTTAGAACTTCATTAATATCATAATTGATATCAACACCAAGTTCTTTTATATCCATAGGTATTAAGTTTGGCGGACCGCACAATGTAAGTTTTGCACCCATCTTCAAAAAACCATGAATGTTAGATCTCGCTACACGACTATGAGAAATATCGCCAATTATAGCTACCTTAACTCCTTGCAATTTTTTCTTCACTTCTAGTAAGCTCATTATATCTAATAGCCCTTGAGTCGGATGTTCGTGTGCCCCATCACCAGCATTTACAATAACAGAATCAATATAGTTTTTTAATTGAATATGTGCTCCTGGAATAGGATGTCTCATTACGACACAATCAATTTTCATTGCTTCTAAATTCCGCACAGTATCTTTGAAACTTTCACCTTTTTTTAGACTACTGCTTGACGCAGCAAAATTAACTGAATCAGCTGACAACCTCTTTTGAGCTAATTCAAAAGAAATTCGAGTCCTTGTTGAATTTTCAAAAAATAAATTGACAATAGTTTTACCTTGAAGAGTGGGTACTTTTTTTATGGGTCGATTTAGAACCTCTTTGAAAGATTTCGCGTGTTGAAGAATCAAATCAATATCTTCTTTTTCCAAGTCCGACAAACCGAAAAGATTTTTATTTTGTAAAAACCCCATCTAATTAAAATTTATTTTTATAATCATACTAATCATGTGTTAATAGATATACTCCATCTTCATTATCAACCTCACTTAATCTGACTACCACATGTTCAATATTGGATGTTGGAATATTTTTCCCGACAAAATCAGCCTTGATTGGCATTTCTCGATGGCCTCTATCTATTAGAACGGCAAGAGCCAAAGAAGATGGTCTACCATAATCCATTATCTCATTCATAGCTGCACGAATTGTTCTACCAGTAAAAAGTACGTCATCCGCCAAGATTACTGCCTTCCCATCAATTGAAAATGAAATGCTAGAACCTTTTATTTGTGGCTGGATTAACCTTTGACGGAAATCATCTCTATAGAATGTCACATCTAAAAACCCAATTGGAATCTGAATACCTGAAATTTTCTTAAGCAATTCCGCTAATCTAACAGCAATAAATTCACCTCTAGTTCGAATACCAATAATAACAATATCATTGATTGATTCAATACGCTCAGCTAATTCATGGGCTAAACGCTTAAGAGAATTATCTATTTCTTTACTGTCAAGTAGTTTTTTTCTTATTTCTTTCATTTTTAGCAAAAACAAAAAATCCTCCCGAGAACGGAGGATTCTTTAATACCCTTACCTCCTCTCGGGGATGGTTTAAAGGGTACTGGAATTTATTGTTTTTATATGTTACAATCAAAAGTCATTTATCGTTTGTGATATAAGTGTAAAAATACCTTCATTTGAAATTTCAGAAATGTCAATCGTGATATCAACATCTTCTTTATCAAACCATTTTATCTGTTTTCGAGCAAATTGTCGAGTTTCAATTTTTATTCTTTCAATTGTATCATTTAAATTTTTCTCCCCCTTCAAATACTCAATTAAATATTTATAGCCCAAACTTTCCATGGGATGAGTATTATCGTTAAACCCTAACTTTTGGAGATCTTTAACTTCTTCTAACCATCCATTAGCTAACATTTTTTTAATCCGATGATTAATTCTGGGAACTAATACATCTATATTAGTTTTAAGATATATTGAAAGGAATTTTTCTCTCTGATTATTTTTTTCCTGTTTTCGAAAATGTTCTGAAGGTGATTTGCCTGTAATTTCGAATATCTCTAAGGCACGTAGAATCCTCTTATGATTATTCGGATGTACAACTTTTGAGTATTCTGGATCAATTGAATTAAGTTCAGCTAAAAGAACTTCAGCACCATCTCTATTTAACCTTTTCTTCAGAGATTCTCTTATTTTTTCATCACTGGAAGATTCATTAAAAAAACCCTGAGTCAATGCTCTGTAATAAAGACCACTTCCTCCGCATATAATTGGAAGATTTTGATTGCTTTTCACATTTTGAATAATCTTGTTAACTAATCGAGCATACTCACCAGCCGAAATAATTTCAGAGGGAGATCGAATTCCAATAAGGTGGTGAGGAACTCCATCCATCTCCTTAATTGATGGCTGGGCTGTTCCAATCGGCATGTTACTATATATTTGCCTAGAATCAAGACCAATAATTTCTCCATTAAAAGTTTTGGCTAACATTACAGCTACAGCACTTTTTCCTATAGCTGTGGGGCCCACAATTATAAGAGACTTTTTATGGATTAAATTATTAGCTGCGCTCAAATCGACGATCAAGTTCGTCTAATGAAAGATTAACAATTATGGGCCTTCCGTGAGGACAGTAATAAGGATGTCTACTTGCAAATAACCGATCTACTAAAGACTGCATCTCTTCTAAAGTAAGAATATCCCCAGCCTTTACAGCCGCCTTACAAGCAAAAGAGGCAGATACTGCCTCCATGAATGAAGGTTGCGCTTTTTGTTCATTTCTATAAGTATCTATGATTTCCTTTAATACTTCTTTCGCATTACCCCATTGAATATCAGGCGGAACACCTTCAGCCATTATGGTATTTTTTCCAAATTCTTTCATTCTAAATCCAATCTTTTCAAGATAAGGAATGAGATTTAAAAGAGTTGAAAAATCTTCTGATTGCAATTCAATAATTTCAGGAAATAAAAGGGTTTGAGTTGACAAAGGATTTCCTTCCATTGCTTCTATTGCTTGTTCATAAAGAATTCTTTCATGGGCAACATGCTGATCAATTACAACAAGGCCACTTTTTATTTCAGAAACAATATATTTGCTATGTACCTGCCATATTTTATCTAGACTGACAATATCTTCTTCATCTTGCGTTAGACTAATTCCTTGAATATAAGATTTTGCACGCTCAATAGATTTATTTGAGACTGTATTTGAAGAAGAAGAATTTTTAAAAACAATAGAAGATTGATTGTCTAATTTGGAATAGATTGTTGATTTAGTCTGAAAATCTGGAATAGTAGATAATATTTCTCCTAATGAATCAGATACCGCTGTTTTCAGTGCATGATAAATTCTCCACTCATCCCTAAAGCGAACTTCTGTTTTCATCGGGTGGACATTAATGTCTACCATATCATGAGGTATTTCTAGGTTGACAACAAAGAATGGAAATTCCCCTCGTGAAACGAGTGTTCGATATGCTGAATAAACAGCAGAGTTTAATAGCCTGTTAATTATATATCGTTTATTTAAAAAAAGATTCTGCTCTCCCCTCCTTTTTCTAACCAGATTAAGGCTCCCAATATAACCAGTTATATTAAATAGATCTGATCGATGATCTATTTCTAATAAATTATCACTATACGTAGGGTCGTAAACAGCCGTAATTCGGTCCGCTAAGGAACTAGGAGCGAGTGTCAATACTTTTTTTCCATCAGCAATTAAATTAAATCTTACTTTAGGAAAAGACAAAGAAAAGCGACGAACCATTCGTACGATATGTCTTAGTTCTGTTTGACTACTCTTTAGAAATTTTCTTCGAGCAGGTATAGAAAAGAAAAGATCACTTACTGAAATAGATGTGCCCTTACACATAGTTACAGGCATTGGATTGGATATTTGACCATCTAAAACAGAAATTGCATATCCAACATCATTATTATCTGATGATTGGGCTTTAACAGTAGCTACGGATGCTATACTTGCAAGTGCCTCTCCACGAAAGCCCAACGTATCAATAGATAAAAGATCACTTATAGTAGAAATTTTAGATGTTGAATGGCGCGAAAAAGCCATTACAAGATCATCCTTAAATAATCCATCTCCATTGTCAATTACTTTTAGAGATGAGTTACCCCCCCCAGATACAAAAACATTTATCTCTGTTGCATTTGCATCTAAAGAATTTTCAATAAGTTCTTTAACTACAGATGCTGGTCTTTCAATTACTTCACCAGCAGCAATTTTATTCTTTAAATCTTCAGGCAGTATGTTTATTCTACCCATTTTTCAAAAAAATTTCCAGTAGGATGGAGGAGCTAAATATTTTTTTTGAAAAAAAACCAACTCTAACTTTTTGTATTGATTTAAACTCATATATCATTCAATCTATCGTTTTAGTTTATATTCAATAATCATTTCTTCAGGAATAAAACTATTTATATCATTAAGACCTAGATATTCTATAGCCTTGCATAAAAGGTCATATTCTTTAACTTCATTTTTATTTTTTTTAGAATTAATGTAATATCGACCAGCCATAAGCATCGCTTCCAAAGGCACAAGGCCAATGATCTCACTACCAGTCACATTGACTCCTCTCTTTTCAGCTGCATCATGAACAGCTTCAAAAGCAATATGCGGTGGCGTTATTTTATAATCAGTAAGGTTCATTGATACCTGTGCTTTCCCATATTCTGAAATATACCATCCTAGTGCTTTACATGATTTAAGAAGGCCGGGCTTGTACAAAGCTCTACCTCTCTCATCATACATTATATTTCCATTAGGATCCCTTTTTGCACGACCTATTTCACGTATCTCACATGCAATATCTGAAGCTATTTTTTTATCATCAGTATTTAAGTTAACATTGTAAGCAATAAGAAAATTTCTAGCGCCTATAGCTGTTGCACCACTTATAGGATTAAATTCAGCTTTCCCAAAATCAGGTACCCAATCAGGATCTTTAAGTTTCTCTTGCAAACCTTCATATTCTCCAGCCCTGATGTCCGAAAGATTTGTTCGATTCGATGAAGTTGCAGCATTTTCATAAAGATAGACGGGAATGGAAAGATTCTCCCCAACACGCTTTCCTACATTCCTAGCGATATTAATACAATCATCCATATTTACTCCACTTAAAGGAACGAAAGGGAAAACATCGGTGGCTCCAATTCGAGGATGTTGTCCTGTATGGTAGCGCATATCAATTAATTCACATGCTTTTGAAATACCAAGGAATGCCGCTTCAGACACACCTTCAGGGGTACCTATGAAAGTAATTACAGTTCTATTTGTTGATTTACCTTGACTTATATCTAAGACATTTACATTCTTCGTAGTATCAATAGAATTTGCTATAGCATTTATATTAGAGCGCGCTCTTCCTTCACTAAAATTAGGAATACACTCAATAAGTTTATTCATTTTACTTTGTAATCCCTTTAAGATACAGCATAAGAAATAGTATAATTGGGGTGAGAATAAGTAACTTTACAAATGAACTTTTTCTAGGTCTATAATTGATTATTTTTCTAAAACGGAATTCACTAGACATCAAATTAATCCAAGAGTGAAAAGAGAAGAGAAAAACCTGACAAAAGGACCAATAAATAACCAAAACAATGAAATGCCTGACATCACACCAAATAGGATCAGTGACATTAAAATCCAAGGTCCAAATTTTTCCAATGTGTTAGAAATATATTCGTATCGATAAGGAAGTAAACCTCGAAGTATTTTTGATCCATCTAAAGGTGGAATTGGTAACATATTAAAAATTGCCAAAGCAAGATTGATCTGTAGGCTATATACTAGCATATTAGCAAAAAAAGCCGTTTTAGAGTTAAACATTAAATTAGAAGATGAGAAACCAATAATTAATATTCCTGAAATAAGAGCAAGGATCATATTCGCAATTGGACCAGCAAGTGCTACCCAAATCATCTGCCTTTTAGGATCAGAAAAATAACGTGGGTCTACAGGGACAGGTTTTGCCCAACCGAAATGAACAATAAAAAGCATTAGGGTACCAATTGGGTCAAGATGAACAAGAGGATTTAAACTAAGCCTTCCCAACATTTTAGCTGTTGGATCACCAAACTTTAAAGCCATCCAACCATGAGCATATTCATGGAAAGTAATAGCTAGTAATATAGGCGGAATCAAGAGTAATAAATTTTCTACCATTGGCTTCTAGGATGATATTTAATATGTTGATCTTTCAAGTCTTTATTGTCCAGATGAGTATAAATCTCAGTGGTAGAAACATCAACATGACCGAGCATCATTTGAACTGCTCTTATATCTGCTCCTCCCTGAATAAGGTGTGTAGCGAAAGAATGGCGAAGAACATGAGGCGAAACAGTTTTTTTCAGCCCAGCTTTTTCAGCATATTTTTTAAAAATTTTCCATACTCCCTTACGACTCATTCCTTCACCTCTATAATTGAGAAAAATATTAGTACTTTTTTTTCCATTTTTAATAAAGTTTTTTCTAGAACTATTAATATAAGTCTTTAAAGATTTTATAGCTACTCTTCCTAATGGAATTGTCCGCAATCTGGAACCTTTACCCTTAACCGTAATAGAAACTTCTTTTTCAAAATCCAACATAATTATATCTATAATTTTAAGAGATATCATTTCTGACACACGTAATCCAGTCGAGTAAAGTAATTCAAACATTGCTTGATCTCTGATACCTGATGGACAGGAGGTGTCAATTACACTCAAAAAATGGTCTACTTCTTTTTTTGTAAGAATTTTAGGAAGCCTTTTTTCTATCTTTGGCATATCTATAACTTCACAAGGATTCAACTTCGTATGACCTTCTTCAATCAAAAAATTATGGAAGTTATTAATTGCGGAAATCGTCCTACGTATACTTGATGGCTTCAAATGAGAACTTAGGAATCTGATATATCCCTGAATATCATCAGCCTGAACATCTTGGGGCTTTATTTCACTGTCAAAATAATTTATATATCTCACAAGGTCACGCTGATAGGCATCTAACGAATTTTTTGCCAAACTCCTTTCAACTTTGACATACAAAATAAATGGGGATATGAATTTTCGCGTCTCTAATTCTCCGGAGTAAAGGCTTTTTCAACTAGTTCACAAAATATATGGCCAGCTGTAATATGACCTTCTTGAATACGCTGTGTGTCTTCAGATGGAATCATAATTCTAACATTTCCCATTGAAGCAAGACTTCCACCAGCCTTACCTGTCATAATTATAGTTTGTATTCCAATTGATTCAGAAATTTTTACCGCTTTAATTATATTGGAAGAATTTCCACTTGTACTTAAAGCAACCAAGACATCACCAGCATTACCAAGGCCCTCAATCTGCCTTGAAAAAAGTGAGTCAAAATCAACATCATTACTCCATGCTGTTATCATTGAGCTATCTGTTGTAAGAGAAATTGAAGGCTGTGGGGGTAAATCATGCCTCCTCAGACCACCAATAATTTCTGTGGATAAGTGTTGTGCCTGTGCAGCGCTCCCACCATTTCCACACCACATTACTTTACCACCCATTCGGATTGACGAGATAATTAAATCCGCTGCATTTTGAATACTTTGAGCACAAAATGAAATCATCGATTCCTTAACTCTAGCACTTTCTCTTAATTGTATTTCAATATTTTTCATTATTTTAGTCAAATGTCATGTATGGCATCAGCAAAATCATTCATTATTTTAGCGGAATCATAAGATTCAGAAGCTGTTCCAGTAACAATAAAAGAAGCTCCAGCTTTAACTTTTTCTATTGCTATTTCAGGCTCAGATATTCCACCTCCAACAATGATTGGAATATCACAGTTGCTAGCTATAGCAGAAATTGTCTCCTTTGGCACTGTTTTGACAGCACCACTACCTGATTCAAGATATAAAAGTTTCATGCCTAAATATTGTCCGGCCAGACCGTGAGCTACTGCAATCTCAGGACGATTAAGTGGTAATGGCCTAGAATTGCTCATGAACTCCACACTTGAATGACCACCACCTTCAAATAACATATACCCAGTTGGTAAAGGCTCTAGCCCTAAATCTTTAACAATAGGAGCACCTATCACCTGCTCACCAATAAGGTAGGTTGGATTTCTTCCACTAATTATCGACATAAATAAAACTGCATCAAAATGAGGACCTAATTGACTTACTGATCCAGGGAACAAAATCACAGGAACCTCTGATAAAGACTTGATTCTTTTAGCACGATCGTTAAAACTACTATCCATCATTAGACTTCCTCCAACAAGAATAGCGTCAGCACCTGCTTGGTTAACAGAATCGACAAGAGTTTCTAGTCTAGCATCATTTTTTTTATCTGGATCAATAAGAACTAGATAACCAGCCCTTTTTTTTAATTTTATTGATTCTAAGTAAGAATATACACTTCCCATAGCATCTAAATCCAATCTTACCCTACAAGGTCTATATATTCATCAGCAGTCAGTAGATTTTTTGACTGGGCAGAACTAATTGTTTGAATTTTTAAAAGCCAACCCGTTCCAAATGGATCATGATTAACAAGTTCAGGTTCATTATTTAAGTCTTCATTTACATGAATTACTATACCCGACATTGGTGAATATAGATCAGCCACTGTTTTTACAGCCTCAACTGTTCCAAGAATCTCATTTTTATTGATTTTAGCCCCCTCCTTAGGTAGCTCAAGAAAAACAATGTCACCCAACTCATTCTGAGCAAAATCAGTGATTCCAATCGTCACAATTTCATTTTCAATTAAAACCCACTCATGAGATTCTGTATAAAATAAATTGGGGAGAATTTTCATATTATAGCAAACCTTTCATTGCAAACATATTTTCTCTAAGTATAAGAAAAAGTATCAATAAAGCCCGTATTAAAATCTCCATCTTGAAAAGTTTCATCTCTCATTATTGCTTGATGGAAAGGAATTGTTGTTTTTGGACCTTCAAGTATTATTTCTTCAAGTGCTCTTTGCATTCTATTAATTGCTGTAGGCCTATCATCAGCATGAACAATCAATTTTCCAATAAGTGAATCATAATGAGGAGGAATTTCATAGCCCGCATAGACGTGAGAATCCATTCGAACACCGTTCCCACCAGGTGCATGAAACTCCTCAACTTTTCCTGGGGAAGGCATAAAATCTCGATTGGGATCTTCAGCATTGATTCTACACTCAATAGAATGACCTCTAAGCTTAAATTTTTCAAGATTATCAGGAATCTCATCACCAAAAGCAATTTTTATTTGGGCTTTTACAAGATCTTTACCAATTACCATTTCTGTGACAGGATGCTCTACCTGTATTCGTGTATTCATTTCCATAAAATAAAATTCTTTCGTTATGCTATCAAAGAGGAATTCAACTGTACCTAGACCTAAATAACCTATAGATTTAGCACCCTTAACAGCTGCTTCTCCCATTTGTTCTCGAATATCATCATTAATTGCAGGGGAGGGAGACTCTTCAATCAATTTTTGATGCCGCCGTTGTATAGAACATTCCCTCTCTCCAAAATGAATAACATTACCAAATTGATCGGCAAGAATTTGTATTTCGATATGGCGAGGGTTTTCTATGAACTTTTCCAAATAAAGTTTACCATTATTGAAAGCTTTTTCAGCTTCTGAAGAAGCAGTCAAATAAGATTTCTCAAGTTCTTCTTTCGATTTAACTAATCGCATTCCACGTCCCCCGCCACCAGCAGTTGCTTTTAACATCACAGGATATCCGATTTCTGATGCAATTGAGTAGGCTTCCCCAATAGAATTAACAATACCATCACTTCCAGGAATTATCGGAACACCAGCTTTTTCCATAGTTTTCTTTGCTACTGCTTTTTCTCCCATTGTACTAATTATTTCAGCTGAAGGTCCAATAAAAACAAAATTATTTTCTTGGCAAATCTGGGCAAATTCAGGACGCTCAGAAAGAAAACCGTATCCAGGATGAATAGCTGAACTGTTAGTTAGTTCAGCAGCACTTAATATACTTGGAATATTTAAATAACTCTCACTACTAGGAGGCGGTCCAATACATACGGCTTCATCCGCAAAACGTACATGCAGAGAGAGTTCATCAGCCGAAGAATAAACAGCAACTGTTTTTATACCTAATTCATGGCAACCTCTAATGATTCGGAGAGCAATCTCCCCTCTATTTGCGATTAAAATCTTTTCGAACATAATAATTTATTAAAACCCAACATAATTAATATAAATACACCTATAATCAATCTGGGTCAATAAAGAAAATAGGCTGTCCATACTCAATTGCATCTCCATCCTCAGCATTTATCTTAGTAATTTGACCTGATATTTCAGATTCAATTTCATTCATGATTTTCATGGCTTCTATGATACAAATTACCTGACCTACTGAGACATTGTCTCCTTCATTAACAAAGGGAGCAGATTCAGGAGAAGGTGAAATATAAAAAGTACCCACCATTGGAGCCTTTATTTCAATGCCAGAGCGAACTTGAGTTTGTGAAATTTGATCAGTATTAATATTATCAGAAACAGATTGTTGTTCTGTAATATTTTCCACTTGAACTGGAGATTGAATTGAACTAACAACTGAACCCTTAGAAACTCTAATTTTTCGACCGAAAAAACTAACTTCTATCTCATTAACTTCGCTAGTTTCAAGAATATCAATAATAGTTCGCAATCTGGATTGCCAACTTTCAAATATATCACTTAACCCTCTCAACATACTCCTTAGTTCTAGTATCTATTTTTAATCGATCTGTTATATTTACAAATAATGGTACGTTTACAGTAAATCCTGTTTCGAGTTTTGCAGATTTAGATGCTCCTGTAGCGGTATTTCCTCGAACTCCTGGTTCAGTTTCAATTACTTCAAGCTCAACAAAAGGTGGAAGTGAAATATCGATAACTTCATCACCAACAAAAATTACATCTATAAAGGCACCTTCCTTAAGTAATACCATTTGATCAACAATCAAATCCTTTGAGACTGAAATCTGTTCATAAGATTCATTATTCATAAATACAAAGGAATCATTCTCGATATATAAATATTGCATACTATGACTTTCTACTCTGACTGTAGAAAGTTTTTCGCCAGCACGAAAGGTTACGTCTATAACTTTGCCAGAAACAATGTTTTTTAACTTTGTACGAACAAAAGCACCACCCTTACCAGGCTTGACATGTAGGAATTCTACAATTTTCATACGATGCCCTTTGTATTCTATTACAAGTCCAGTACGTATATCTGCAGTAGTTGCCAATGGTTTATCTAAAAAAGTTAGTTAAAAAATTTAAGATTTTGCCTAGCTATATACAATCTGTTGTTGAATAAACAATTATTAGAAACAAAAAAATAAAAAAGCGGGCATAAGCCCGCTTTAAAATGGGGTTTTAACAAATATCAACAGCTAAGTTGAGCTGATAAATTTTGCCTAAAGAACCTTGTGAATAAGAAAGGCCACTGACGCTATAAGAGTAATAAATATAAGAGAAACGCCCATATTGCCTTTCTTTATCTCTTCCCACTCTTCTATATCTGTTGACATCATATCAAACACTTTCAATGCTAGTCCGATACCAATAGAAAACCCCAACGCTGCAACAACAGACCAACCAATAGCGCGTAAATAAGTATTTAAAACTGATTGCCATCCAAACGGATCAAAGTCCATGATTTTCCCCTTTAGTTTGGTTAAATGTACTTCACTTTTCGAACAAACTGTGCGGTATTAATTTCACCTGACAACAGTTTTTTCAAATCATCTTTAGAAGCAGTAGTGACGAGTCTAAATCCTTCTCCCAAAGGCACATCTACAGTTACAAAAAAAGCTGTTGGCTCGAAGCCTGACTTCATTGCTTGCCCAGCAGCTATATACCCTACAAGCATTACCATTTCAAAATTATTACGATTACTAGAAAGAGTAATATGAAAAGTCTCATTGCCATTAGAGTCTGGTACAATTTTCATTTTATCAATAGAA
>JBJKZS010000003.1:0-14994 GCA_045569115.1 Fidelibacterota bacterium | reverse complement strand
TGAAGATGAACAAATTCAGCAGCCATAATTATCCAATATAAATGGCTATAAGGCCAATTAAGGTACAAACTTTTAATAGGCGAGATGCCTTTATGCAGTTATTTGAAGAAGGCATTTTAATTAGCAAACTTATGATATAAGCTAAAGGAATCCCAATCCCTATAAGAGAAATAAAAAGATAATTTTTATTGTAAAAACCCATTACATAAGGAAGAATAATTACAAATAGAAGTAAGCTAATCATACCAATGGCAACTTTGGCGGATGCAATTAGCCCTAGTTTGACTGGTAAGGTATTAAGTCCCATCTCCCTATCTCCCTTTTCATCAGCCATATCTTTAATAAATTCTCTAACAAATGTAAAACTAAAAGCTAGAAAGGCTGGCAGAATCATCTTTTCTAATGCATTGAAAAGACTCCCAGAAAAAAGAAAAGTAATTGCAATAATTAGAGAAACGGCCAAATTCCCAAACAATATAGTACCCTTCAATCGGAGATTGTAAGCAAGAATCAAAGGTAGAGCAATTCCAACGGAGATAATTAGTGCGGGCTTGGGGGTTAAGCTAGCAACTACAATGCCTAGCCCATAAAGAACTACAGATAAATTAAGTGCAAATTTTGGTGTTAAATATCCTCTAACCAAGGGTCGATTTTTTTTATTTATTTTATCTATGTCTAAGTCAAAATAATCATTAAGAGCATTGGCCCCTCCTGTAAATGCCATCACAATAATTAATCCTTTTATAATTAAGTGCATTTCTGATAATCCATCTATCATTATAGCACAAACGATTACTGTTGCTCCTCCTAATAGAACATTTATAGGTCTTAAAAGCTTTATGCTTTCTAAAAATAAGTTCATGGCCTAGATACTTTTAGAACTCTATGATCTCCATTGTAATCTGAAAAAATTTTAATTCCATCCCAATTTTCAGAATAGAAAAGCTCAGCCGCCATTTCTGGGTGTTTTCTTCTTCCCACTTCCATAAGAATTGTTCCTCCTGGTTGTAGCCAACTCATTCCTTTTTCAGAGATCCTCCGGTAAAAGTTCAAACCATCAAATTCATCAGTTAATGCACTTCTTGGCTCAAAAAGTTTAATTGTTTTATCTAAGCACTTGTATTCATTAATTGATATATAGGGTGGGTTCGTGACCACTAAATCAAATTTTTTTAAAGGGTTTTGTTCAAGGATATTTAATTGATAGAAATCAATTCGATTATTTACACTATTTAAACAACTATTTCGATTTGCCAATTTTAATGCACCTCTAGATTTATCAATGGCCATTATAGATAGATCCTCACAGTTTTTTGCTAAGCTAATTGCTATACAACCACATCCAGTACCAATATCAAGCACAGATTGGATGTGCGAATTATTTACAGTTTCAATCGCAATTTCAACAAGGCGCTCTGTCTCTGGGCGGGGAATAAGGACATTCTTGTCTAGATAAAAGGTTAAACTAAAAAAGTCTGTTTCATTGGTTATATATTGGACAGGTTCTCCTTCGGCACATCTGCTTAACCACCTATTAAATTTCTCTAACTCTTTTGAGGTTAGGTTCCTATCATGATTTAAGGCTATTTCTGTGGAGGATAAGTTAAAAAGAGACGAAAGAAGCCATTCAGTTTTTCCTATAGGTTCTTGAATTCCCAAAGAACTAAGGAAAGAGGAACTCTCATTGATGATTTTTCCAACTTTTGGCATTTCATCGATATTAGGCATTAGACAATTTTATCAAATCAATTTATGGCTTTAAGTTGCTCCATTTGATCAGCAATTTTTAATTGCTCTATAAGTTCAATTATATCACCGCTCAAGATTTCTTCTAACCTATACAGGGTTACATCAATTCTATGGTCAGTTACTCTGCCTTGAGGAAAATTATAAGTTCTGATTTTTGCACTTCTATCGCCAGTAGACACCATAGATTTTCTAACCTTGGCACGTTCTGATTGTTGCTTATCTCGTTCTTTTGCGAGTAAACGTGATCTAAGAACTTTCATTGCGGCGGCTCGATTTTTATGTTGGGATTTTTCATCTTGACAGGTTACCACTGTATCTGTAGGTATATGAGTAAGTCGAACAGCAGACTCCGTTTTATTTACATGTTGTCCGCCTGCACCAGATGCTCGAAAAGTATCAATCCTTAAATCCTGTGGATTTATTTCTATATCAACTTCGTCAGCCTCAGGCAGTACCGCAACGGTTGCAGCAGATGTATGAATCCGTCCACTTGTTTCTGTAGCTGGCACACGTTGAACACGATGAACACCACCCTCATATTTTAATTTTCCAAAAATAGAATCACCTTTAAAAGAACAAATTATCTCTTTATAGCCACCATTTCCTGTTACATTTGCTGATATTAGATCACATTCCCAATCATTCTGTTCAGCAAAATAATTATACATTCGGTAAAGATCGGCTGCAAAGAGTGCAGCTTCTTCTCCTCCTGTTCCAGCTCTTATTTCCATGATTGTATTTTTTGAATCAAGCGGATCTTTGGGCAATAGAAGTAGTTTTAGCTCTTCTTCCATATTAATACTATCATTTTTTAATTGCTCAATTTCTTCTCTCACAATTTCCTTTAGTTCCTCATCATCGCTATTTAAAATTGCCTCATCTTCAGCAATTTGCGTGATAGCCTGAACATATTGTTGTCCCTTCCTTGACAAGGGCTCCAGTTCATGATGTTCTTTTGCTAGTAGGCCATATTTTGTGGGGTCAGAAAGTATATCAGGCTCTATTAATAGTCGATTTAACTCTTCATATCGATCTATGATCTGTTTGACTTTGTCTATCATAAAGAATGCTGCGAAAAAAAAAGCTTCCGACAGTCTAAAAAGACAGTAGCGGAAACTTTTATATGTTTTTGTTAATTGTCAGTGTTATCGATCAGATTACCATACTTTTTCTTGAATTTCTCAATACGGCCGGCGGTATCAACAAGTTTCTGTTGGCCAGAAAAGAAAGGATGGCATGATGAACAAATTTCCACCCGCATGTCGCCAACAGTGGTTCTAACCTGAAAAGTATTCCCGCAAGCACAAGTAATATTTCCAAGAGAATATTCAGGATGAATATTGGTTTTCATATAAATCCCCTAACTTAGGTTTTCTAAGGCCTGTTCAATTCTATCAATACCTTCTAAAAAAACCGATTCTTTTGTTGCGTATGACAGTCTAATATAACCCTCAAGACCAAAGCCAGAACCAGCAACAGTTACTGTCCTAGCAGATTCCAAAATATAGTCACTTAAGGCAAAAGAAGTGTCTATAATCTTTCCTTTATTCGACAGCCCAATGTAGTGACTCAAATTAGGAAATGCGTAAAAGGCTCCCCCAGGGTTAGAGCAAGACACATTATTTATTCTATTTAATCTGTCAATCATTAAGTTTCTTCGATTAGCAAAAACTTTATTCATTTTATCCACCTCAGTTTGATCTCCGATTAAAGCTTCAATAGCAGCTTTCTGACTTATAGAGTTGGGGCAAGAAGTTGCTTGACCTTGAATTTTAGCCATTGCACTTATAATTTTAGAATCTCCAGCGGTATAGCCGATCCGCCAGCCTGTCATAGCATAAGTTTTTGACATGCTTTGAACAGTGAGCACATTTGCTTCTGAATTGTTTATTGATTCCGCGCTATTGTATTGATTATCATATACAAGTCTTTCGTAGCACTCGTCAGAGATAACAAGCCAATTATTTTTTGCGGCAAGGGTTAAAAGTTTTGTTATAGTTTCATCGTTCCAAACCGACCCGGTCGGGTTTGAAGGAGAATTTAAAAGAATAGCTGAAGTCTTTGCTGAGATTTTTTTATCAAGATCATCCCAGTTAGGTGTAAAGTTTTTGTCAGCGAGGGTTTCTACTATTATTGGTATGCCATCTGCTAACCGTATAATTTCGGGAAAAGATACCCAATATGGAGAAAAAACGATTACTTCATCATTAGGATTTAAGACAGCTTGACAAATTGTACTAAGAGAGTGTTTCGCACCATTTGAAACTATGATCTGATCAGGAGTGTAATAAATATTGTTATCTCTTTCAAGTTTTAGGCAAATAGCTTCTCGAAGTTCAAGTGTTCCTCTGCCAGGAGTATATTTTGTGTGCCCTTCAGCCATTGCTTGTACTGCAGCGTCTCTTATATTTGTAGGAGTATTAAAATCTGGCTCACCTACCCCCAGGTCAATTACATCAATACCTTGGCTTCGTAGCGTAGCTGCTTTTGCTGTCATCTCAAGCGTAAAAGAAGGTTGTATACGATTTACTCTACTTGCGATCATCTCTAATGTGTTTTTGAATGGTATTCAGCGGTATTAAAGTTAGGCTCGTTATCTGATTTTTTTTCTTTTGGAGGTTTATTCCTTTTGCTTCGTGGGATGTCATTAGGGTCAATAGCCTCATTTTCCCAGCCTTCCGGTAGATCTTGCATTGGCTCAACATTTTTTTCACTATTTTCTATTATTGAAGATTTATTTATATTATTCAAAAGAACGCCAAATCCTTTTGTGATACCATTGCCAACACCAATATAATTTGGTAAAACAAAGTTAGAATTAAAACTACCGGCAAAAGAACCAGCCTTCCCATCATCTAACATTTTTGGCTCAGCAGATTCAAGTGATAAATCTACAAATATTCGACTTTCAGAAGAAAGACCAAACTCTTTACCAATGAAAGCAATATTTTGACTCAAAAGACGCCTTAGAAAATCGGTTTGATCTTTAGGTTTTTTTTCTGAAAAGCCTTTATATCGTTTTAGATTAACTCTATTGAGCGCAATCCAAGGAGAAAGAAAATTATAATGGATAGCTTTGTCAGTACAACCTATATCTAGCTCTATTTTTTCGCTTTCAATGTTTTCGACTTTAAATGTTATGTTACCAAAGTTCAGTAATTCCAAATTTTTCATTATTGATTCAATTGGCTCAACGCCTTCTTTTATGCCAACAAGATAAATCTGTTCGTTTAATATTTTAACCTGAATTCTAGGATAGAGAAAATCATTGCGGTAATTACCGTTGATAAAAGGTATTAATGGCTCATCAGGAAATTCCTTCATTAATACTCCCTTGACTTGATAGGAAGTTTTCCGCACAGGTTTGTCTGTTTTAAAACGAGATACTATAGATTTTATTGAAGTCTGATCTTTAGGCACTAGAAGTTAAGGGAATAGTTCAAAATTATATATTAGTTATTCATTGTATCAAGAAATTCTTCATTGCTTCCTGTTCGCTTCATCCTGTCTAAAAGGAATTCCATTGCTTCAATAGGAGTCATATCATTTACAAGTTTTCGAAGTATCCATACTCTAGAAAGAGCCTTTTTTGAAAGCAATAACTCTTCTTTGCGGGTACCAGAGCGAATAAGGTCAAAGGAAGGAAAGAGTCGGCGATCACTTAGACGGCGGTCAAGGACTAACTCCATATTGCCCGTACCTTTAAATTCTTCAAATATTACATCATCCATTCTGCTACCAGTATCAATCAGAGCTGTTGCTATAATGGTAAGACTTCCACCTTCTTCTGTATTGCGAGCCGCACCAAATAGTCTCCTTGGTCTGTGTAGTGCATTGGCATCTACGCCACCTGATAGAATTTTACCGCTATGAGGAATAACAGCATTGTGCGCTCTACCAAGACGTGTAATACTATCTAAAAGAATCATTACATCATTCCCATATTCTACCATCCGTTTTGCTTTCTCTAATGCCATGTCAGCTACTTGCACATGGCGCTCTGGAGGCTCATCAAATGTGGAGCTCACTACCTCTGCATCAACACTACGTTCCATATCTGTAACTTCTTCTGGTCGTTCTGCTATTAGAAGTACAATAATTTTTACCTCAGGATGATTTTGTAAGGCTGAATTGGCAATTTTTTGAAGTAGAACTGTTTTCCCAGTCTTTGGCTGAGCTACAATGAGCCCTCTTTGACCTTTTCCAATAGGAGCCATGAGGTCAAGTGTCCTCATGGAAAAACCTTTTGGACTTTTTTCAAGTTTAAAACTTTCTTCAGGGTATAAAGGGGTTAGATTATCAAATAGGATTGCTTTTTTTACTTGATCTGGCCCTTCACCATTAACAGTCTCAACTTTTAACAATGCATAAAAACGTTCATTATCTTTTGGCGGACGAATTTGACCTGCTACCTGATGGCCAGTCCGTAGGCTAAACCTTTTTATTTGCGACGGAGAAACGTAGATATCATCAGGCCCAGGTAAATAGTTATAGTCCTGAGACCTAAGAAAGCCATATCCTTCTTGCATAACCTCAAGAACTCCAGAAGCGAAAAGCTTTCCTTCTTTTTCAGCACTTGCTGCAAGAATACGCATGATTAGCTCTTGCTTTTTTAGGCCGGAATATCCGGGGACTTCCATCTCTTGAGCAAGCTTCGTAAGATCTTTTATTTTGAGTCTCTGTAACTCGGTTACATCCATAATTGATAATTCAACAGTAAGGTTTATTAATTCTGGGATTAAGAGAGTTTTGCCGTTACAACGACAATACCAAATTTAATTTATACTAAATTGATTCTTTGTCAAAGAGAAATCCGAAGACTGAAAAAACCGTTTCTGCAATATAATGAGTTCCAAAAATAAATGAAATGCAGGAATCATTTACTTTGCATTTTTCAATTCCCTCCCACAGGGATGGTGCGGCTTGAGCTTTGAGCCCTTCATTTAAAAGTAGGGTCGCAAGGGATGAAGCGCTAAAAAATTCTCCGTTTTCTGGGTCTACAGTTATAACATTTTTTACATGTGGAAAAAGGACTGCTGAAATCTCCTTGATATTTTTACTTTTTTTCATTGCACATATTGCTTGAATAGGAATATCCGGATAAACATTAATCAGAGTACGTAATGTAGCATTAATACCATGTGGATTATGTCCGACATCAAAATAAACTCGTGGCTTATTGCACATTAATTGGAGCCTGCCAGGCCAGATTGTTTTTTCAATACCATGCACTATTTTTTTCTCATTTAACTGAGTGTTGAAAACACGACATGTAGCTATAGCTGTTTGAGCATTAGTAATTTGATGTTTGCCTAAAAGAGGAGACTTATAAATTGTCTTCCCGGATTTGAAGCTGATTCCATTTTCATCTTGTTTTATGCTTGATATAGGGACTAAGTCTGAAGCAAAAAAAAGTGGAGACACCTTTTTTTCCGCAGTTTTTTTTATCACATCCATAACTTCTTTCGATTGAAAAGTTGTTACTACAGGAACTCCACTTTTGATTATTCCGGCTTTTTCAGCGGCAATTTTATCAAGCGTATTGCCAAGATAATCCATATGGTCAAAATCAATTGGTGTAATTACGGAAAGAACTGATTCAGAAACGTTACTAGAATCAAGTCTTCCTCCCATGCCAACTTCAACTACACCAATGTCAATATTTGAATGTGCAAAAGCACTATACATCATGGCTGTTGTTGTCTCAAAAAAAGTGGAGCCAAGCAGATCAATGTCTTTTCGATATTGATTGAAAAATGATATTATGAATTTGTCGGAAATAGGAATTCCATTTATCCTAATTCTTTCATTGAATTTTATAAGATGAGGGGAGGTATATAGACCTACTTTATAACCAGAAATTTTAAGTATAGATGCAATCATTGAAGCGGTTGAACCTTTTCCGTTCGTTCCTGCAATATGAATTACAGGAATACCTTGATGAGGATTTTTACAACGCTTGAGAAGTTCCACAATACGATGAAGACCAATTTTAATTCCTCTTCGCCTTAACGTATATAGATGATTTAGAGTTGCTTGATCTAGAGTTGACATGAGGCTTTTAAAATCAGCACTATGAAGGCTAGTGATTAACCTTAATCTTCAAGAACACGCTCATACTTGTCTTTAAATCGTTGCACGCCCTTAAAAGCTGCCTGCGCAATACTTTGACGATAACCAGGTTTCCTAAGTTGTTTCTCTTCTAGAGGGTTTGAAAGAAAACCAACCTCAAGGTATGCATGTGGCATTGAGGCACCGACTAATACAAAAAAGCCTGCTTGTTTAACCCCTCTATCAGGAGAAGGTATGCTCTTTTTTAGTTCCGATTGAACAGTAGCAGCAAGATCTTCACTCTCCTTCATGAAGGCATTTTGCATCAAAGAGGCAATAATAAAACTATCTTCAGTTAGATGATCATAGCGAGAAGCTTCCTCTTCAAGTTTAATTACACCATTCTCTCTCTCTGCAACATCAATAGCATCAGAAGTTTTTCCAGGCCTAAGTATAAAAGTTTCAAACCCTTTAATTCGTCTATTATTATTAGCATTTGCGTGGATACTGATGAAGAGTTTACCATTATTCTCATTTGCTATTTTGGTGCGCTGCCATAATGGTACGAATATATCTTCATCTCTAGTATATACTACTTTTGCGCTTGTATTTTTTTCAATAAGGCGTCCCAATCGTTTTGCGATGTCCAAGGTAACAAACTTTTCTCGAAGACCATATTTTCCGGTGGTTCCTGGATCCTTGCCACCGTGGCCAGCGTCAATTATGATTGTATCAATGTACCAAGCATCTTTTAGCTTCTGTATTTTGTTAGCACTAGCACTTAGAGGGCTACGCAATGTGAGAACAATCTCATTTGGAGAATTATTTTGGTATATCTCAAAGTCTTTAATTTCAGTTCTGAGTTGAAAAGCGATTTGTACTGATCGCCCTGTTTGATCAACCGTTATTCCTCTTACGACACCTGCTAACTTAGTTTTCCTCAAGGCAGTGGAATCTGCTATACCGCCAGAAACAGTTAGATAAAACCACCTATTTCTAGCTGACCAACCGGTAAAAGACCCTTCTGAAAATGTTTTTGTTGTAGCAATCCGTATAACAGTACCATTAGCTTTTTCTTCAATATTTAGTTTATTAATATTATGTGAAATTAATTCGACTACAATACTATTCAAATCTACATCGTAGCTAACCCCAGGAGCAGCATGGCGATTTAACACTCCTATAAATGCACGCATTGGTACATAAATATCAATCCCATCAGAAAGTGCATGGAAAGGCATTTGATATACTTGATCATCAACAACTACAAAAGAGCTATAGGCTGAGATTTTTATCCTATGCCCGCCAAAATAGATTACAACTTTGCCTCTTGCATTATTAGTAAAAACTCCTGCATTTAGGATGCGCACCATATCAGCACTTGAAATATAGGTGGTATGGCCTGTATCAAAAGTCTTTATTCTTTCTTGTCTTGCGGGATCATTTGGGTAATGAACAGATATATAGCTAGCATGCAAAATACCCATAAGTATCATACACAAGGCAAAGATCAATCGTTTTCGTATCACATCTAAATTTATTGCTGGTCAGTTCTAGAAGGCAAGATGACCATTTTTTTTCCAAAAGTCTCTAATTTGATTCTAATTATAGCAAATTAATCTTGATTCAATTGCAAAATTCATATGAGAAATCAATGGAATTTCGCAGATTGGTTTGTATTATGATTATTTCTTGGGAAGCATTGGGGAAACACAGTTCTTTGTTAGATTATTAGCTTGACTAGGCTTTAACCAAGTTAGAAAAGATCTCAGAAATTAATAAGGGATTTTATAGAATATGACTTTATGGTATCCCGAAAAGGGAAAAAATCAGAGAATAAACACTAGGACTGAATCTTTTGTTGCTTATTCTGCGGAAAAGTATCTTTCTCCTACGCTCAAAGAACGTATTGTTCAAATCACACTTCTTCTTGATGAAATTTATTCCGAGGTTGAATCGTCTCAATATGAAAATTTGAAATACTCGGTTTTGAAGAAAGTAACTGATTACTCTAATCTAAAAGATTATTTGTCAGAGTTACGTTCCATAATTAATAAGTGGGATTCAGATAATATAGATTTTAGCTTGAGGTTTTTTACTACATTATTCAATCTTTTGAATCAAGCTGAATTACAAGAAATAAACTCAATTAATCAAAAAAGAAAAGACCAAGGTACGATTAATGATCCTATGTCAGATTCTATTTATGAAGCTGTCAAATATCTAAAAGATCGTGACGTTAAGATTGAAGATGCTGTAGATATCCTAAAAAGTTTAGATATAATTCCAACTTTTACTGCCCATCCTACAGAAGCAAGAAGACAGTCTCTTTTAGATAAGCAAAAGATAATCATCTCTGATCTTGAGGATTACCTTTTTGGTCATTTGGGAAAGTTAGAAAAAAGGGCTCTTAGAGAAAAAATAAAAAGGTCACTCATTATGCTGATGTTGACAGACGACCTTAGAACTGTCAATCTAACTATCCAAGATGAAATTAAGAATACTATTTATCATTGCATTGAATCCTTGTGGTATGCTGTACCTGAACTTTATAAGGATTTGCAGGGAGCTTTTTTACTTTATTATGACCATGATTTGGAAATAAATCCATTTCTTCATTTTCGTTCTTGGGTGGGTGGTGATAGAGATGGTAATCCAAATGTAATGGCTTCAACGACACAATTTGCGATTAAATCTCAAAGAATAGCTATCCTTTCCAAATATAGAGAATCACTTGATGAGCTTTACAAGGATTTGAGTTTGATGATTCCAGAATCATTGTCTGATGATATTTTAACCCAGTCAATTGAGGAAGATGTAAAAAACATTGGGGTTCCAACATTTATTCTTGATCGTCTAAAGAATGAACCCCTTAGACTTAAAGTCGTATGTATGCAAACAAAACTTGATAGGTTCCTAGAAAGTGTAGGTTCAGACAAGCTTTCAAATTCCTATTCTTCAAAAGAATTTATTAAAGATATTGAGATTTTAATTGGGGCTTTAAAGAGTCTGGTTTATCCGGCTTTATTCAAAACAGGCCCACTAAATGATCTATTAATTAGGGCTAAAACCTTTAGGTTTATCTTAATGAGTTTAGATATCAGAGAACATTCTGATAGGCATAGTGAGGTGCTTGACGAATTATTCAAAAAAAGAAAAAACTTGGTTTATTCTTTATTATCTGAGGAAGAAAAAATTGCTTTTATCAAACAAGCAATTAAAGAAGAGGAAACAATTACAATTGATGAGGTGGTCCAATTATCTGATGTAGCAAGACAGACATTAGATACGTTCTTCATGATAAAATCTCAGTGTTCAGATGATCCAGATACCATTCGATCATATATTGTGAGCATGACACATACAACATCAGACTTGCTCGAGGTATTTCTTTTATTGAAATTGACTGGATCAGTTATCATTGAAGAGGGAAAAATAATTTCTTTTTTAGACATCATTCCTTTATATGAAACTATAGAAGATCTAAACGGTGCTTCACATTTGATTTCTAATTTACTTGATGATCCTGATTACAGTAATTATGTTAAAAGTAGAGGAACTTTTCAAGAAATTATGCTTGGCTATTCTGACAGTAATAAAGATGGTGGGATGGGAATGGCAACATTTGCTTTGAATCATTCTCAAGAAAGTCTCGCTGAAGTTTTATCTGAAAGAAATATTAGATTTCGACTTTTTCATGGTCGCGGAGGATCTGTAAGTAGAGGAGGTGGGAGGACTAATGCTGCAATACTTGCTCTACCACCGATGTGTCAAAATGGTCGTATTAGAATGACAGAACAAGGAGAAGTCATTTCTTATAGGTATGGGTCAGTTTCTACAGCAAAACGTCACTTAGAACAAATAATAAGTGCAGTTATTAAAGGAACAATCAAAGAATCCGGCTCTCAATCTCCAAAGGAAAAAGATTTAATATCAACCATTGCAAATAATTCTCAAAAAGCTTATAAGGAATTTATTCTTTCAGACCAATGTTGGAAGTTTTTTATTAATTGCTCGCCTATTGAACATATTAGCAGATTGCCAATTGCGTCAAGGCCAGCTTCTAGAAAAAGTTTGGATACTGGAACAGTGGATTTTGATGGGTTAAGAGCAATTCCATGGGTTTTTTCATGGGTGCAAACTCGATATAATATTCCAGGATGGTTTGGATTAGGTACCGCATTAGAAAAAATTGTCCGTAAAAATAATTCTATTACAGATCTTCAGAAACTCTATTTGCATTCACCAATTTTTAACCATCTACTTAATAACATGTCTTTTGAAATGGCAAGAGGTCGTCTAGAAATATCTAGGCTATATTCGGATTTAAGTTCAAGTACTGATTTTCATCAGATTATTGTTCAAGAATATGAACGCTGTTTAGAAATGTTCAAGCTTATCACTGGGAACCAAACACTTTTAGAAAGAAATGCTGTCATTGAGAAGTCAATTAAATTTCGCAACCCCATTGCCGATATAATTAATTTAATTCAGCTAGAACTTCTTAGTCGCTGGCGCGAAGGGAAAAGGAGTGATCGTTTGCAAAAGTCTATTTTTGCTAGTATAAATGGTGTTGCCGCTTCAATGCAAACAACAGGATAGAAAAATCATTTGTGATGAGAGGATGGTTAAATTGAATTATAAAAACAGACAAGAGTTAGAGGAATATTTTGCAGAAAATTTTCATTCTGAATTATTCCCAATTTTGTCTGAACACTATCTCTTAGATGGTGATTTAGACCGTGCTGAACGCGTATGTGATATTGGGCTTAGGCTTAATGAGAATTCAGTATTAGGGTTTTTTATTAAATCTCGTATTCTTATGGCACAGAAAGATTTTTTTTCTACAGAACAATATTTAAAAAAAGTTATTTCGGCTGACCCTGGTTTTCTTAATGCTTTATTGTTAATGTTGGACGTTCAGTCCAAATTAAAAAGATCCAAACAAATTAGAAAACAATGCTGTGATGAGATACTTGGTCTTGACCCAAGAAATCCGCAAGCTAAGCAAGCATTAGATCAATTAAGTAAGAGAGGCACACCTAATAAAGTTAAAAAAAAAGGTAAATTAAACGATTCAAACAAAAGAAACCGCAATGAGGAAAAGAAAAGAAGAAAGAAAAAACTAAAAGATAGTTCAGCTGTAAAATCGGGAGGGAAAAAAAAAGCTAGAGTTAAAAGGCTTTCAATGATCAATACAACTAGTGCGAGAGCATCAAAAGAAGTGGTTAAACAAAAGTCTGAGGCTAATGTAGGTTTTAATGAGTTTGCAATTTCTCCGAAGCTAGCAACCTTTACACTTGTAAGGGTTTTAAAAACACAAAAATTATATGATCAAGCCCTTAAAGTATTATCAATTATGTCAAAAAAGGAAGGTGTGAATAAAAACAATATATCTCAAGAAAAAAAATTAATTATTTCTTTAATTGAAGCTGAAGGATCTAATTAATTGAATTATAATGAATCGCGTATAAAAGCTGTTAGAAACTCCTTGGATGAAGGAGGACTTTCTGCGATTTATATTACGAACCTAACTAATGTAAGGTATTTATCGGGGTTTAATGGTTCCGCTGGGAGTTGTTTTATTTCAGATAAAGTCGCCTATTTTATTTCTGATGGCAGATATGGCACACAATCCAAAGAACAGGTTCATGATATGGAAATTATTATTTCAAATAAACCACATATCGAAACTTTAGTTTCTAAAGGAATAATTTCCGGAACGCAGAAAATTGCATTTGAAGCTGACGAATTAAGCGTTAATTCTCTAACACAACTCAAGCTTATTGCATCACAATGTCAATGGGTGGAAACTACTCAACTTGTTGAAAAAATCGCAATGGTTAAAGACAAATCAGAAATTAGTGCCATGCGAACTGCTGTACAAATAACTGACGCAGTTTTTGAACAAATTATCCCTGAGGTTCGACCAGGAGCAACAGAGCAAGAGATTGCTGCGAAGATTCCATTTGCATGTAAAATGATGGGTGCTGAATGCGAGTCGTTTCCACCCATTATTGCTTCTGGAGAAAACTCAGCATTGCCACATGCTAAGCCTACAGAGAGAAAGATAGAAGTCGGTGATTTTGTAGTACTTGATTTTGGTGCCAAATATGATGGCTATCATGCTGATATGACAAGAACTATAGTTATGGGCAATGCTACAGATAAACATTCTGAAGTCTATGATGTTGTTTATGAAGCTCAAAAGCTTGGATGTGAAGCTACTATTGATGGAATAGCTTGCAAAGAGATTGATGCGATATGCCGGGGACACATAAATAATCAAGGCTATGGAGAGTTCTTTAATCATAGCACTGGTCATGGTCTTGGTTTGGAAATTCATACAAATCCCCGATTTTCTCCTCTTAGCAATGACAAAGTATTTGAAAATTATTTAATGACTATTGAGCCTGGAATTTATCTTCCCAACTTTGGTGGTGTAAGAATCGAAGATGATCTGCTTATAAAAAAAGATGGGTGTGAAATTTTAAATAATTCACCAAAAGAATTACTAGAACTCAACTAATTTCCTTTATTTAATTGGCCTTTTTCACTTTGATTTGAAAAAAAATTATTGAACTATTGGGTTACGCACAGCAAAGAGATTGTACTGGATTATGCTGTTTAATCAAATGACTCAATGAAAAAAATTGCTATCCCCATTTTTATCTGTGTAGCTAGCCTATCAGGTGAATTAGATATTGATAAATTTATTATAAAAGGTATAAGGCAGTCATATAGTTTAACTACTAACATTCAATTGCTGACTATGGCTTCTTTATCTGTTCTGGCTTTGAATAATTATGATGAGGACATTAGACAGTTGAATAAAGAGCATCCAATAATGTCTGAAAAGCTTTCAAATTTCTTGGATCTATACGGTGGCCGTTGGGCTTATCCATCATTCCTCTTTATTTTAGCTTCTAGCTCAAATAGTAAAGAAGAGAAAACTGATAAATTGCTTTTTACTTCTTCAACCATTGGAGTAACTATAGCAACAACTTACTTGATCAAAATAATTACACATCGCCTCCGACCCGATGAAAGCAATTGGCTTTCATTCCCATCTGGACACACTTCTGGAAGTTTTGCTCTAGCTGCAATAGGAAAGGAGATCTATGGCCAGGATATAGGTGCATTGTTATATGTAGTCGCTTCATTTGTTGGAGCTCAGCGAGTATATTCAAATAA
>JBJKZS010000002.1:0-43417 GCA_045569115.1 Fidelibacterota bacterium | reverse complement strand
CTTATACCATTTATTGAGGGAGATGGCATTGGCCCAGATATTTGGGCTGCTTCTGTGCGTGTTTTTGATGCAGCTGTGAAAAATAGTTACGGTGGAGAAAAAAGTATCCAATGGAAGGAAATTCTAGCTGGTGAGAAAGCGTATGAAACAACTGGTGAGTGGTTGCCTCAAGAGAGTATAGACGCTATTTCCAATCACCTTGTAGCAATTAAAGGTCCTCTTACTACTCCTGTAGGTGGTGGTATTCGCAGTCTAAATGTTTCTCTCCGTCAAATTCTTGATCTTTATGCCTGTGTTAGGCCTATAAGATGGATTAAAGGTGTTCCTGCACCAGTAAAAAATCCCGAGAAGGTAAACCTCACCATTTTTCGTGAAAACACAGAAGATGTATATGCTGGAATCGAATGGAAAGGTGGTAGTGAAGAGGCGGAAAGTGTTCGTCGATTTATTAATGAAAATTTTGGAAAAAATATAAGAGAAAATTCTGGTCTAGGCATAAAACCAATTAGTGCATTTGGTACGAAACGTCTAGTCAAAAAAGCGATTGCATATGCAATCGCTCATGACCGCGGATCATTGACCCTTATGCATAAAGGCAATATAATGAAATTTACAGAAGGTTCATTTCGTGATTGGGGTTATGAGCTGGCTCAAGAAGAGTTTTCTAAAAGGGTTTTATCAGAGGAAGTTTTATGGGAAAATCATAATGGCCAAATTCCTGATGGTCAACTAGTTATAAGGGATAGAATAGCTGATAGTATGTTCCAACAGATTCTTCTTAGACCTGATGAATATGAGGTCATAGCTACACCAAACTTAAATGGTGATTATATATCAGATGCAGCAGCAGCACAGGTTGGTGGATTAGGTTTGGCTCCCGGTGCTAATATGGGAGATAAAGTTGCTCTCTTTGAAGCAACTCATGGGACGGCACCAAAATATGCTGGTCAGGATAAAGTTAATCCTAGCTCAGTAATTCTTTCTGGTGTGATGATGCTTGAACATTTGGGATGGCAAGAAGCCGCAAATATTATAGTCCGGGCAGTGGAAGAAACTATTCAAGAAAAAAAGGTTACCTATGATCTTGCACGACAAATGAGTAACGCTACAGAAGTGTCCACTTCCGTTTACGCTGACACTATTATATCTAATTTGTAGTTTGTCAGGAACTAATTTCGTATTGATCCTACACTAAATAAATACTTAAAAAGCCCCTTTTTTTATTTCAGGAGAAGCATTTTTCGTGTTTGTTGGAATTCTTGGGATTGCAATCTGTAAATATAGACTCCAGTACTGACGGCAATACCCTGTTGATCTTTTCCATTCCAGATTAAGCGATGACTTCCTGTTGGTAGCCATTTATTGTTTAAGCTTCTTACTTCCTGCCCCATGAGGTTGTAGATCTTTAGACTAATGTATGTTGGCTCAGGTATATCAAACTTTATGGTAGTAGTTGGATTGAAAGGGTTGGGATAATTTTGGTGTAGTGCAAAATTCTCAGGTAACAGAGAAAGTATTTCCTCCGTTTTTGCAATGACATATTCGGGGGTTCCGGCAATAATTTTGAATGGATAAACAGGAAGCTTATCCCAGGATTGATGAAAGGCTAGAGAGGAAGTTTCGCTAAGATTATGTATTTCTCTGGTTAACAGATCAAGGAGGATAATGTCATGTTCAATAGGAAATACACCTTCCATTACAAGAGACAATGATACAGTCCCAGTTTCTTCTTTGACTCTCAGTTCAACATCCCATACGCCATTCTCTTCATTAAGAGATCTAATATCTGAGGAAAAGTGTGAGATATTGTCACTCCAGTCATCTCTGGGCATAACAAGAGAGACATATCCTCCAAGATAGGGAGGTTCAGGATTATCTCTGAAATCGAGTTCTTCTAAAGAGCCTGAGAGCCTTCCGATAGTGTTGTGTCTATCACCATAGATTTTACCGTAGGCACTTAAGTTTAATTCCCAACCATCGAGAGGTACTTCTATACTACGAGATAGTGATATAGAATTTTCTACAGGTTTCAGTGTAACCGTTTCACTAAAATCAGTCCTGTTAAAAACCGCATAGCCGCCCCAGGGCTCCAGTTCAGTTTCAATAGACCAACCCTCGATACCCTTGCCATAAGTATGAGGCCCTGAGAAAAGAGTATCATTCAAGTCAAAGGTGGTTGTAAAAGGGTAGGGGTTACCAATCATGTTCCAGCCGGGATAGAGATTGAAAAGGAATCCTGATTGGTCCTTGCTTGATCCTGAACCAAGTTCAAACTCAGCAGCAGGATTCACATGCTGTATTAACCAGTAAGATTTTCCAGGTGATAATGATACGGGTTCTATAAAACCCCCATTTTTTGCATCGCCCGTATATTCCCAAATAGTCCAGTTCTTTATTTTTAATTTACCCAATTCCTCCATAAAGACTTGTTCCACGCGATTCTCATCAATATCAGCTGGAATGGAAATCATTCTCCACAAATTTTCTGGGAAACCATTCTTGAAAAAACTATCCTCTATTTTTGTAGATAACTGTCCGGCCTTAAATGAAATTTGGACTGATAGTGTGTCACTATTTCTTACATTTTCTCTTTCATCTTCCGCTCTTATGTAAAAGTTCAAGCCTTTCCATGTGATACCTTCAGCTGGAATCTCCGACGTATAATTGGTGCTGGTATCACTAGTATCCTTCTGCATAATAATATGCTTATATGCAGTTTCCCCACCTTTTCTGTAAAACAAAGTGGCATCATCAGTAACGCCATTTGCGTCGGTAATATTTGCTGATATTTCAAGCGCTGTGTTTTCTTGAATTGACTCTACTACACTTATATTAATATCGGGACCTACATAGTCAGCCTCAATTACATGAGCAATTACCTCCATGACAGATAGTTTTTCTTGATCTGGATCGTTATGAGAAAAAGTAAGTTCTCCAGAGAATGTTCCAATGCTATCACCGGGACTCAGAATTATTTTAATAGACCCGATATAAGAACCTGAAGAGTCTTCTGGGATTTCTATTGAGCTAGAATCCAGAGAAAAAATATTTCCTGTTATTTGAATGTTTGTTAATGAGAGCGTGTCATTACCAGTATTCTCAATATCGATACTTATAACAGAAGTAGTATCGGTTTCAATACCGAAAAAATCATATGAACTATTCGGTGGTGTCATATTTGGTTCATAATCCTTATTAGTAACGGAGTAATCAGGAATTGCCATACCATTGTAATAATCATCTCCAGATATTATATCATCAGTAATAATTTTGAATTCTTGATCTCCATCGGCTTCATTATCATCGATTCCAGTGACTGTAAATTTTTTCGCTGTCTCCCACTCCCCTGGCTCAATTACAGCAAATTGGGGTTCAATAATACCTTCAGTTGGATCATCACTTGTGACTGTAAAAGAAACTTTATCTATAGGTTTACTCGTCAGTTTAATGGAAAAAGTGTCTGTCCCACCTTCCTCCGTAACTACAAGAGATTCGCATCCCATACAGCTTATTGATCCAGTATCGTTATCTTTATTGAATACAATTATATCTACAGGATCAACATCTTTATAATCTGGATCTTCGGATATAGCGGGGAAAGTGACTATTGCAAACCTTTTGTCTCCATCTTTTATTTGATCATCAATTCCCGTTATGGTCACTGTTTGTGACTCGGACCAGTTGGAAGCATTGAATGCAATAGGGATTATTGATGAAAGTTTCCCTGCTTCAGAGTTTTCTACAGATAGTTTTCCTTCTTCATCATTTGCTGTAGCAATTAAAAGTGTAACTGGGGAGGAGGGACTTGTCCTTAACTGAAAAGTGATCCTCTCACTGGTACCTTCCTCTGATACTTGAAGGTTACTTATAGGTTTAATGAGAAATCCGGGACCTTCATTGTCAATATTATTATATTCGAGATCAGATGGATCAATATTGTTGTATGAAGTATCGTTTGACACAGTTGCGCTGGTGATCACTTTGAAGACCTGATTTCCATCATCCTCACTATCATCCTTTCTCTGGACTGTGACGCTGAGTGTATCATACTTATCAGGTGTAAATATAACCGAATCCTGTTTCAGTGTTGCTTCAGATAGATCATCAATGGATAGTCCAATGGTAACGTTAGCTTCAGGCTTTGACAGCAATCCAAGGTTAAAAGTAAGTGTGTCGTCAACATCTTCACTAACGTTCAGACAACAAATAGGGCTTATCCATACACCAGGTCCATCCTTGTTCAAGTTATGAACTTTGGGATTCGGGGTATTAAAATTATTATAAGCTTCATCACCAGAAATAGCTGGATCTGAAATAATTTCTATCATTCTGTCTTCGTCAGCTATGCTATCCGCTTTTCCTGTAACATAAACTTTCCTTATTCCTTCCCAATCATCTGTTGAGAAAATCAGGGTATCTGGACTTATGCTAACTTCTGAAGTATCTGTGCTTCTGATCCTAAAAGGTATTTTCACATCAGAAAGCGGTGCCGCCCTAAGGGTTACATTGAAGAATGCTTCTGTACCATCTTCAGACGTAATAATTCCTTTCTCTGGGTACAAGAGAATGTCTTTGATGTCATTGTCCAGATTAGTTCCGATAATGTCCGTTGGGTCTTTTCCTTCATAAGCTGGATCTTCAGAAACGGCACTACCAAGTACTATTGTATAATTCTCATTTCCATCAGAGATAGCATCGTCAACCCCCGTGACAGCTATTTCCTGAGGAGTAGACCAATCGAGTACGGTAATAACAATCTCATTGGTTGCGACAACAGCTTCGGTGCTGTCATCGGATGAGACTGGTATGGTAACTGTGTGGCTAGGTTCATTTTGAAGAGATATCTTAAAGACATCAGCTTGTCCATTTTCTGAAGTGATGAGGCCACCCGTCGGTTCTTCGATCTGAAATCCACCTTTTTCGTCATCTTTGTTGGTTACCGTGACATCTTCAGGGTTAAAACCATCATAATTTGGATCTTTAGAAACTGCGGGTTTTACCTTTATGGTATAATCCACATCAGTTACATCATCTGTGTCATCAACACCGGTGACGGTCACTTTTTGGGCTGCACCCCAATTGGTGGAAGTGAAAATAAGGGTGTCCGGTGAAACCGTTCCCTCTGTAAGGTCTGATGAATGAAGAGGTATTTTTATCTTTTCAAGGGGCGCGGAATCGAGGAAAATGCTGAAAGTGTCCTGCCCCCCCGCCTCTGTTGTAACTAGCCCGGAGGTACGGGTTACTGTTATTCCTTCGGAAACATCAGAAACAACAATAGAGACTGTTTCAATATCTGAGGTATAAACGCCATCTGTTGCTATAACACCCAACTTGTAGCTTTTTTCCGTTTCATAATTAAGAATTTTGGCAGTTTTAATTGCGCCTGATGATGGAGCAATAGAGAAAAAACCTTCATCATTTCCTGTTTCAATCTTCCAGTCCTGAATTGTATCACCGGCGTCGGCATCTGTCGCCAATACCATGTCTACACTACTTCCAACAGCCGAGGCTTCTGAAATTGTGAAAGATTGATCTGATGTTACGATTGGAACATTGTCGTTAACCCCCTTAACAACGATGGTAAAAGATTCTTCATGAGTAAAGCTTCCGGAATCAGTGACCTTTATTCGAATAGTATGAGTTTTCTTCGTTTCGGCGTCCATGGTAATGGCCGCCTTAAGAGAATTACTGGTTATGGAAAAGTTTGAGTTATCTGTGCTTCCATCACCTGAAACAAGTGAGAAGGAATGGCTGTCTACGGCGTCCACATCAACAGCACTCAATGCTCCAACGACAGTTTCGGAAGGGCTGTTGTCATCAATAACTCGGCTCGACAAAGAAATACCTGTTGGCTCCTCATTGACACTAGTGAGCCTCACCGTAATGGTTTTTGAGCCTGTTGTTGAGGAGTCATCTTCAACCTGAGCCGTTACCATATAATCGCCGTCACCGTTATTGTCATCGGGAGATTCCATATCCTTCGCTTCCTTGAAGGTTAGAACACCCGCTGTTGTAATGGAAAATTTTGACTCATCATCTCCACCTGCAAGGCTGTAACTGTAACCTGTAGTTGTGCCGTCAGGATCTGAGAAAGTCAGGGTAGTTACATCGGTCTGGTTCTCTAGTGCTGTTACTATATCTGACGTTGCAATGGAAGGTGGATCATTAAGACTCTTTATGTTGATTCCAAATGATTCTTGAGCTGTCTTGTCGTTTGATTCTCCTTGGATCGTTATTGTTGCTGATCCATTCTTATTGTCCAGGAAGTCCAGCGTTACACTATCTCCTGATACAGATGCACTTACGAGGTCACTGTTACTATTCGATGTAACTGTTTTTGTTACATTGTCTCCATCTTCATCGATAAATACTCCAGATATGTTAATTGTACTATCAGGAGAATCTTCATTGACCTTTACTTCAGAGATTTCATTGACTACTGCTGGCCCGTCATCAGCATCGGTAACTGTTATGGTTACGTTTTTTGTATCGTCAAGTGAACCATCAGAGGTTTTTACAGAGATCTCATACTGGTTATTCGTGTCATGATCGGAAGGTGATTCAAAGTTCGGCACCTCCTTAAAAGAAAGTGCACCTTCAGAGCTTAGCGTGAATTTTTCTTCATCATTACCGCCAACAATGCTATAGCTGATGTCATCATCTTCAGGATCACTGGCTTCTATGTCACCCACTAGGGTGGTATTCTCAGGTAAGGTTATCGCCGTCTTGCTAACAGTAGGAGGATCATTAACAGCTGTTATGGTAACATTTATACTCGCATCCTTTGAATTAATACCACCGTTGTCCGTTCCTCCATTGTCAGCAAGGCTCACTGTCAGGGTTATATTGCCATTTGCATTTAATGCTGGTGTAAAAGCAATTGACCCAGTCGCTTCTGAAGACGTATAGGTTACTGTAGGATCATTAATTTTATTTGCGTCAGCGCTGGAAGCTGTTAGAGTAACCGTCTGGGTTGAATGATAATCTCCATCAGAAATTCCTGAAAGACTTACTGTGGTCTCATCAGAGTCTTCATTAATGGTGATATCTGAAATTGAGTCGATTAGAGGAGGGGCGTTTGCGGGAGAGTTTAGACTATTTTCGTATGCACCGATATCAGGATTATTCCCAGAAGGCCGCTGAGTACTGTCATAGTCGACAGTGACTGCGGAATCATCAGCATAGGGTGATAGGTCACCGCTGGTACTTGCGTAGCCGATGGCCGGTGAATAATTTTTTAGGGAAAGGTCATTATTTTCACTGTCAGAAAAATATGGGTCTGTGTCAAAACTGGTATTATCGTAATCAATGACGTCATAGCCTTCAGTATGCGTTATGGAAGCAAGGCCTTTAACAATAGAATTCCTGGCTTCAAATCTTCCTTGGTAGGTTGTACCCTCCTTAAATACTACCTCTTCGGAGTTTGACCCAGCCCAGTAAATAGAATTATAAAAATAGAACTTTACGCCCTTATTGGCAGCAATACCAGTATTTACCTCGCCATCACACTGGCAATTATTATCAAATATTGTAGAATGAAAAAACTTTATTATCGGTCGGTTAAGTGAATGAATAGCACCACCAGATTCAGTAGCAGAATTGTTATGGATTAAGGTGTTAATGAATTTTGGTCCAGCTTGATTCTGCTTAACAAAAATTCCTCCACCTTTTGTCGCGCTATTGTCTCGAATTATGGTTCTTTCAAATAAAGGGTCAGAATGCTCTATAAATAAACCACCTCCTAGAACTGATGAGTTGTTCGAAATAATCGCATCATAAAATTGTACTCTATTTTTACTATGAGGAAGATAAATACCACCTCCAGCATTATTGGCTGTGTTGCCAGAGACAAGAATGTTATAGAACTTGGAGGTGTTCGTATTTCCACCACCAACATACATACCACCTCCATAGGTATTAGCGGAATTATTTATTACCCGCATTTTATTGATTTCTGTTCCCTGTGTTGTTACTTTCGCGTTGCCGTATCCACCTCCCTTATTGGATGTATTACCCTTAATTAAAACACTGTCAAACTTTACATCCGCATGTGACCATAAGGCTATTCCTCCGCCCCAAGTATTTGCTTGATTGTCGTAAATGGTGGAGTATTCCAGTGATGCGTCACTATCTTCTCCAAAGAATATTCCACCCCCAAAGTCAATAGAGGTCTTGTTATTTTTTACGAGTAAATGCTTTAGTCTGGGACTGGACTTATGAAGAAAAATTCCTCCACCGGTTTTTGTATTATTATAAGTTGCGTGTCTTGAACCACGACCTTTTTGTATGGTAAAGCCCAACAACATTGCGGCCGAGGTTTCATTGTTTTCGAAAGTCACAACAGATTCATCATCTGAACTTCCATCAATTATGGTGCTGGCAACATAGCTTTTGTTACCTGTGGTTAAGGTTTGCGAGGCGACAATAATATCCTTGCCGAGGAAATTAATATTCTCTGTATAAGTGCCTGGAGCCACAAGTACTGTATCGGCGCTTTGGCTCCTTTTGATTGCATACTGAATCGTCTTGTACGGACTTGTCTCTGAACCATTGTCAGGGTCATCGGATCCAGATGTGGCCACATGAATTCGCCTACCGTTATTGTACCATCCGATACCATAATTTTCACCTCCCCTAATATTTGCATAAATAATGTCCATGGTTCCATCCTGATCCAAATCTGATACTTCAATCTTATATGTATTTAGATTAGGCATATTATCAATTGTTTTGCGGGTGAAGGTTGGATCGGACTCGCCACCATTATAATAAATATTGTTTGGACTAGTCCAATTTCCTGTCACAATGTCCAAATCACCGTCCTTATCAACATCTTTTATTGATATATCAATTATTCTCTCTGATGATTCCTCATCATCACCGGTAATCTCGGTAATTACTGAATAAGAAAAATTTTGGTTGCCGTCATTTTTAAAAAATATGAGCTTATGAGCACCATAATCAGCTGCAATAACATCTATGTCAGAATCACTGTCCATGTCACCCCATCTGGCCCATATGATATCATTAAAGCCGCTTAAAGGAAGATCATGCTGTGTAAATGAATCATCTGAAAGATTGTTTTCAAACCACACAGGTTTTTGCTCGTTATTTGCTACAGTTAATATATCTAAATCACCGTCCTTATCAACATCTGTTACATCGATAGAACCAAAACTAATATTATTGTTTCCGTCGCCAATCTTTTTTTCTGTAAAAACTGGTTTTTCAGAACCGTTCCAACAGTTTGGATTCTGTGCGCAATTATTATAATAGAGCCCTAGCTCTTTCTTGTTTCTTTGTGCGAGAATATCGATATCTTCATCATTGTCAATATCTACAGCATAGAGATCTGCTGTAGTGAAATGAATATTTAGACTTGGGTTCTTCATTATTTTGATGGTATCTGAAAATGTTGCGTTTCCATCGGTATTTTCAAACCAGTATAAGCCCAAATTTTCTGATAAAAGGATGACATCATTATCATCGTCATGGTCCAGGTCACTCCCAATAACATGACCGGGAGTTTTGGCTCCTCCACCAATTTGCTTTATGGTAGTTCCCGTAAAGTTTCCTTCTTCATCCATTTTGAACCAGTGAACACGAATCTCACCACTCTTATAGCCCAATGCTAGTATATCAAGAGAATTATCATCATCTAAGTAGGCAGTGGAAATGGAATTCCAATCTCGGTCTTCGGTGTCAATATTAATTTGGCTAAAACGGTCATACTGGGCACTTAGTGGAAAAGAGAGGCAAATCGCCATGACAATAAATAAAAAGTGTTTCAGATCACGATACTGAAATCCCCAATTTTTGGTTTCTATGGAAATCATGGATTTCATCTTAATCCTGGATCCGGGAATTTTGGCGGCATTGGTTTTTCAGGAGGTTGTTTACTATCGTACCATCTTATGGCAAGATTGGCACCAGAGTATATAATAACGCCACCGGCAACCATCAAAGCCGGTGTTGAATTTGCCAGAAAATCCAGTAAAGGATATCGGTTACGTATAACTTCAAGATAACTGTATGATCCAATGTATATATCGGCTGAACTACTGAAAGCTTCACCATCAAAAACTCTGAATGAAAGTGAATCGGCCATAGTTGAATCAGAGACTGGAACATAAAGGACCAAATTTTCAGAACTTATAACATCAGTGGGAACAGCATTTATTGTGTCACCTATTGTGATACCATCTGAAGTTTGAAAAAGTTTTCCGTATTCTGGCAAAGCTGTAATTGAAAATACTAGTGAATCTCTGTCTTTATCAGACCCCATTAGTTTTATAAGAATTAGTGAGTCGTTATCAGCGGGCGCTAGTTCCGTAAAGGCAAGTGGCGCTGTGTTGCCTGTTTCACATGATGCTATTTCCAGATTGTTGAGAATATCATTTATCATGAACTCTACTTCAGAAAAAAGATTTTCTTCTGTACCAAAAAAGTTTCGTGGAAGGCCTGGGTGTACTAATGGGAAAAAGAAGCCACTATCTGAATCTGAGGTTTGGCGATCCACCTGAAATAGACTGATTTCTACAGGACCTTCGAACTGACCCTCGTATGGAAAAACAAGTATTTCGGCTTCGGTTCTTCTGTTCAGGCCGGCCGCTATGTCCTGTTGTTTTGTTGTTTCAAGACCTGAAATAAATTCAGATGTGAGTATATCATCTTTTTGAAAAAAAGGAAATTCATTTGCGTCATCTTCAGTGACAGTATAGGGGCGCATCTGTCCAAATCCTCTTGAACTGAGCTGTTCTTGGTCTATTCCTTTATCCAAGAGCCAATTTTCAACGGCCGCCGCTCTTTTCTGAGACAGTTGAAAGTTTGCTAGCTCATCTCCACGGGCGCTTGTATGAGAAGTCAGCTCAATCCTCATCTCAGGGTATTTATTCAATAGATCAAGCAGCTTGTTCAGTTCCTGGGCTGATTGGTTCAGGATTCTATCGGACGCAAAATCATATCTAACATTCTTGAGAGAGAAAACTGTTTCTCTCGTCAGCCGAACAATCTCAGTTCTCATCAAAAAAATGTGAGATGCCGGTGTATTGGCCGTTTCAGCTAAAGCGCATTCCGTAGTTTCACAGCCTGTATTGTAATAGGTCTCCAGAATCTGTATATCCTTTATTCCTTTCTTCATTTCGGTTGCCATTATTTCAGCCATTCGTTCAGCATAAAGAGGCGTTAGATTATCTGAATCAAGGACGTAAATACTAGAGCGACAAATATTTAAGAGTTCAACAGAATCTGATTCAATTATACTCTTGGTTATCTCCTTTGAGATCGTTGACTGAATAATTTCAACTGAATCCAATGGTGTCTCTATATACTCTGGAATGACTATCTCCGTTGAATCATCTTCCAGAATTTCATTCAATATGGTAGCATTTTGGGTTGTGTCCGCATTGCTGATATTTGAACTGTCCTGGGAAAAAATCAGAACGGGTGTTAATACATGAATGAGTATTAGTAAGTGTTTCAAATCTATTTTATTAATTGGGACGGAATTTACTATTTCAATAGGAGCATTTTTCGTGTTTGTTGGAATTCTTGGGATTGCAATCTGTAAATATAGACTCCAGTACTGACGGCAATACCCTGTTGATCTTTTCCATTCCAGATTAAGCGATGACTTCCTGTTGGTAGCCATTTATTGTTTAAGCTTCTTACTTCCTGCCCCATGAGGTTGTAGATCTTTAGACTAATGTATGTTGGCTCAGGTATATCAAACTTTATGGTAGTAGTTGGATTGAAAGGGTTGGGATAATTTTGGTGTAGTGCAAAATTCTCAGGTAACAGAGAAAGTATTTCCTCCGTTTTTGCAATGACATATTCGGGGGTTCCGGCAATAATTTTGAATGGATAAACAGGAAGCTTATCCCAGGATTGATGAAAGGCTAGAGAGGAAGTTTCGCTAAGATTATGTATTTCTCTGGTTAACAGATCAAGGAGGATAATGTCATGTTCAATAGGAAATACACCTTCCATTACAAGAGACAATGATACAGTCCCAGTTTCTTCTTTGACTCTCAGTTCAACATCCCATACGCCATTCTCTTCATTAAGAGATCTAATATCTGAGGAAAAGTGTGAGATATTGTCACTCCAGTCATCTCTGGGCATAACAAGAGAGACATATCCTCCAAGATAGGGAGGTTCAGGATTATCTCTGAAATCATATTGTTCTAAAGAGCCTGTTATTCTTCCTATGCTGTTGTTGGGATCTACATAGGTTTCACCAGACGCTCTTATCTTTAATTCCCAACCATCAGGTTCAGGTTCTATTTCACGATATAAGGGTGTAGACATTGCCACTGGTTTCAATATAACTGTTTCCATAGAATCACTTTTATTAAAGACGGCATACCCTGCCCATGGTCGAAGTTCAGTTTCATCAGACCAGCCTTCCACATTCCACCCATAGGTCATGGGCCCAGAGAAAAGACTGTCGTTCAGCTCAAATTCGGTAGTAAATGGGTAAGGATTTCCGATCATATTCCAACCCGGATCAAACTGGAAAGTAAAGCCAGATTGGTCGGGAGAAGTGCCAACACCAGTTTTAAAAACGGTGGGAGCATTTACATCGTGAATGAACCAATACCCCATTCCTTCTACGAAAGCCTCAGGTTCAGTAAAGGAGGAACCATCCCAATGTTTTATAACCCAGGTATCAATCTTTTTTTCCCCAAGAACAGGCTCAAGTATACTTTCTATATTTCCTTCTTCAAGAGCTGCGGGAATTGATATCATCCTCCACTTGTTTCTCGGTAAGCTGTCTTCAAGAACGCTACCTTCAATATTAGTAGAAAGATCCCCTTCATCAAATTTTACATTTACTGAAAAAATATCGGATTTTGATTCGTTTCCTAAAGAATCATTAGCCAAGACATAATAGCTAATTCCCCTGTAGGTTATAGCTATAGATGGAATTGTAACTTGGTATTCTTCATCTTCAAATTGAGCCATAATGAGTTGATCAAATTTTGTTTCTCCTCCTAATGCAAAGTAAGCGAGAGCTTTCTCAACAGCATTATTATCTGTGATGGAAAACTTTACAGTGAAAGGGTTTCCAGAAACGATCAATTCAGGAGAGGAAAACAGTTCAACTGTAGGACCATAAACATCCCTTGCCATATTTATAGCTGTTAAATCTGGAATATCCAGTCCGTTATAGTTAGGATCGGAGGAGAGGGTAGAATCCAGGATGATGGAATAGGATATATTGGGGTCATTGATAGAGTCTTCAATTCCTGTAATGGTAACAATTTGGGGCGTTGACCACAATTCAGGAGGAAAAATAAGTGAATCAAGAGACAGGAATGCTTCCGTAGAATCTGAAGTTGATAACTTCACATTGACAGTGTCAAAAGGAGGAGACTGAAGTACTACTGTGAATGTATCCGACTCACCGTACTCTGATGTTACAATCCCACCTTCTTTATCAATTAAAATGCCTTCTTCTATATCCGTTAGTTGAATAAAGATTTTTTGGGCGGGAGAGGTGTCAAAATCATCTGATACATTTACGGATATGGTATAGACGGGAGTTTCTTCGAAGTTTAATATAGCATTGGTAGAAAGTATTCCGGTGGTATCATTAAGAATGAAGTGTTCAGTACTGTCACCATCAATGATAGTCCAGTCTTTGAAAAGACTTTTATCACTGTCAACATCAAAGGCTGTCAAAGTATCCAGTTGGGTCCCAACAGGAATATTTTCAGCAATATTAAATGATAGAGAATCAACCGCAGGAGCATCATTTACTGAAAGTACATCAATAATGACAGTTGCTTCGGAACTAATGGATTCTCCAGCATAAGCTCGAAAGTTAAAGTTTCCATATCCCTGTCCGTAGCCGTTTAGCTCAGACAAATAAATAACTTTCCCGCTATCATTTGTAACAGTTGTTGGAATAAGTATGGTATCTCCTACTGCAGAAGTATCGGATGTCTGAAAAAGCCAACCTTTTATTGGAATTGATGAAATGCCATAAGTCAAGTTCCTTCCTTCAGTATCCGTAGCTGAAAGAGTGATGAGATGGTAGGAATCTTCATTGGCGGTTAGATTTTGAGAGGCTACGGTAATATTGTCATCCACCTCTACAATATTTACTGTTACCGTTGCTTCTGTTGATTCCAGCGTTCCGTCAGATACTATATAACCAAAATTTCCGTGATCTTGGCCACCTTCATTTTCTGCGGAGATATAAAGAACTCGTCCTAGAGCATTTGTGACGTTGGGCTCTTCTGTTGTGATAGCATTTCCCCTGCTTGAATCTCCAGTAGTTTGGAAAAGGGAGCCATTTGCTGGTAGGGTGGTAATCATGAAAGAAATGGCGTCTCCATCAACATCTGAGCCTCTAAGTGTGATTATTTCTTCTACGTCTTCGTCACCACTAATGGTTAGAGGTTGAGCTTTGGGTCGATCGTTAACCGCTTCCACATTTAAGTTGATTATGGCCTCTTCACTTTCAGCGCTACCATCATTTATTTTAAATCCAAAGTTTCCATAACCAGTACCGTTACCGTCCTTTTCTGAGATGTAAATCACCCTGTGGTTTGTGTCTGTTATATTGGTTGGGACAGTTAGTATGCTGTCTCCCGTGGACTGACCATCGGGTGTTTGAAAGAGTGTTCCTTTAGCAGGAAGGGTAGAGATTATAAAAGTCAGTGAATCATCTTCCACGTCACTTCCAAAAAGAATAATTAATTCATATTCATCTTCAACAGCACTTTCAACCTGTGTCTTGGCAATGGGCTGATCATTGACCGCTGCCACATTAACGGATACAATGGCCTCAGAGCTGATGGCACTACCGGAAAAAGACCTGAATCCGAAGTTGCCGTAGTTATCCCCGTATGCGTTAAGGGCTGAGGAAAAAATTACCTTGGCACTGTCACTTGTTACATCTGTTGGTACGGATAGAATGGAATCACCCCGGGTTTTTCCATCCGTGGTCTGGAATAAACTCCCATTTAAGGGAAGGGTTGAGATTTTGTAAGAAAGTGCCCTGCTTTCAACATCTGAGGCGGTAAGTGTTATAGTTTTGTCAACATCTTCGGCGGCACTTATAGTCTGGGCTTTGGGAGAAATATCGTCACTTACAGAGACAACATTTACCACAACAATTGCTTCCTCTGAATTAGACTCGCCATCATTGGCTTTAAACCCGAAGTTGCCGTGACCTTGGCCGTTTCCGTCAACGGCGGATCTGTAAATAACCCGATTTTTTGAATCAGTAATGGTGGTTGGGACAGAAGTAATATCACCTGTTCTTACGGTTCCGTCAGAGGTCTGGTACAAAGTCCCGTTGGCTGGTAGGGTGGAGATAATATATGCGAGTGTATCTGTTTCAAGATCAGAACCAGCCAGAGTGACAGTCTCATCAATATCTTCGTCAGCACTGACTGTCTGGGCCGTGGCTGTTGGGACGTCATTTATAGCCACAACCTTGATAGTCATTGTACCTGTAACACCAGAATAACCATTTCCGTCGTTGACTTTGTATGTAAATATAGAGTAGGCATCGCCACTTGCATTGGCAACGGGAGCAAAGCGTAGGTGACCGTTTGTAATATTGGAAGTGGGAATTTGTTGATCTGAAATCACATCTTCGCCTGAGTCGTAAGTGTCGTCATCATCGGTGTCCAGGTACAGTGTTCCCACCGTTTCAGTGGAGATGAGTTTAATGTGATCAAGATTGTCGTTGTCAGGATCAGAATAGTTGAAATCAGAAACGGAAAATGCGTGTTCTGTATCTTCATTGGTGGTAACCGTAGGTGATGAGGAGATGGATGGGGACATGTTGCCGCTTGCGATGGTGAATGATTTGATGTATCCGTCATAACCATTAGCCGAATAGGCCAGCAAGTAGGTGGCATCATTCACCTTTACCATTGAATTTGATCGGCCATAATTTTCATCATGCTCATCATTCCACACTTTTTTGATGGAGGATCCATCGCTGTTTATGGTAAAAGTGCTGAGATAGCCATCATTTCCTGTACCCGCATAAGCCAGGACGTAGTTGTCATCATTCATCTGTATAAAAGAATTATCATAAGTCTTATCTGTATCATGAACGAGGCTTGAGACTTTCGTGATATTCGATCCGTTAGCCGAAATGGAAAAAGTGGCGACAACACCGTCTCCATTATCATAAGCCAGGGCATAGGTATCATCATCTACTTTCACCAGGGAATTATATTCGGCCCCATCCGAATCATACTCCAGTGAGTCTATCTGAGTTATGGTTAAGCCATCAGAAGAGATGGTAAAAGTTTTCAATTTACCTTTAGAACCATCACCAACGCTGCCCCAAAAACCATCTTTTCTTGAGAAATAAGCTAGCAAGAAGGTGTCATCATTCATTTTTATTAGGGAATTATACCATGCTTGTGTTTTTGCTTTATCATCACTTGCAGTAAGATTGCCTTCATGTTTCAGCAAGGCCACTTCAGTGATGGATGACCCATCAGCGGGAATCGTAAAAGTTTTAATATATGGGTCGCCGCTATGCGTAGAATTACCTACGGTATTTTTTCCACCATTGTAAGCCAATGCATAGGTATCGTCGTCTACTTTTACGAAGGAATTATGGTTTCCATATTCAGTATCATGCTCCAGGGAGTCCACTTTGGTGATGGACGACCCGTCAGCTGGGATGGTAAAAGTCTTGATGTATCCGTGATTACCATCTCCTTGATAAGCTAAAGCGTAGGTGTCGTCATCTATTTTCACCAGGGAATTAAAATTACCCGCTTTTTTATCATGCTCAAGACTGGCCTGATTAGTGATATTCGATCCATCAGCCGCTGTGGCAAAGGTCTTGATGTAGCCATCAGCACCAGGCCCGGAATAGGCCAGTGCATAGTTGAGGACATTCATCTGGACAAAGGAATTATACCAATTACGATCCGCGTCAAACAGGACTGCGGTGGAAGTTCCAATTTTATCAGCCTTTAAGTTGGTTGTATTATTAGTTTGAGTAGTGGACGCGGTGTTTCCTCCGCGGTCAAAAATGGCATTTTCAGCGGGATTGACAGTGAGGACCTCATATCCCTCAGCGACGCCGGATATGTCAACACCAAGGGCCCATGTTTTGCCTGAACCTGAAATGCTGGTGGGTGTTGTTGAATTAAGCGAAGCTGTACCTCCGGAGATGGAAAAGACAAAGTCAGTTTCCTCAAGAACGCCGAACTCAAGCGTGGTGTCGTACACTTTATCAGAGAATGTAACCTCAACGGTTTTATTGCCGTCGTTTCTTATGGTAACGTCTGTAATGGTGGGGGGCGCATTATCAGTCAAATAGCTGTCTGTAGAGCTGGATGCTGCGTTGCCAGCTTCGTCATAAATGGAACTGGAAGCGGGGGTTACAGTGAGGATCTCTTCTCCGTTTGCCGTGCCCCCGCCGGAAATATTAATCCCCAAACGCCATGTAACTGCGTCTATCTTGCTAATGCTTGTAGGGGTGCCGCTAGTTAAAGAGGCGATACCGCCGGAGATGGACAGTGAAAAATCGCTTGCTTCAAGATCACCGCTTGCTCCATTGGTGTTAAAAACTTCCTCAGAAAACCGAATATCTACACTGCTGTTGTCACTGCTTGACCCTATAACAGACATGGTGGGCGCTCGGTCATCGGTGAAATTCGCGGTGAATGTTTTAATCCGGTTTGATCTATAGGCGGCAAGTGCAAAGGTATTTGCATCGACCTTTACTAAGGAATTGTAAGCCGGAGTATCAGAAGTAGAGGGGTTGTCTGTGTAATTGGCGTGTTCTAAGAATCCTACATTGGTGATGGTTTGACCGTCGGCGGAAATTTTAATGAGATAAAGATGGTCGTTAATTTTGTTAGATTGATAGTTATACTTATCCTCTGTGGCAACTATATAGATGTTCGAATTAAGTTTCAGGAAGACGGGATAATTATGATAATTATTCGACGCAAAAGAATTCGCGTTATCTGAGGATAACATATAATCATAAGAACTCACGGGAGTGTTAGCTGATCCATCAGCGGGAATTGAAAAGGTTTTTATTTTTTCTTTTTCCACCCTGGCGTATATGTCACCTTCAATATGAAGCGCTCTGCTATGCATCCTACTACCAACAGTTGAATTACCAGAGCCGTATGATTTCTCAATCGAACCGTCAGAGCTAATAGAGTAGTGACGGTAAAAATCGCTAAGGGTATTGTTATCAATCTTGAAAAGATTCGTTGTTCGAACAGTACCACCTGATGTACCCGTCTCTATTGAGTCCACTTCAGTGATGGAAGACCCGTCCGAGGGAATAGTAAAAGTTTTGATGGACCCGATATTACTCGAGCTGGAATAAGTAAGGGCGTAGGTATCATCATCCATTTTCAAAAGAATGTTGTAATTAGCATATGTAGCATACTTCAGAGATTTTACTTCGGTAATGGAGGAGCCATCGTCTGGGATGTTAAAAGTTTTTATATAGCCGTCATAACCCGACTGCTCACTACACGCCACAACATAAATGTTGCCGCTAGCCTTTACCATTGATGGAAACCGGACACAACTCGTACTGCTTGCACCCGATAGGTTTTCATCATCCACAGGACTAATGGAGGAACCATCGGCGGAGATGGTATAGGTAATTAATCGACCATTGCTTGCCAGTAAATAGGTATCATCATCTACTTTTAAAAGGGAATTATACATTTGTCCAACATTCTCTGAGGAATCCACTTGGACAAGTGTCTTTTGATTGAGATTTACACTGTTCAATAACTGGTTAGTCAAAACGGGGTTGCCGGCAGCATTGTAAATGGCGTTTTCAGCAGGTGTCACGGTTAACACCTCGTTGCTGTTTGCAAATCCGGAAAGTCCTATCCCCAGCGTATAGACATTGCCCGATGCGGAAATGCTGGTGGGAGTGGCGCTTGTTAGGGTTGCCCAACCGTCTGCGCCTGAGATGGAAAGAACGAAGTCACTTGCATCAAGGTTACCACTGCCGCCGCTGGTGCTGTAAACGGCCTCAGAAAGGGTGACGGCTATTGTACTGTTATCAGCGGCCAAAGCCATAGATTGAAAAGTTGGTGACTTTAATGAATAAATATATGCCGAGCCGGAATTAGAGCCTCCGTCATCGTCCTGATGCGCCCCCACGATGGCATAATCACCATCAATGGAAGAGGACCAGCCGAAATAAGCACTTTGGGGGATATCGGATCCTATTATCTTAGTATTCTGGTTCCAATCAGTGCCGCTTTTTTTAAAGATATATGCCGCCCCACGATTTTGATCACTATACGCCCCCGCAATGGCGTAATCGCCTGAGATGGCAACGGACCTGCCAAATCCAATAGTGACATCAGAGGCGACGATTTTGTCTTCCTGGCTCCAATCAGTGCCGCTACGCTTAAAGATATATGCCGAGCCGGAAGAAGAGCCTGCGTCATCGTCCTGATACGCCCCCACGATGGCATAATCACCGTCAATGGCAACGGACATGCCAAATTGATCACTTTGGGCGGGATCAGAGGCGACGATTTTATCTTCCTGGCTCCAATCAGTGCCGCTACGCTTAAAGATATATGCCGAGCCGGAAGAAGAGCCTCCGTCATCGTCATAGGGAGCTCCCGCAATGGCGTAATCGCCTGAGATGGCAACGGACCTGCCAAAATAATCACTTTGGGCGTCATCAGAGGCGACGATTTTGTCTTCCTGGCTCCATTCAGTGCCGCTACGCTTAAAGATATATGCCGAGCCGGAAGAAGAGCCTGCGTCATCGTCATTATACGCCCCCACGATGGCATAATCACCGTCAATGGCAACGGAATAGCCAAAATGATCATTTGCGGCGGCATCAGAGGCGACGATTTTGTCTTCCTGACTCCATTCAGTGCCGCTACGTTTAAAGATATATGCCGAGCCGGAATTAGTGCCTCCGTCATCGTCATTAAACGCCCCCACGATGGCGTAATCGCCTGAAATGGCAACGGATACGCCAAATCCATCACTTGTGGCGGCATCAGAGGCGACGATTTTGTCTTCCTGGCTCCAATCAGTGCCGCTACGTTTAAAGATATATGCCGAGCCGGAATTAGTGCCTCCGTCATCGTCATTATACGCCCCCACGATGGCATAATCACCATCAATGGCAACGGTCCTGCCAAAATTATCATATGCGGCGGCATCAGAGGCGACGATCTTGCTTTCAGGAAGCTGGGCCAGGCCAATGCCATGGAAAATGGAAAGAAAAACAGGAATGAGAGAATTTTTCAATGAGCTTTGCAAATTATTTTCCAGGGAAAGGTGGGGGGGTGCCGAAATCAGTAGGGTTCTGTTCAGGTTCAGCGGTTAAAGTAGCACCAGCGACAAAACCACTCCCCACAAGTATGAGTCCTCCTGCTCCTAACGAAAGAGGAACAACGTTTGCGGTCGCAAATGTCAGGGCCTTACCGACAAAATCTCCCTGAGCAAGGGAAAGGACATTTTCTGAGAAATGGCCTTCAGGGGGAGATGCTTCTAGAAGTTCCCAGGTCATAACCTTTATTATTTCCGGTACATCCTCAGCTGATCCTTTATACCATCGGTTTACCCGGTTATCGGCTGGGCGGGGTTCTCCTGTTAATACCTGACGGGTTCTATCATATACTGTGGATAGCCACTTATTTTCTTGATCATTATCCGTGCCAGCTTCAGGACTTAATAAATATAGGAACATATTTCCAGAGATTGTGATGGCACCTGTGGAGTCTGTGCCCGTTTTTTTGATGCGGGTTAGATCAAGAGCAATAACCTGGTTCACGCCGGCTTTGTCGGCTACATCAAAGCCGCAATCGATTTCATCACAAGCCCAAGATTCATCAATTATGGTACCGAGTATTGCATCGGCAATTAAAGTACTGCCTTCACTGAAGTTTCCTGTTGCCTCAGCTTCACGTCTGATATAATCGGAAATAGTAAAAAGCTCTAATCGGTTGAATTCAGGTGCATCAAGAGGAACAACACCGAAAGTTTTTTCCTGAGCAAAAATAAAACTCGTTAAAATGGAAAGTATGAAAGTAAAAAAGATACGCAAAGTATGAAGGTTCCTTGAGCTTGGAGACTCCTTAGAAGCTAGCTATCCCAGCTTCCATTTTTTCTCTATTGATAATAACATCAACTTCCCGCTGAAGTTCTATGAATTTGGAGTCGTTGATAAAGTTGGAAAATACGGGGTTGACTTTCCAGGAAAGGAAATTAATATCATCACCAAAACCCCGAAAACCTCTGTTAATTGCCTTTTGGAGCATATCCATGCTTAATTCTTTTTCACCTCGTATGGCATGGATTTGAGCAACAACATAGTAGGGCCTATATATATCAGACCCAGCGTTGATGCGTTTTTCCACCCTTGATTCTATTTCAGAAAGAATTTGCTCTGACTGTTCCTTTCTACCTGTCCTGGCAAGCATGTCTGCATGGTATAATTTGCTGTAGTCTGTTGGAAAGGGGGTCTTGTCAGCGTACTCAAGTCCTTTCTGGAAGTCCCCGTTCGTGTAATGGTAAATACTCCAAAGGTCATTAATGGCTTTGTCATTTTTTCTTACTTCCAATAGATCGGCAATTTCCTTTTGAGCTTGTTCAAAATCTCTGGAATTAATGTAGTGTTGGATCAACATACTTCGACATCGAAAACCTTGGTTGAACTTCTGAATACCAGTTCTGATATATTCCATTCCCTTCTCATTCTCATCCATCATAAAATATACCTGTGCACGGTGCCAGTCGGCCTGAAGGCTATAGGGATTTAAAGGATAACTCCTTTCTTGCCATCGCAAGGCCTCACTTAAATCTCCTAATTCAATATAGGTGTTACCAACATTGGCAATGGCGTCATAATAACCTGGTTTTAATTCGGTGGCTCTGATGTTGTTCTTTATGGATGCGTTTCCATTACTTTGTGCATAGTCCAAAAGAGCTCTTGCCTTATATGCTTCGGCAAGATTTTTATTAATGGAGAGTGCTTTATTGATAGAAGAAAGACCCTTTTCCAGGTCTTTTGCATCTTGCGTTATTATGAACAATTGACCGTAGGCATTGCCGAGTTCTGCATACACTAATGCATATTCAGGATCCACCTCTATGGCCTTATTATATTGTTCTATGGCTGAGTTATATCCTTCAAAGGAGTAGCTATAGTAATGGTTAAGTCCTTCCCTATAATACTGGTAGGCTTCTGTGTTAACGGTGGGGTTTTCCACAATGGCGCTTATTTCATTATCAGTTAATTCAGCTGTAAGGGCTGATGCTATATTCTGTGCAATATCACTTTGCACCGCAAAAATATCGTTGAGCTCTTTGTCATAAGTCTCCGTCCAAAGGTGATCATCCGTTAATACGTCAATTAGCTGCACCACTACTCTAACTCTATTCTTTTCTCTTCTAATTGAACCTTCAAGAATTGTGTTTACATCCAATTCTCCTGCAATATCAAGAACAGACTTAGTTGTTCCATCATATTGTAAGACTGAGGTTCTGGCAATTACTCTGAGACCCTGGATTTCTGAAAGTTTGCTAATAATATCTTCTGTTATGCCTTGAGCAAAATGATCATTTCCTGTTGCATCGGTGATTGTATCGAAAGGCAGAACTGCTATAGAACGTGATTTTTCTGAGCTTGTAGGTTCCTTTGTTGTTAATAAGATATATCCAACAACGGCTAGGGCTACGATGAGAAGAGGAGTGATTACATTGGGTTTTCCACTTTTTCCCACCACTTGAGACTTCCTGTTTTGGGTTTTCTAAATAACTTTTACCTTGGCCTCTTCTTTCTTTTCCTCTGGGAAAGGTGGGGTCAGATTTCTGGCGTCTATCCTGCCAGGGTAAAATGACCTTATAGACTTCAGGGGCATAGGTAATATTTTTGAGATTTTTCTTACCAATGTGTTGAAAAGTCAAATCACTCTTGTTCATTACCTGGCGGTAAACATCTTCTGTAATGCAGATACCTCCAGGATCAGCAAAAGGTTCTATTCTTGAGGCAATATTTACCCCATCTCCATAAGCATCATTGTCCATTATTTCGATGTCACCCAGATGAATGCCAATACGCAAATGAATCCTCTGATTGACATGTCTTGTGGAGTTGAATATTGCCAGTTTTTCTTGAATTTTTACTCCGCAGTTCAGTGCAATAAGAACACTGTCAAATTGAGAGAAGAATCCATCGCCTATGGTTTTGATCTGGTGGCCACCGGATTCTTCAAGAATATTATTTACAATGCTTTGCTGTTCTTCAAGAAGTTTTAGGGTGTTCGCCTCATCTTTTTGCATTAGCTCTGAATAATTCACCATGTCTGTGAACATGATGGCGGCTAAACGTCTATCTCTATTTTCTTTTCGTGTCAAGTGCGGCTTTCTTTTTCAAAAAAATATTAAGAAAATAGTCATTTTTCACGAACATGTGAAGAGAGTAGTAATAACAGGTTATTAAATCAAGACCTCATTTTAGAATAGATCTTATTTTTATAGTCTTGATATAAAATTAGTGCATTGTCTATGGTATAGTTTTTTCTGGTCTTGAGTTTTTTTATCGAACAGGCTTACCATCATTTTCATCCTTGGATTTTGAGCGAAAAAATCTCGGTGTTTATCGATAAATCGCCAGTAAAGTGCATCCCAGGTACCACACCATTCGTCTTTACGATGATCGCTCATTTTTAGGAGATAATTGGAGCCACTTATATAAGGCTTAGTTGCAAATAGACCACCGTCAGCGAATTGACTCATTCCATAGACATTGGGTACCATGACCCAATCATAGGCGTCAATAAAAAATTCCATAAACCACTTATATACTTCATCAGGATGTATTTCACACAATACCATCAAGTTTCCAGCTATCATAAGTCTTTCAATGTGATGAGAATAGGCATGTGTATGAGCATTTTTGACCATTTCGTCAAAAGGTATAAGACCTGTTGTCCCATCATAAAAAGACTTCGGCATAGATCGGTCAAAGTTCCAGAAATTTCGGGTTCTTTCTATTACACTGTTACCAAGATAAATACCTCTAACAAATTCCCTCCATCCGATAACTTGTCTTAAGAAGCCTTCAAGTGAGTTTAGGGGGATATGATTGTCCTTAGCATAATCTAATGTCATGTTAATCACTTCTTTTGGAGTAATGAGGCCAATGTTCATGTAAGGGGAAAGAATTGAGTGGAAAATAAATCGATGAGAACGAGATATGGCATCCTCGTAATCTCCAAACTTTCTAAACCTGTTCTTCAGGAAATGTTCAAAAGCTATTTTTGCTTGATCATGTGTTACTGGAGTATTGAAATTATCTAGCGTACCGAGGTTATTTGGAAAATATTGTTCAATAACCTCTTTATTTTTTTTCATTTTAGAGCCAAAATCAAATTTAATTATATCTGGCGGGTTTAAGGATTTAGGCAGTTTTTTTCTATTTTCAACATCAAAGCTCCATTTCCCGCCTGTTGGGCTACCTTTGTCATCTACAAGAATACCAAGACGCTTTCGCTGACTTTTGTAAAATGAAGACATTCGATAAGATTTTTTACCAGTAAAAATCGATAATGCTTCACTATTTCCTAGAATAAAGCCAGGAGAATCATGCCAGTTTATTTTGACATTTAATTTATTGGCAGAGTTTGTAATTCTTTTTTTTAGTAAAAAATCATCTACTTGGCATAAATGAATGGAATGTATCTCCTGGGAAATAAAAAGGTCATCCAAATATTTTCTGGAAGAGGTCTCAAGAAAAGAAAGAGATTGAACCTCGTAGCCTAAACTTTTGAGCATTGTTTCATATTCATCCATTGTCAAAAGATGTAAAAGTATTTTCTGTTTATGGAAACTTAAAGGATAATGCTTATCTCCAAAAAAAAGAGGATCTTGAATGAGATAGGTAGTTCGTGAAGTTTTCAACGCGGGATGATTTCTAAAAAGTTGATTTGGAAAAATGAGAGTTGCGTCCATATATATTTTTTAACCTTTTACCATTTTGTTATTTGTTCAAATAAAATTTATATGGATTTATCGAGAATAAAAACTATTATATACTGAAAAACGTGCAAAACGGGCAGAAAAAGCTTGCAGCTACTTTTTATTTGAATTAAGTTTGTGATGTTGATATGAAAAAAGCAAACACGTTAGAGGAGTTAAAAATGTTTGAAAGTATTGAAAAGGGTCTTTTAGATCGGGTAGGAGCTGGAATTTTTTTGTCGCTCTTTATTACTGTTCTTGGCTCAGTGTTGTTTGCAGATTTTGTTTCGGATTACCTAAGCCAGTTTCTTGGGATGTTTACGGGCATAATGGCTGTTTCACTTTTGATGTTAATAACATGGGTATTAAGGGAACAACTTGAAAAAGAAGAATATTAATCGAATGGTTGATAAAGTAGTCCATGTTGTTTTAGACAGCCCTTTTATTTGGTTTTTTATCCTTGGTGCACTGTTTTTGAAAATTTTGGTTTCATGAATTTTTTAATGAGAAGTGAGGAACTTTTATGGATTTATTAGCAAAAGAACTAGTTCAAATTATTGGAATTTTTATTCCAATAGTCGTATTTGTTATCATAACTATAGTGTTGTCGAAATATTTCAACAACTTAACTGATAATATTATGGACTTAGCTTCTAGTAAAATTGGATTTTGGGGTGGAATTATTTTTTCTATCCTCGTATTTATTGGCACAATTCTACAATCAACTTAAGGAGAGGTATAATGAGAGCAAACAGCTGGTATTTAGCAATGATCGTATCAATTTTTGTAGCGGTCATGGCATTCATTTTTGGAACAATGCTTTTTGGATATGAAACTACCCATCAGGCTAGACAGGTAGGTATTTTTATCGGACTATGGGCTCCTACTTTTGGGACAATGGGTGTTAGAGCTCAGTTAGCTGAATTACAATTGGATAATTCGGAGCAAGGAGCTTAAACAAATGGAAAATTTTCTTAGCCCAACAGATTTTGTAGGATTTACTTATTTCCTAACATTCATGGCCCTTGCGGCTTCCTCAGTATTTTTTATTATCGAGAGAGGTGACCTTAAAGGTAAATGGAGAACTTCAGTAACTGTGGCGGCATTGATTACTGGTGTTGCAGCCGTTCACTATTACTACATGAGGCATTTCTGGCTGGTTACTGCCTCATCTCCAACCGAATATAGGTATATTGACTGGCTTATTACAGTGCCATTGCAGATTGTGGAATTTTATTTAATTCTAGCAGCTGCTGGCAAGGTAAGAGTTAGTCTTTTTTATAAGCTCTTGGTTGCTTCTCTCGTAATGCTTGTATTTGGCTATTTTGGCGAAACAAATATCTTAGGTATGGGTGGTTTGCCCGGATTCATAATTGGTATGGGTGGATGGCTCTATATAATCTATGAAATTTTTGCTGGAGAGGCGGCATCGCTAAATAATCAAAGCCCAAGTACATCGGCTCACAGAGCATTTAACACTCTTAGGTTAATTGTAACTATCGGGTGGTCCATTTATCCTATTGGGTATTTTCTTGGATATCTAGCCGGTGACGTAGATGAAAATATGCTGAGCATAGTATATAATTTGGCTGATTTTGTAAACAAAATTGCTTTTGGCCTGGTAATCTGGGCTGCAGCTAAGAATGAATCCTGAGTACTAGAATATGAATATACCACTCAGGAAACGGAAAGGCCCCCAACCCCTCCATACCCCCACAAATAAGGGGGCCTTTCCTACTTTTAAAGGAAAAAAAACTATGAAAACAAAAAATATTTCTCTGTTACTCTCAATGACTGTTGTATTGTGTTGTGAAATGCCATTATCAAGTGATGATGAAAATTCACTGCAGGCAGGCGAGATTGTTATTGAAAATTTTGACCTTATTGAACCACTTGATTGGCAGATTGTCAATGATAATGTGATGGGAGGAGTCTCCAACAGTTCAATGTACTTCAGAGATGATGAAACTGCTATTTTCTATGGAGATGTTTCTCTTAAGAACAATGGTGGCTTTGCTTCAATAAGGGCTTATTATGGACCAAGTTTAGAAGGCATAAATACGATTTCCATTCGAGTAAAAGGAGATGGTCAAAAATATAACTTTCGTGTTAGAACATCTGAAGCTTCTTGGGCATCCTACACTGTAAGTTTTCAAACTATTCCCAATAAATGGCTGGAGTTTGATTTCAACCTAGGTGATTTTTTACCAACTTATAGAGGATACAGGCTTAACCAAATGCCCAGTCTTAGCGATCTTACAATACGATCGATTGGCTTCATGATTTCGGATAAGCAAGAAGGTGAATTCAACCTTTCTTTGGATTGGGTTAAAGCTAATTAGAACATTATCAATTTAGAGGTATTAAAGTGAAATCCACACATACGATAAATGAAGAGCTAAAGAATAGTTATACTGTTCGTATAAGAATTGCTGTTCTTGCATCTCTTATATTTTTAATTCTTTTAACCAAGGCATTCCCTCGATTTAAGACAAAGCCTCTAACAGAGATTGTTGGAGTTTCAGTAGTAATAAATCAATTTGAAATTCCACCAACTCAACAAATTGAAATACCTCCAAGACCTAGTCGTCCCGCTATTCCAATAGAATCAGAGAATGATGAATTAGCAGATGATGTAACCATTGAAGAGACTGATTTGGATAATTTTACTGAATGGGAATCTCCTCCTCCTCCATCAGTTAAAGGACCGAAAGCAAAGTTCATTGCATATGATGAACCTCCTGTTCCAATAGGAGGAATTGCAGCAATCATGAAGAATGTAATATATCCCGACATAGCAATAATCGCCGGAATTCAAGGTACGGTCTTAATAAGGGTATTTGTTCAAGCAAATGGTAAAGTTTCAGAAGCTACAGTGGTTGATGGTTTAGATGGTACAGGTTTAAATGAAGCCGCTATTGAGGCTCTAAAAAAAACAAAATTTAAGCCAGCAAAGCAAAGAGATGTTCCAATTGGCGTTTATATTTCTATTCCAGTTCGATTTAGTCTTAAAGATTTTATAGAAAGCTAACTAAGTAGTGACCCTAGACGAAATGCTGAGTAAATTCATATGGAATGTTTGTCGATTATGCAAAAATCAAAGTCTCGGCGGGTAACGGAGGTAATGGCTGCGTAAGTTTCCGTAGAGAAAAGTTCTTACCAAAAGGTGGCCCTGACGGCGGAAATGGCGGGAAAGGAGGAGATGTTATTTTTAAGGTTGATAGCCAGTTGCATACCCTACAAGATATAAAATATCGCAAATCCTATCGTGCTCCTAATGGTTCGGATGGTTCAAGTAGTAATAAAACGGGAGCAAACGGTGAGGATATCATTATTTTAGTCCCATCTGGTACGATAATACGAAATAAAGACAAACAAAGTATACCAGTTGATCTTGTTGACGATGGGAATGATTTCTGTGCTGTTATAGGAGGATATGGAGGCAGGGGCAATGCTTCATTCGCAACATCAACACACCAATCCCCTCGAGAATTTGAAAAAGGTGAACCCGGTGAAGAATTTGCCTATGAACTGGAGTTGAAGCTTCTTGCTGATGTAGGTTTAATAGGTTTACCCAACGCTGGAAAATCTACTCTTATCTCTAAATTATCTGCTGCTAGACCAAAAATTGCTGATTATCCTTTTACAACATTAGAGCCTCATTTAGGTATAGTCAAATATGGTGAATTTGATTCATTTGTAATGGTAGATATCCCTGGTCTTATAAAGGGTGCAAGTCATGGGAAGGGAATGGGCTTGCGTTTTCTTCGACATATAGAAAGAACATCAGTTTTAGTGCTTTTAATCGATGTTTCTGACGAAGAACCTGAAGCGACAATGTCGACACTCCTTAATGAGTTAAAAAATCACAATCAAACACTTTTAGACAGACCTAGAGTTGTAGTTTTTACGAAGTCAGATTTATTACCTCCAGATTCTAAAAAAGATAATTTTTTCAAAGGAGAAGAAGTTCTACTAATTTCAAGTTTTTCAGGAAAAGGAATTCCAAAACTTATTTCAAGACTTAGCAAACTTTGTCACGGTGAATGAGTAAATTCAAAGGTTTTATTTGTGGGGACAAAACATTTATTAGGATTATATTTCATTTTTAAACGAAATGGTTGAAATGAACAATAACGGTAAAACAGGAAATCGATGGTCTGCAATTAAGGATTTGATTGATAAAGCCGACAATCTAATTCTATCAACTCATATAAATCCAGATGGTGATGGTATTGGATCTCAACTTGCTATGGCTAGTTATCTCAAAAAAGAGGGAAAAAAATTTACTATCCTTAATCCCTCATCGGTTCCTGAAGATATTCAGTTTTTAACTGATTATGCTGACTTTTCGCATTATGATAGGTCAAGTCATAAACACTTATTGCCACTTGCTGATCTTGCAATCATTTTTGATATTGGAGAATATAGTAGACTTGGATATTTAGGAGAGGACCTTTTGGAACTGGGACTTGAGATAGTTTCCATAGATCATCATCCACATCAAGAACCCAATGGGTTTTCCCATACAGTACATGATATTTCAGCATGCTCTACAGGATATCTAATTTATGATTTTCTAAAATATGTTTATGGTTCAGCTGAGTTCATTTCAAGGGAAGCAGCTGAAGGCCTTTATGTTGCACTTATGACTGATACTGGCTCATTTAGATTCAGCAATACTGATGCGGATGCTCATGATATGGCTGGAGCACTAATCCGGCTAGGTGTGCAACCTCATGAGTTATATCAGAAAATTTATGAATCTATGCCAATAGAGAAGATGAGATTACTCGGAGCAGCTTTGGGAAAAATTCATATGGCTGGACATGGAAAGCTTGCTTGGTTCGTTATTACTAGAGATATGATTACCGATAGTGGTGCTAGTAAAGAGCATGTTGGTGGATTCACAGATACTATTCGATCAGTAAAAGGTGTTGAAGTTGGAATTATGATTCATGAGCTTAGTGACAATAAAACTAGACTGAACTTTCGTTCAAAAGGTCGTATAAAAATTGATGGATTGGCGAGAAAATTTGGTGGAGGTGGGCATAAATTCGCTGCAGGTGCTGTAGTATTTAAACCATTGGATGTCGTCCGTGAAGCTATTGTGACTGAAGCGGTATTAGAAATTGAACATCAATTGAAGGAAGATGTTTAGATGGAAATAAATATAGCAAGAGATGCGGGTTACTGTTTTGGTGTTCGAGATGCAGTAAATCTTGCATACGAAACTGCCGATGAATTTGGGGAAGTTTACATGTTAGGGGATATTGTACATAATGAACGTGTTGTAGAAGATTTGTCTGAATCTGGTACAAAAGTAGTTGATACTTTAGATAAAATCCCTAATGATAAACCTGTATTGTTCCGAGCTCATGGTACAGCAGAAAAGGTTTGGGAAGTAGCGAAGGAAAAAGGACTAAACATCATAGATGCGACTTGCCCATTGGTACAAGAGATCCATGATGAAGTAGAGAAGCTTGAAAAAGATGGAAGACAGATTATTATTATCGGTGACCATGGTCATGATGAGGTCGTAGGCATTATGAGTCATGCAAAGAATCCTTTAATTATTGCTAGTACTGATGAAGCAAATGACATGAGAAAAATGAAACGTGCGGGTGTTGTCAGTCAGTCTACTCAAACCATTGAAAACGTACAGGCTATAATCAATATATTAATGACAAAAGTTTTTGATCTTCATTTTATAAATACTATTTGTTTCCCTACAAAAAGGAACCAAGAACAAATAAAAGAGTTGGCAAAAGATAGTGATGTAATGTTGATAATAGGTTCTTTTACAAGCGCTAATTCTAAGCGCTTGACTGAACTTGCTCTAAAAATTAATCCTAAAACCTATCAAGTGACATGTGCTGGTGATATAAATTCTGAATGGTTTGACAAAGTAAAAAAAGTTGGTGTTTCTGCTGGAGCATCAACCCCAGATTATCTTATTAAAGAAGTTTATGATAAGTTATGCTTCTTTTCATCTAATAATGAGGAGGTATTGTAAGATGGAGAAAGGATCCTTTGAAGTCAAAGTTGGATTAGCTGAGATGCTTAAAGGTGGTGTGATCATGGATGTAACTACAGCTGAACAGGCAAAAATTGCAGAGGATGCTGGTGCCGTTTCAGTTATGGCACTTGAAAGAATCCCCGCTGATATACGTGCTGATGGCGGTATTGCCCGCATGTCAAGTCCGCAAGTGATTAAAGAAATTCAGGAGAACGTTTCTATTCCAGTAATGGCAAAGTGTCGTATTGGTCATTTTGCTGAAGCCCAGATTCTTGAATCACTAGAGGTGGATTTTATAGATGAAAGTGAAGTCCTTACCCCAGCAGATGAGTATAATCATATTGAAAAAAATGCATATAAAGTTCCATTTGTTTGTGGATGTCGTGATCTTGGCGAGGCTCTTAGGAGAATAGGTGAAGGAGCGGCAATGATTAGAACTAAAGGTGAAGCTGGAAGTGGAAATATTGTTGAGGCTGTTAGGCATATGCGACAAGTACAAAAAGATATCCGATCTTTAACAGTGCTTGGTGATGATGAGCTTATGTCACGGTCTAAAGAATTAGGAGCACCTTATAGTCTTGTAAAGCAGGTAGCTAAATTAGGAAAACTTCCTGTTCCTAATTTCGCAGCTGGTGGAATTGCAACTCCGGCTGATGCCTCACTTATGATGCAGCTTGGAGCTGAAAGTGTTTTTGTCGGTTCGGGAATTTTTAAATCTGAGGATCCTCAAGCGAGAGCAAAAGCTATTGTTCATTCAGTAATGCACTATGATGATCCATCAAAGGTAGCAGAAGCTTCCTATGGTCTCCAGACAGCTATGGAAGGTCTTGATATAGCCGATATTCCTGAAGAACAAAGAATGCAGGAGAGAGGTTGGTAGTGATGTATATTGGTGTTCTTGGTCTTCAGGGGGCATATGCAAAACATTTTGCCATGCTAAATTCCTTGAAAATTAAACCAGTAAATGTCCGATGGCCAGATGAACTCGAAAGTTGTGATGGGCTTATAATCCCTGGTGGTGAGTCTACGACTATAACCAAATTGTTAAAGGAAAATGAGCTTCAAGATGCTTTAGTTCAGTTTGCTAAAGAAAAACCAGTTTTTGGGACTTGTGCCGGTATGATACTGATGGCAAAAAGTGTTGAAGATAGTAGTGTTCAGACATTAAATCTTATCGACATTAATGTTGATAGGAATGGATATGGACGACAGGTTCATTCCTTTATAGATGACCTCGATATTAATTTAAATGGAAGTTCTTTTTCAATGCGAGGTATTTTTATTAGAGCACCAAGGATTCTAAAAATAGGAGATGATGTTGAGATTCTAGCTTCAATTAAACAAGAGCCAGTATTAGTACGACAAGGTCACCATATTGCGGCTTCATTCCATCCAGAACTAACGAATGAATCTCGTATTCATAAATATTTTTCTGCGCTATCAACGGAATTATCTATTGCCTAAAAAGAAAAAATTCTTGATCAAGTAAACTCTCCTGCTGATCTTCGCTCTTTATCACGTGAGGACTTAAAGAGTCTATCAGATGATGTTCGCCAGAAAATTATTGATGTTGTTGAAGAGAAAGGAGGGCATTTCTCTTCTCCTTTGGGTGTTGTAGATCTTACTGTTGCACTCCATAAAGTTTTTGAAACTCCTGAAGATCTTATACTATGGGACGTTGGCCACCAATGTTATGCTCATAAAATAATTACGGGTCGAAATAACAGTTTTGATACCCTTAGGCAGGATCAAGGTATCAGTGGTTTTTGTAAACGGGATGAAAGCGAATATGATGTTTTTGGTGCTGGCCATGCCAGTACATCCGTATCCGCGGCCCTTGGTATGGCTAGGGCAAGAGATCTAAAAGAGGAAAAGCATAAAGTTATTGCTGTTATAGGTGATGGTGCAATGTCTGGTGGTCTAGCTTATGAAGGACTGAATAATGCTGGGGTGCTGCCAAGTCAATTTCTTGTAGTGGTTAATGATAACCGAATGTCAATCTCGCCTACTGTTGGAGCTCTCTCTCGTTACCTGACAAAGGTTGTAACAAATCCAATATATAATCGAGTTAGAGATAAGATTTGGGAGCTTACTGGTGTACTTCCAGGTATTTCAAAAAATGTTGTTCGCAGAATGGTTCATTCTATTCAAGAAGGTATTAAGCATTTTCTCGTGCCCGGGATGATTTTTGAAGAACTTGGATTTCGTTATTTTGGTCCAATTGATGGACACGATATGGACGAAATGTTAGAAACTTTTGAGAATCTAAAAGACGCATCTTATCCAGCTGTTGTACATGTTTTGACAAGAAAGGGGATTGGTAAAGAAAAAGCTGAGGCTGATCCTTTAAAATACTATTCTCTTTCTGGAAATGGTAATGGAACTTCAATCAAACAACCTGCTCCAGATTACAGCAAGACTTTTGGGCGTATAGCTTGTCAGCTTGGGGATTATGATAAAGATATTGTTGCAGTAGTTGCAGCTATGCGTGAAGGTACTGGGCTTGTTCCATTTGCAGAAAAGTTTCCTAAGCGTTTTTTTGATAGTGGGATTGCAGAGGGGCATGCTGTCACATTTGCTGGAGGTCTCTCAGCATCAGGTCTTAAACCGATAGTTGCAATATATTCTACTTTTTTACAACGAAGTTATGATATGATTGTCCATGATATAGCTCTTCAAAACTTGCAAGTACTTTTTTGTATAGATCGAGGTGGTATTGTTGGTCCTGATGGTCCCACACATCACGGGGTTTTTGATTTTAGCTTTTTAAGGTCTATACCAGGAATGGTCATTTCTGCACCACAAAATGGTAATGAACTAAGAGATCTAATGTATACAGGTCTTAATCTATGGAATGGACCATTTGCTATAAGATACCCCAAAACATCTTCAATCCTATTTGATGATTCGAAAGAACCTAAAGGTCTTGAAATAGGTACTTGGGAAATACTTAAAGAGGGTAGTGATATAGCCATACTTGCTGTAGGAAGTATGGTCGAAGAATCACAAAATGCTATTGAAAAATTTAAGATTAATGGAATTACGCCACAGTTAGTAAATGCCCGTTTTGTAAAACCCTTGGATGAAAAAATGCTGGATGAAATATCTCAGAATTTTCCTTTTGTTATGACTATTGAGGAAGGAGCTCTAGAAGGTGGTTTTGGCTCAGCCGTTCTTTCATATCTCAACTCTAAAAATTATAATGGTAAGGTACACAGACTTGGAATTCCTGATGAATTTGTTGATCATGGTGAACGTAGAAGGCTGCTTTCTGAATTAGGTTTAACGTCTAGAAAAATTTCCGAGGCTATATCAAAAATTGCTGCATTAAACTCTATATTTTAAAGACATAAAGGATTAATGAACTCAGCCCTTTTAGCCGCCATTGGTTTTATCGCCTTTTATGCGGGTTATAGATTCTATTCTCTTCGCTTGAATAGTGGCTTATATAAGACAGACCCAAATCTTGAAACTCCATCTTACGAGTTTCAGGATGATATAGATTTTGTGCCAACTAAGCGACATATACTTTTTGGTCATCACTTTACTTCAATTGCTGGTGCTGCTCCAATCATTGGACCATGTGTTGCCGCATATTGGGGTTGGTTGCCAGCGTTCTTATGGATAATACTTGGTACTATTTTTATTGGTGCTGCACATGATTTTGGTGCTTTGATTGTAAGTCTAAGAGAGAAAGGCCGGAGCATTGCTGATATAAGTAGTAAAATCATGGGTGATAAAGCTAGAATCATGTTTTTATTATTTGTTTTGATGTTCGTTTGGTTAGTACTTGCTGTTTTTGCTATGGCTATTGCTGATCTTTTTGTGACTGTTCCTAGTACTGTCATCCCAATTAATATACAGATACTACTTGCGGTTAGTGTTGGCTGGTTAATTTATAAAAAAGGAACAAATACATTCTTTCTATCAATTATTGCTCTTGTTCTATTATATTTTTTTATATGGGTAGGAACTAAAGTACCAATCAGTTTTGAGTCTATGGGTGGTATTTCTCGAACTGAAGCCTCTAACTTATGGATTGTATTACTTTTTATATATTCGGGAATTGCAAGTTTATTGCCAGTATGGTTTCTTCTTCAACCTAGAGATTATATAAACAGCCATCAACTTTTAGTTGGATTAGGACTTCTTTATATAGGGATTTTTTATGTTAGACCTATTATTGAAGCACCAGCCATAAGATTAGCAACTGAGCAAGGAGCACCTCCAATAATTCCTCTTTTGTTCGCCACGATAGCTTGTGGAGCAATTAGTGGATTTCATGGTCTTGTAGCTTCAGGAACTACTTCTAAACAAGTTCGCAGTATAAAAGATGCACGCTTAATTGGTTATGGGAGTATGCTCGGAGAAGGGACTTTGGCTTTGGCTTCAACAATTGCTGCGGTTGCGGGTATTTCCCTAGTTGCAGCGTGCAACCTTCCAACTCAAGGCAATGTGCAAGATTTATCTTGGGCCGTTTATTATGATAGTTGGGCACATGCAAGCGGAAATAAGGCTGCTGCGTTTGTTTTAGGAGGGGGCGCACTTATTCAAGAGCTTGGGATTCCATCCGAGTTAGCAAAAACACTGATGGCTGTTTTAGTCATTTCTTTTGCAGCGACCACTCTTGATACAGCTACACGAATTCAGCGATTCGTTTTGTCTGAATTAGGAAGTGCTTCAAAAATTAGAGTATTAGAGAATAGATATTTTGCGACGGTCATTGCAATTCTTCCTGCCCTTGCACTTACTATGTGGAATGTAACTGATCCTATTACAGGATCATCTAAACAGGCAGGATGGATTCTATGGCCAATATTCGGAGCTAGCAACCAGATGTTGGCAGCTTTCACATTTATGGTCCTTACTCTATACTTTTGGCAATTAAAAAGACCAGTTCTCCCAATATTTATCCCAATGATATTAATTATGTTAGCAACTCTAGCTTCGATTATTTTAAAGACTATTGATTTTGCTGGTAGCAATCCACTTCTTTTCTTTCTTAACTTAATCCTTATAGCCTTGATAGGTTGGATGATTTTTGAAGGAATAAAAACCGTCAAAAATTCACGGTTTAATACTATTAATTTGAAGTGAATTCTTTTTTAGGTAAAAAAGAGCAGGATAAAATGAATTTCTTCAACATGATGAAAAATAAGAAATTCCTAATATGGAAATTGGAAGTGAAGTCAAGAAGAAGCAAATTAATGCATTGATTGGCCTGAAAAAAACCATGATACTTCAAATATTATGAAGAATCTTAAAGTAGAAGATTATATTCCAATTAGATTACTAAATTTTGAAAAACCAATTGTTCAAGTTACTATGGAAAAGCTAACATAGTAGAAATAGTAGGGACCATGAAGAAAGTTATTTATGTTGCTAGTTAACGGCAGGTTTGATTGGGAGAAAGATGAATAAAAAATTTGCGTCTGTAATTATAGCTATTTCATTGTTAATGATTGTTTGGGTCGGGCTTGGTTTTGAAGGCAATGAACTTCCGTATGTTACTATACAGGATTTAATTGAAAGAAAAACAATTAAGCCTGGTAAGCGATTTCGACTTGGAGGAAATGTTCTGGAGGGTTCCATATTAAGAAATGAAGTAGATCCTTTAGCTCTTTCCTTTGTACTTATTCAAGAAAAAGAAGAATTGTCTGTTAGTTACCATAAGATTGTACCAGATATGTTTAAAGATGGTTCTGAGGTTATCGTTGAAGGTTTTTATGATGGTCAAACATTTTACGCAGACAATCTTATGACAAAATGTGCTTCAAGATACGAAGGTGATTTACGTCAGGCTGAAAAATCCATTTAATTTGATTTACGGAATAATATTAATATAAAATGCCTATATATGGCTCCTCACTTCTTAGTCTAAGCTTAGGGCTTAGTTTCATTACAATCTTACTGGTAGGATTGTTTATTCGTCGTGGTGACGTTAGATTTTTCTATATTGCCCAGCGGACTAGTCTTTCTGTATGTTTTTTAGTAGCTCTTTCTACAGTCACTCTATTAGCAAGTCTCTTGAATAGTAATTTTGATGTTGATTATGTTGCAAAATATACTTCATTAGGTACCCCTACAATTTACAAATTTACAGCTTTGTGGGCAGGACAGTCAGGATCTTTACTTTTTTGGTTGTTTATTCTATGTTGCTATTCAGCTGTAGTTGTTATTCAAAATAGAAATAGGCATGAAAAATTAATGCCTTATGTAATTATAACTCTCACAACAATTCAAATTTTCTTTCTTTTGATGGTAAACTTTGTTGCAAATCCTTATGCTCCAGTAAAAACAGATTTTGTTATTCAAGATGGTTTAGGATTAAATCCCTTGCTTCAGAATCCTACAATGGCAATTCACCCTCCTATGCTTTATTTAGGCTATGTCGGTTTTTCAGTTCCATTTGCATTTGCAATCGCGGCTCTTTGGTCTAGACAACTTGATGCTGTTTGGGTAAGAACAATTAGAGCATGGACGCTTTTTACTTGGTTAACTCTCGGCATAGGTATTTTACTTGGAGGATGGTGGGCTTACAATGAACTTGGTTGGGGAGGTTATTGGGCTTGGGATCCTGTTGAAAATGCTTCGTTTATGCCTTGGCTAACAGGAACAGCATTTATACATAGCATCATTATCCAAGAAAAAAAGAACATGCTGAAGGCCTGGAATATGATCCTGATTCTTTTGACATTTCTACTTTGTATCTTTGGAACTTTCTTAACTAGAAGTGGCATAGTCTCTTCCGTACATTCCTTCACTCAATCATCTCTAGGTCCAATGTTCCTCGGTTTTGTTTTTTTCATTCTCGCGGTGTCAGTATACTTCTTATTGTCAAGACGTAACGATCTCAAAACTGAAAAACGTATGGAGTCATTTGTTTCGAGAGAGAGTGGGTTTTTATTTAATAATGTTATTTTTGTAAGCATTTGCTTTGCCGTGTTTTGGGGTACTATGTTCCCAGTCATATCTGAAGCAGTGACCGGTACTCAGATTACAGTTGGGGCTCCATTTTTCAATCAAATAACTATACCTATTGGTTTGATTTTATTAATGCTTGCTGGGATTGGTCCGCTTTTAGCTTGGCGAAGAACATCTATAGAAAGTCTTATTAGGAATTTTTCTATCCCTATTTTTATAGGGTCAATGGTTATGTTGGTTGCAATAATAATGGGGGTTAGGACAATATATCCAATAGTAACTATTTTTCTTACGGCTTTTGTAGCTACTACTATTTTTTCTGAATTTTCAAGAGGAATAATAGTCCGTCAACGCAAATTTGATGAAAATATACTTGAAGCACTGAGAAAAATGGTTTCAAAAAACCGATCTAGATATGGTGGATATATTGTTCACATTGGTATTGTCTTCATGTTTGTTGGTTTTATAGGAAAAGCTTTTGATAAGGATCGTGAATGGTCTTTATCTGTTGGAGATGAAGTGCGTATTGCAGGCTATACAGTTAAACTTTCTGGTTTAGAAGAGGAGGAGAGACAAAATCATTATGCTTGGATTGCTAAGCTGGATGTAATTAAAGAAGGAAAGCTAATAGCTGAGTTATTGCCAGAAAAACGGATTTATTTCCACAAGAATCCTAATCCTGACCGTCGACAACCTCACAGCGAATTATCTCTTCATTCAACTTGGCGAGAAGATGTTTACTCCGTTTTTGGCGGCATAGATGTTGAAAATGAACTATTAACAATTAAAATTATGGTTAATCGTTTAGTTCGATTTGTATGGCTTGGTGGTTATGTGCTTCTTTTTGGTACAGTTATAGCACTTTGGCCAAGTCGTCTTAATAAGGACATGTAATTTTGTTTGCTGTTTTAATGATAATTTTGACGTTTATTATTGTTCTTGGATTTTCAGTTCAACCTCTTTTCCTACCTAGGAAGCAGAATCAAGATGAAGAAAAATCAAAAATTGTTGTTCTAAAACTTCTGAAAGAATCTATTTATGGTCAGATCAAAGAATTAGAAATGGAATATGAAATGGGAACTGTATCACCGTCTGATTTTCAAAGAAATAGAAATGAACTTAAACTTGAAGCATCTTCTATTCTGGACAAACTTAAATCATTTGGGAAAACAACTGCCGTAGATTAGTGCTTTCTTTAATTAATGTAACCAAAAGGTTCGGCTATAGAACCGTTTTGAATAGAGCTTGCTTAGAGCTTAAAGAAGGTGAAGCGGTTGGTCTTTTAGGAAAAAATGGATCTGGTAAATCTACCTTATTAAGAATTGTTTCCCGAATCCTCTCTTATGATTTTGGATCGATTTTATGGAATGGTAAACCATTAATGAGTTCAAAATTAGATAGTAGAAGATTTTTGCTTTATCTTGGTCATGAGCCGGGTTTATATCCACCTTTGTCTGCTTTAGAAAACCTTCAACTTGTTGCTAATATTTATGGAGAAGATTCTTCAAGAAAAAGGATAGAGGAACATTTAGAAGCGGTTGGTATTGACTGTTCAAGAGAAGGACCTATCAGGGAGTTCTCAAGAGGAATGTTGCAACGTCTTTCATTGGCAAAAGCGTCAATAATTTCGTGGAAACTTCTTCTTTTAGATGAGCCAACCACAGGTTTAGATAGTGATGGTATAGAATTACTTTCATATATGGTTGAGAGTTGGAAAAAGGAAGGGAGATCTCTTCTTGTTGTGTCACATGATAAGCTTTGGATCTCAAAATATATGGATAGGATTGTTGTTCTTGAAAATGGTGAAATCAACTAATCTAAGGATATGACGATTTTTTGAATCAAAAAATTAATATTAGAATTTAGATGTTAGGTATTTTGCTAAAAAAAGATTTACTGGTTGAGATTAGAAGCCGTGAAATAGTAATCTCAATGATAGCATTTGGTATTGCTGTGACTTTACTTTATGCATTTGCTTTCCGTCCTTCTCCTGAGTTAATAATCGTTTTTGTCCCAGGGTTGATTTGGACTCTTTTTCTATTCATTAGCACATTAGCGATACACCGCTCTCATAGCATGGAGAAAGAATTTGATGCTTTTTCCTTAATGCTCTCGGCTCCAATTGACAGAAGCACATTATTTGTAAGTAAAAGTTTAAGCTGTTTTGTTTTATTGTTTACATCACAGTTTGTACTTATGCCAATTTTCTCTCTTTTTCTTCAAATCCCATCTTTTGGAAAGGTGAGTCAGCTAATAGGTATTTTTTTTCTTGTTGATTTAGGAATAAGTTTTTCAGGGAGTCTTATATCTGGAGCTGTAATGAGAGCAAGGGTAAATGAGTTCTTGTTGCCATTACTTTTATTCCCGATAGTAACTCCACTTATGATAAGTGCTGTAAAAAGTACAGCTGCAATTATGTCTTCCGCACAAATAAGTGAGTGGAAGCTTTGGTTTCAAATTATATTAACTTATGATATAATATTTGGGTTGCTAGGCTTCTTAATCTATGACTATGTAACTGAGGAGTAATGAATACTTTTCATTCAAAGTTAAGCGTCAAAATCATAGCTTCGATTGTTGCTATGCTTTGGTTTTCAGTATTGTATTTAGTCCTTTTTGTAACTAGAATTGATCCTCAGCAGCAAATGGCACAAAAGATTTTTTATTATCATGTTCCATCGGCTTGGACAGCGGGTTTATCCTACCTGCTTGTTGCAATTTTTGGGATTATTTATTTATATAAAAAAGATGAGAAATGGGACCATTTCGGCTATGCGGGGGCTGAATTAGGAACCCTTTTTTGTGCTCTTGTTCTTATAACTGGACCAATTTGGGCTAAGCCAATTTGGGGGTCAGCTTGGAGTTGGGAGCCACGCTTAACAACGGTTCTAATCATGTTTCTTATATATATAGGTTATTTTTTACTTAGGAATTTTGGAGAAGTTAATGAACGTATGCGGAGAATTTCAGCCGCAATTGGAATTTTAGCTTTTGCAAACGTCCCAATAATTTATATATCAGTTAAATTCTGGAATGAGGAAGCCCAACTTCATCCTCAACCTGCTATGGGAAGTCAGCCAACTGATGTTTATTGGACCTTCCTATTATCTCTTTTAACATTTACTTTTCTCTTAATCTATCTTTTTTGTTACAGGGTTCATGTCTTGAGACTTGAAGCAGAATTATTTAGGAAGCGCCATGACCTATAAATACTTAAGTTTTTTCATTTCTGCAATTTTGGTGATTATGATTTTCTTGCTATTCTGGATTTTCAATCTTTTCCAAAGTGAGAAAAAGCTTTTAAATCAGTATAAAGAGTTCAAATCAAGGAAGCGATAAGTCTCTCTAAGCAAACATTTACTATAATTGAGGAGAGTTTCAATATTGAATATTAGGTCTGAAAAAAATATTCAAAAAATTTTCAAGTTAGAAGTAGAACTTTCACATCTTGCTTTTAAGGGGTCCTCTGGGCTATTAGCTGTTTCTGGTGGTGTTGATTCAGTCGTTATGACTCACCTTTTTTTATCTCTTAAAAAAGAATTAGCTCTCAATCTTGCAATTGTACATTTGAATCACAACTCTAGAACTGGAGACTCTGATAAAGATAAAAGTTTTGTTGAACAGCTAGCTCATTCTATGGACATTCCATTTTTTTCCGAAAGTTGGAGTTATGATGAAGAATCTAATTTTGAAGCAAAAGCAAGAGAAGCAAGATATAAGTTTTTTGAAAAAAAAAGGTCTGAAATGAGATATGATTGGATTTCCACAGCCCATCATGCCGATGATCAATCTGAAACAATATTGATGAGACTAATTACTGGAAGTAGTTACCTCGGTTTATTAGGCATACCCAAAGAAAAAGGAAAGTTATTTCGACCACTGCTTGGATTTTCAAAAGAAGAATTAATTAATTATGCTAAAGCAAATGCCTTGCAGTACAGATATGACAAGACTAACAGTGATAATCATTTTGATCGAAACAGAATCCGAAATACAATAATCCCCAATATTGAAAAAATCAATCCAAGCTTTAATAAAACTGTTGGTAGAACCATTAGAAATTTCAATGAAATCAATCATTTTATTCAGAAAGAAGTAAGAATTGCTTATTCTAAATCAGTTTCAATTACTGAAGAAGGATATATTCAAATCAATCGTAAAATGCTTAAGGATATTTCTTTGTTAGTCCAAAAGGAATTGATAAGAACAATCACTAATCATGATATGAAGATTTGGCGTGGTCATATCTGGGATGAGTTGCATAATTTTTTACTTTATTCCTCAACAGGAAATATTATGAATATTCTTGATAATATTAGAATCCTAAATGATAGAGATTTTTTCTTAATAAGTAAAATACCTGCTTCTGAAAGTAATTCGCATATTTTTCCTCTAGATTCATTACCGCCATTTAATATGGATCTTTCTGGATTTAGGTTTACAATTTCATTCGCAAATGAAGAGACTTTTTTTTCTAAGGATCCTGCAATTGAATTTATTGATTATAAAATGCTAGAAGGCTCACTTTGTTTGAGAACATGGAAAAAAGGTGATCGTATGATTCCCTTGGGAATGAAAGATCAAAAAAAGGTTAGTGATATTCTAATTGATCAAAAAATAAATAGATTTAATAAAGAGAATCAATATGTGTTGACCTCTGATGGTAAAATAGTCTGGTTGTGTGGACTTTGCCTAGATGATCGTTTTAAAGTATCTGATACTACTTCATCAGTCGCTGTAATAAATTGGAAAAAGAAATAAAATTGAAGGAACTTTTCTCACAATCAAGGATAAAAAGAAGAGTCCAAAAAGTAGCTCATTCTATAAACTCTGATTATAAAAATAAAGTACCTATTCTTATAGGAATATTAAATGGAAGTTTTATTTTTTTCGCCGATTTAATAAGAGAACTAGAAATTGATTGTGAAGTAGATTTTATGAAGGTTTCAAGTTATAAGAGACATAAATCACAAGGCTTAGTCAGCCTTGTTTCTAACCTGTCTAGCAATATAAAGGGAAGAGATGTGATTATCGTTGAGGATATTATAGATTCTGGTCTAACCATAAACTATTTGATTAATTTAATTAATGAGTCTTATCCTAGTTCGATAGCTGTAGCAACTTTACTTTTCAAAAAAGAAGTTGCCCAGCTAAATTTCACACCAGAATATGTTGGTTTTGAGATTCCTCAAGATTATGTTGTTGGATACGGTTTAGATTATGATCAAAAAATGCGGAATCTCAAATCAATTAAAATTTTAGATAAATTGGATATTATAAAGTGACTAAAATAAAAAAAGACAATAAAAATTCTGATCAAAAAAGCTCTGATTCTGATAACCAGAATAGTTTTCAATGGAAACAGGCTGGTAAAACATCCCTTATTTGGGTCGTTATACTCATTTCAGCTATTTTTCTTTCTAACCTTTTTACATCAAAAAATAGAAATGAAGTAGAAATACAATATTTTGAATATCAAAAATTTCTTAATGCTGGAGCTATTTTAGA
>JBJKZS010000001.1:0-43915 GCA_045569115.1 Fidelibacterota bacterium | reverse complement strand
CCCAGCAGCTATATACCCTACAAGCATTACCATTTCAAAATTATTACGATTACTAGAAAGAGTAATATGAAAAGTCTCATTGCCATTAGAGTCTGGTACAATTTTCATTTTATCAATAGAAGCCTCAACGCGATAAGCTTTAGCAGCTTTTTTGATTTGCTGAAAATATTTTGGGTTGGCAAAAACCGTACTTACGAAAAGTAGTGATATTCCAATTAAAAGTGTCAATTTTTGCAATGATTTCTCCAGTTTTTCTAGATTAATTAATTATAATTTAGCAAATGCCTCTCTTGAATTCAAATGACTTTCATTGATTAATTACTTATTAGATTGAGAATCTAAGCTTATTTTGCACGGAAATTAAACTATGACAATTAATTATAGACAGACACATCAGAAAAATTATGGCTAAATTATTTTTTACAAAAAAAGCTAAGTTATTTTCCTAGCTCTTCTCCTATCGGTAAAAAGAGCTCTGGATTCTCTTTATGAGAATCATAAGAAAAAATTGAAATGCCAGTTATTCCTTCTTCTCTACTGACTCTTATTTTATCGCGAGTATCTAATACTTCCTGGTTATAAGCTGCAATACCCATCACTATACCTGGCCAATATTTGGGAGAGATTTTTTCTCGAATACTATTTATTTGATAAATAAAATCTTGGGACTTAGCTGCATAATTCATAGGAACAGCATAATCTATAAGACCTTCAGCTAGCCATATATCCCATTCTTGAAAAAACCTATTCTTAGCCTCATTAGGATTCGGTTTAACTGCAGCCGAAAGAAGACAATCCGGACGACGATTAAGGATAGTGGAATTGAATGATTTAACAATATTAGTAATAGCTTCTCGCCTAAAGTTCCCCCACTCTAATAGCAATTTTTTTCTTTCTAATTCATTTAAATTATAATAACCACTTTCATTTTCTGTTATAAGATTTAAAGGGTCAACCCCATATTGTTCTTCAAACATTATTCTCGCTGACATATTGTATCCAAAATCGGAATCAGCATATCGAATATAATCGAGATGTATTCCATCCAAATCATAAACTGTAATAATTTCTTCTAAAATATTTATCAAATGGTTGCGCACACCTGGATGCGATGGAGATAAATATTTTGGTGTATTATTATCTTCATAAAAATTAGGACCACCATTATGAGTTCTCTTATTAAATGAACTTTTATCTAGCCATTCAGGAAAGGACACTGTTATATGTCTGTTATTATTTGGTAACCTTTTAGAAGTCCAAGCAAGAAAAACATTAATCCAAGCGTGCACTTTTAGATCTAAAGCATGTCCTTTTTCTATAACATATTCAAGAGGGTCAAATTTTGAGTCTTCAATTAACTCAGATCTTACAGCAAATTGACTGTTATATAAAGCATCCCCTCGCCCTCTAACTTGGACAAAAACATGATTGAATTTGTAATCTTTTGCAAACTGAAGTGCTTTATCAATTTCTTCTCGATTAACCATAGAGCTCCTGACGACCCAAAGAGCTCTAAAATTTAGCTTAGATGATGAATCTTTAGGATAAAGAAAGGTTGCAATAAAAATAAAGAAGGCAACCATTGCAGTTGCCTTCTTATATCTCACCATTAGAAATTTATTATTCCTGGTTGGCTGAAGATTCAGATTGTTCTTTATTCTTAGTCTTTTTTGACGAGGATTTACTACCCTTAGCAGAATTTGAATCTAAAGCAACAAAATCAACAAATTCTAGCAAAGAAACAGAAGCACTATCATTGTCTCTAAACCCAAGTTTTGTAACGCGAGTATACCCACCAGGACGATCAATAAATTTTGGTGCAATATCATTAAAAAGAATCTTTACTATACCAGGCCTAGGAATCTTTTTTAATATGTTACGTCTGTCATGTAGGGTTCCCCTACGAGCTTTTGTAACAAGTGGCTCTACAAATTGTTGTGCTGCTTTTGCCTTAGCATGAGTTGTCTTAATTCGCTTATGTTTAATTAGCGCTGAAGCAAGATTGGCTAGCGTAGCCTTTCTATGGCTAGCATTACGACCAAGTTTCTTGATACGCTTCTGATGCTTCATAGGTTAGCTTAACCTCCTGTCTCCAAAAAGTACTTATCTACATCCATGCCAAAAGACAGCTGCATTTCATCAAGTTTTTCTATCAATTCAGAAAGTGATTTCCTTCCGAAATTCTTATATTTTAACATCTGACCTTCTTCTTTAGAGACTAAGTCCATAATTGTATCTATACCTGCTGCTTTCAAACAGTTATGACTTCTGACTGAGAGTTCCATTTCATCTATAGATCTCTGAAGAACTTCCCTGATCCTGAGTGCTTCTTCATCTATATCTTCAGCTACCTCAAGAATTGGTTGATCATCAGAAATTATAAACATGCCAAAATATTCAGATAGTGTTTTAGCAGCAAAACTGACAGAATTAATTGGAGATATTGTTCCATCAGTATTTACATGAAGAGTGAGACGCTCTAAACTTTCCTTCGCTGAAGAAACAGGGTGCACATCATAAGTCACACTCGTAACAGGATTAAAAACTGAATCTATATATACTGTTCCGATAGGAGAATCTATTCTTTGATGACTATCTGCATCTACATAACCTTTACCAACCGTAAGTTGAAGATCAATAGTAAAATTAGCTTTTTCATTCAAATTAGCAATTACTAATTCTGGATTCATGACATTGTATTGCTGAGATGCAGCATCAATATCTTTAGCTGTAAATTTTCCCTTACCATTAAAACTGATTTGTATCTTGTCAGGTTTAGGATCACTAAGTTTAAAACGGACTAACTTTAGATTTTGGACTATATCAGCTACATCTTCAGTAACTCCTTCAAGAGAAGCATATTCATGAAGAACTCCATCAATTTTCACAGAATTGATCGCCGCACCTGGAATGGAAGTCATCAATACTCGTCTCATTGCATTTCCTACTGTAATCCCAGCTCCTCTATCTAGAGGTTCAAGAGTAAAACGCCCAAAATCATCTGTAAGCGATTTTTTTTCAATCTTGAATTTTAGTTCACCGTTATTAGATGGCATATTATTTGTCCTTTCTCAGACTACTTTGAATAAAGTTCCACAACCATCTGTACTTTGATGGATGGATCAAAATCTTCTTTTTCTGGCAACTTAGTCACTGAACCAGACAGCGACGCCTTATCTAAAGTAAGCCATGACGAATCGAGATCACCTCTTACCTTTTTTACCGAATCATGAACAACTAAAAGTTTTCTGCTTTTTTCTCTTACATTAATCTTATCATTTTCATTCACAAGGAATGAAGGAATATTTACAGATCTTCCATTAACTATAAAATGTTTGTGAGTTACTAGCTGCCTAGCCGCAGCTCTTGTAGGAGCGAAACCTAATCTATATACAACATTGTCAAGTCTACGCTCAAGTAACTCTAGTAAGTTCAAACCTGTTTCACCGTTCATTTTGTCAGCTGCACGAAAAAACTTCCTAAACTGTCTCTCCATCAAACCATACATATGCTTAATTTTCTGTTTTTCCTTTAATTGCATTCCATAATTTGAAAGTCTTCTTCGTCGACCCTGTCCATGTTGACCAGGAAGATAATTTTTCCTGTCTAAAATTTTTGCTATTTTCGCATTTCCAAAAATGTTTTCACCAAACTTTCTCGCAATTTTCGCTTTCGGTCCTGTATATCTTGCCATGACTCTTAAAACCTCAAACTCTACGTCGTTTAGGGGGACGACATCCATTATGTGGAATTGGAGTGATATCTTTAATCGCGGTAATTTGAAGTCCCGCTACACCTAAAGATCTAATAGCAGATTCACGCCCTGAGCCAGGCCCTTTAACTTCAACTCTTACACTTTTTAAACCAAGATCAATAGCTTCCCTAGCAGCCTTTTCAGCGGCCTGGCCAGCAGCAAAGGGAGTACTCTTTCTTGATCCCTTGAATCCTAAGCTACCTGCGGTACACCATGTAATTACATTCCCATTTAGATCAGTTAATGTAATATTTGTATTATTAAATGTTGCTTTTATATGAGCCACCCCTTCATCTGAGGCGACAACTTTCTTCTTTTTTTTACGTTGTGGAGTTGCCATAGATTTCCTTTTTAACCTTTTTTACCAATAGTTTTTTTACCTAAACCAACAGTTCGTTTTCTGCCTTTCCGGGTCCGAGCATTAGTTTTTGTCCTCTGACCATTCACAGGCAAACCACGCCGATGTCGAAATCCTCTATACGAACCAATGTCCATTAGTCTTTTGACATTCATGGTATTCTCTGTCCTAAGCTCGCCTTCAACTTTCATCTTCACTACAGCTTCACGAATAGAAGAAACCTGATCTTCTGTTAAATCTTTTACCCTAGTACTCCTATCAACACCAACTTTTTCAACTAACTTCAAGGCAGAAGTCCGACCAATTCCATATATGTAGCACAATGAGAATTCTACTTTTTTTTCACGAGGTAAATCTACTCCAGAAATTCGGGCCATAATTATCCTTGCCTTTGCTTATGTTTAGGGTTTTCACATATTACTCGAACCACACCTTTTCTTCGAATAATTTTGCACTTATCACATATTTTTCTTACTGAAGCCCTAACTTTCATATTAAACCTCAGGCCTCGGCAAGAATTTTTGATGTATCATAAATACCATTAGTAAGAATCATTCCACTTTCTAAACCGACTACTAAAGTATGTTCAAAATGGGCCGAGGGTTTTCCATCACTTGTGCAAATAGTCCAACCATCTTCTTTCGTAACAATATGTTCGGAACCCATATTTACCATAGGTTCAATTGCTATACACATACCTTCTTTTAATTCAATACCTTCTCCTCGAATTCCATAATTTGGTACCTGAGGATCCTCATGCAGTTCCCTCCCAATACCATGACCCACTAATTCCTTTATTATAGAGAAACCCTGATCTTCAACATAGGATTGAATTGCATAGCCAATATCTGAAACATGATTGCCCGCAAAGGCTGCCTTAACGCCAAGGAAAAGAGCACGCTCAGTTACTTGCATTAAATCTTCGACTTCAGAGGAAATATTGTTTATTGCATAAGTTCTAGCACTATCCGCATAAAAACTATCCTTTAAAACTCCACAATCGATACTAACTATATCACCATCCATAAATTTTCTATTGCTAGGAATTCCATGAACTACCTCATCATTAATTGAGATACATAGACTTGATGGATATCCCATATAACCCTTAAATGCAGGCTCTCCACCTTGAGATCGGATAAAATTTTCTGCAAAATTGTCCAATTCTTTTCCATCTTTTCCTAATAAAATATTCTCTTCAATGGCTGATAATGTTTCATAAACAATTCTACCACTCTCACGAATTTTTTCAACTTCTATTTTACTACGTATATTAACCACTTTAACTTCGTCTCCTACCACGTATGCGACCTTTTTTTAAAAACCCATCATAGTGACGCATTAATAAATGTGACTCAACTTGGTTCAGTGTATCTAGACCAACACCTACAATGATTAAAAGACTAGTACCGCCAAAAAATGAAGCAAGATCATAGCCTACATCTACAGTATTCATCAAAATGAAAGGAAACACGGCAATGAAAGCTAAAAATATGGAACCAGGAAGCGTAACTCTAGTAAGAATGTTATCTATAAACTCCATGGTTTTTTTCCCAGGACGAACCCCTGGGATATATCCTCCATGCTTCTTCATATTATCAGCTACTTCTTGTGGATTGAAAGCGATCGCAGTATAAAAATAAGTAAAGAAAATAATTACCAACCCAAAAACTGTCCAATAAAACCAATGTTGAGGAGAAAAAACGACCATAACGCCTTGCATAAATTCACTGTTTTGAAAAAACATGGCAATTGTATTTGGTAGAAACATGATAGATTGAGCAAAGATAATAGGCATAACACCGGCAGTATTTACTCTCAAAGGTATATGAGTCGATTGCCCTCCATAAACTTTTCTTCCAACAATTCTTTTAGCATATTGGACAGGAATTTTCCTCGTTCCCTGAGTTATTAATACAACAAAAGCGACTATTACGAACATAATTCCTAGTAAAACTACTTCCGTTAAAGGACCTCTAACATCTTCTTGAATTAATGAAATTTCACTAACGATAATATTCGGCAATCCAGCTAAAATCCCAATCATAATAATTAATGAAATCCCATTACCAATTCCTCTTTCAGTAATCTGCTCACCGAGCCACATTATAAAAATGGTGCCAGTAACTAAGGTAATCATGGTCAGCAACCTGAATGCAAATCCAGGCTCTGGAACAACCATCATTACCCCTCCTCCACCTACATTAGACTCAAGATTTTCTAGAAAAATAGCAATACTGTAACCTTGAAGCGAAGAAATGAAGACTGTGCCATAACGAGTTAACTGAGTAATTTTTTTCCGCCCTTCTTCTCCTTCTTTTTGAAGCCTCTGGAAATAAGGTACCACAACACCCATAAGTTGAATAATAATTGAAGCAGATATATATGGCATGATCCCTAGGGCAAAAATTGTGGCTTTTTGAAAAGCACCTCCAGCAAAAAGATCATATAATCCAAAAAGTGTGTTTTGAAAATTTTGGATAGCAGCTCCTAATGCTTCAGTATTTATTCCCGGAACCGGAACATGAGCACCAATCCTAACAACAACCAATAAAGATAAAGTAAAAATAATTCGCTGTCTTAATTCAGGGATTGCAAAAATATTTCTAAATTTGTCAATCATAATAGGATAGCCTTGCCTCCAGCCTTTTCAATTTTTTCAATTGCTGTTACACTAAAGGCATCAGCGAAAACTTCAACAGCATTATTTATTTCCCCATTAGCTAAAATCTTCACAGGCTTAACAGCAGATTGGATAATCCCGCTATCAAGAAGAGTGGAAATATCCACCTTTTCTAATCCAAGATTAGAGATAGATGAAAGACTAACAATCTGATAAACAACCTTAAACCTTGAATTTGAAAAACCACGCTTAGGCACTCTTCTTTGAAGTGGCATTTGACCGCCTTCAAACCAACTTCTCCGTTTACTACCGGACCTTGAATGGTAGCCTTTATTTCCTCTGCCAGAAGTTTTTCCTTTACCTGAACCTTCTCCTCTGCCTAATCGCTTTCGAGATTTATTCAAACTTTCAGGCACTAACAATTCATTAAGTTTCATAATTAATTTTTAATTTTTACTAGAAAACTTACCCTGTTAACCATACCCCGAATAACTGGAGTATCAGCATGAACAACCGTTTGATTTATTTTTTTTAAACCCAATGCACGCAAGGTTCTTTTTGCCTTGTAATTATGACCAATAGCACTTTTAATCTGGGTGATATGCAAAGATTTTACAGGTTTTTTATCCATTACAATCCTTAATTAAAAACTTCCCCAATAGTAATGCCTCGTCGATTGGCCACAGAAACTGGATCCTGTAGAGAACGCAATGCCTGCTCTACAGCTCTTACAATATTGTTAATATTTGAAGAGCCATATCGCTTGGTAAGTATATCAGTTATACCCGCCTGTTCAATAAGTGATCTAACAGCACCTCCAGCGATGATACCAGTACCCTGAGATGCAGGCTTAAGCATAACTTTAGCAGCACCGAATTTACCAACTATTCTATGAGGAATAGTTCCATTAATTATTGGTACTCGGAACATGTTTTTCTTTGCATTTTCCTTTGATTTTGAAATTGCCGAAATCACCTCGTTTGCCTTGCCATAACCAAGACCAACATGGCCATGAGAATCACCAATAGCAACTAGAGCACTAAACCGAAACCTTCGCCCGCCAGAAACAACCTTTGCAACTCTATTTACTTTAACAACAGTTTCTTCATTTAATTCAAGTTCTGTTGGACTAATACTACTCAAAATTCTAATCCTCCTTCTCTGGCACCATCAGCAAAAGCCTTGACACGACCATGATATAGGAACCCATTACGATCAAAAACTACTTTCGATACTTTAATCTTTTTTGCTCTGCCCGCAAGTTCTTTTCCAAGCTCTGTACTCAATTCTGTCTTTGTCCCTTTTTTCGAGCCAATAAAATCTTTTTCAGTTGAGGAAGCTGCAACTAGAGTTTTTCTTTCAATATCATCAATAAGTTGAGCATATATATGTGAAAGACTGCGATAAACAACAAGCCTTGGTCTTAACTTTGTTCCTAATGTATTACCTTTACTACGCCTACGCCGTCTTTCTCTTCTTTTGGATTTAACTAAATGTTTTTTCATAAAATTTATTCGCCTACTGTTTTACCCTTTTTAATTTTTACATATTCCCCAGAGTAACGAACACCTTTTCCTTTATATGGTTCTGGAGGACGAAATGATCTTATTTTTGCTGCTACTTGACCAACTAGTTGTTTATCTATTCCCGATATAGATATTGACCCTTTTCCAGTCTTTATATCAACACCTTCAGGTGGGTCAAAATAAATGTCATGAGAAAAACCCAAAGAAAGTTTTAAACGCTTTCCTTCTATTTTCGCATTGAAACCTACTCCAATGATCTCCAAATTTTTATTAAAACCCTCCGAAACACCACGAACCATATTCGCAAGAATTGCTCTGGTAGTACCATGTAATGCCCTATGTGAAGCATTGTCAGATGGTCTATTAACAACTATACTACCATTATCATCTTTGACTATGATATCAGGATGTGGCTCTAAAAGAAGGTTCCCTTTAGGGCCAATAATTGATACGAGACCATTCTCTTGAGAAAACTTGACTCCATCCGGTAGCTGTATGGGTTGTTTACCTATTCGTGACATTTTATTACCAAACACTGCAGAGCAGTTCACCACCAATTTTTAGTTTTTTCGCAACCTTATTTGAAATAACACCCTTAGATGTGGTTAAAATAGCTATGCCAAGACCATCAAGAATTCTTGGGATTTCATTTGCCCCAACATAAACCCTTCGACCTGGTTTGCTTCCTCTAGTGATATTTTGAATTACTGGACCACCATCTCTATCATATTTCAAAAAAATACGTAACTCTTTTTTTAATGGATGATTAATAACTATAAAATCAGTTATATAATGCTCCTCTTTAAGAATAAAAAGAATCCTCTTTTTTAAATTTGAGGAAGGAACATCAACCCAACGCTTACCAGCCCTAAGACCATTTCGAATTCTCGTCAGTAAATCAGCCACCGGATCAGTCATACTCACTTCAATTAACTCCTTATTACCAACTTGCCTTTGTTACACCGGGAATCTCGCCTTTCAAGGCTAATTCTCGAAAGCAAAGACGGCATAATCCAAATTTTCTCAAAAATGCTCGCGATCGACCACATTTTGAACAACGATGATATTCTCTAACTTGAAATTTAGGTTTCTTTTTCGATTTAAAAATAAGTGACTTCTTAGCCATTAGTTTCCTCTACTGTTTTTTCAGCACTGTTTAATTCTGATAAACGTTCAAAACGGTTTTCAAGACGAAATGGAAATCCCAATATTTTCAGAAGAGAATAGGCTTCTTCATCTGAACTTGCACTTGTAGTTATTGTAACATCTAATCCACGTATTTTATCAATTTTATCATAATCAATTTCAGGAAATACAATTTGTTCTTGAATTCCAAAACTATAATTACCTCTACCATCAAAGGATTTTGCCGAAAGTCCTGAGAAGTCCCTTACTCGAGGGAGTGCAATATTAATAAGTCTTTCAAGAAATTCAAACATATGCCATCTACGCAATGTCACTCTTGCACCAACAGGGTCTCCTACACGTAGCTTAAAGTTAGAAATTGCTTTCTTTGCTCTAGTTACAACAGCTTGCTGACCCGTTATTGTCGTCAAATCTGAGATTGCGTGATCAAGCGCATTTTTTTCCTCACGAGCATTTCCTATTCCAATATTTAATGAAATCTTTAGCAAGCTAGGAACTTCATACAAATTTTTTCGGCTTAGCTGTTTTTGAAGAGGTAACATAACTTTCTCATTATAAGAAGCAAGTAAATTAGGTTGATAAATCTTTGAACTCTTTTTCTCTTTACTAACACTGCTAATTGACTTTTTAGAGTTTTTCTTGGAGATAGCCTTAGTTGATTTAGACTTTGATGTCGATTTAGATTTCGATGTCGATTTAGACTTCGATGTCGATTTAGACTTCGATGTCGATTTAGACTTAGCTTTTTCTTCTAAATTATTTTTCTCGGATTTTTCCAATTTCAATCCTTATGAATCAATATCTTCACCTGTTTTAAGAGACACCCTTATTCTTCGACCATTATCTAAGAGTCTATGACCAAATCGAGTCTTTCCGCCACCAGAAATAATCATCAAATTAGAAATATGAATTGGTGCTTCTCTTTCAATTATACCGCCTTGAGGATTTTGTTGAGTGGGTTTTGAATGTCGTTTCATAAAATTTATACCTTCAACAATTACTTGCATTCTTTTCGGGTTTACGCTCAAGACTTTACCTTGTTTACCGGAATCATCACCAGTTATAACTTCGACTGTGTCTCCTGTTTTTATTCTCACTAAATCACCTCCGGCGCCATTGAAACTATCCTCATAAAACCGCGCTCTCTAAGTTCTCTAGCAACAGGTCCAAAAATTCTTGTCCCACGGGGTTCTTCAGCACCAGTTAACAAAACCGCAGCATTATCATCAAATCTAACATATGAACCATCCTGCCTTCTTACTTCTTTTCGTGTCCTCACAATAACAGCACGCGAGGTTTCACCTTTTTTAACCATACCTCCGGGAATTGCTTGTTTAACTGAAACAACAACAACATCACCAACAGAAGCATACTTCCGCTTGGATCCACCAAGCACTTTAAAGCAAAGCAATTCTTTTGCTCCTGTGTTATCCGCAACTTTTAATTTTGTTTCTGATTGAATCATACTTCAGTCCTATATGGATCAAATATTTTTTAAGTCACAATTCCTTTTTCAAGAATTTCCATAACTCGCCAACGTTTAGTTTTACTCAAAGGACGTGAAGCAATAATTTTCACTTTGTCTCCTAACGTACATTCATGTTTACCTGAATCTGCACTGAACTTATTCTTCTTGGTAATATATTTTTTATACATTGGATGCTTTACACGCCTTTTAACTTCTACACGCACAGTTTTATTCATTCTATCACTTACGACTACGCCACTTAAAACCCGTCTTTTATTCTTATCTCTCTGTTCCATTTTTATGTTTCTCTTACCCTAATATTCAATTCATATTCTCTTAGAACTGTCTTTATTTGAGCTATTTCTTTCCTTAGTGCTCGCAATTGTAAAGGATTTTCTAACTGCTGAAGAGCTTTTAGAAATCTAAGATCTTCAATTTCTTTATTATTCTCAAGCAATCGTGACTGCAACTCATCTAAAGACAATTCTTGTAATTCTTTGCTTTTCATTTATCCCAAGAGTTTGTTAACCAGAAAAATCTCGTCTACCAACGAGTTTAGTCTTAACAGGTAGCTTATGACCGGCCAAACGAAACGCTTCAGCAGCAAGCTCCTTATCAACACCTTCTACCTCAAACAAAATCCTCCCAGGCCGTACAACAGACACCCATTGATCAGGAGCTCCTTTTCCTTTACCCATTCTTACCTCAGCTGGCTTTTTTGTTATTGGTTTATCTGGAAAAATTCTTATCCACATTCTACCATGTTTTCTAATTTGACGAATTATAGCGATACGAGCTGACTCAATTTGCCTAGCTGTTACCCACCCCGCTTCAACGGTTTTTAAACCAAAGCTACCAAATGAAACATGACTACCTCGAGTAGCCATACCACGACGACGACCACGATGTTGGCGACGCCATTTAACTTTTTTTGGTTCCAAGGGCATTAACCACCAACCTCCCCATTACAAATCCATACCTTCACACCAATTATACCATAAGTTGTTCTTGCTTCAGTAATTGCAAAATCAATATCAGAACGAAGAGTTTGCAATGGTACACGGCCTTCTCTAAAGGTTTCCTGTCGGGCAATATCAGCACCACCTAATCTACCAGCAACCCTAATCCTAACACCATCGGCACCCATTCTCATTGTAGACTGAATAGCTTTTTTTACCGCCCTACGATAATTAATCTTTTTTACTAACTGCTGGCTAATATTCTCACCAACTAGCTTTGCATTCATTTCAGGCCTTTTAATCTCAGACACATTAACCTGTGTATCCATTTTTGTTTGTGAATCTCTAGTAGCCAAAAGCTTGATTTCTTCTCTAAGCTTATCTACGTCCTTACCCCCTTTACCAATAACTATGCCTGGCCTAGAAGTATTAATTGTAACAGTTAATTTTTTTGATGTACGATCAATATCAATACTTGATATTCCAGCATTTGGAAGACGTTGATTAACATAACGCCTAAGCATAATGTCTTCTGAAACGTAATTTGAATAATTCTTTCCACCAAACCAGTTAGAAGACCAAGGTTTGTTGATACCTAATCGAAATCCCGTCGGATGTGTTTTCTGTCCCAAATCAGCTCCCTTAATTTTTTGTAGATACGACTACAGTGATATGACTAGAACGCTTTCTTATACGTGATGCTCTTCCCATGGAAGCGGGCCTAAAGCGTCGCATAGTTGGCCCTTCATCTACAAAAGCCTCCTTCACAAACAAATCGTTTGTATCTGGATTATCTGAAGAGTAGGATTGAATATAATTCGAAACTGCAGAATGAATTGTTTTTTCAATAATACTTGATGATTTCTGGGGAGCAAAATGTAAAATATTTAGAGCAGCTTCCACACCTTGACCTCTAATCAATCCAAGTGTTTTTCTAACTTTTTTTGCCGACTGCTTTACAAATTTTGACTTAGCTACCGCATCCATTCTATTATCTCCTATCTCCAGAATGAACTCTGAACGTTCGAGTCGGTGCGAATTCACCTAGCTTATGACCAACCATATTTTCTGATATAAAAACAGGAATAAACTGTTTCCCATTATGAATTGCCAATGTATGTCCTACAAATTCAGGGGCAATAACCGAACGACGCGACCATGTTTTTATTACTTTTTTCTTTTTTTCTTTCGCCATTAATGAAACTTTTTTTAGTAGTTTTTCATCAATATATGGACCTTTTTTTACCGATCGGGCCAAAACTATTTTCTCCTCTTTGTAATAAACCTATCTGAATCTTTTCTCTTCTGCCTAGTTTTATAACCTTTGGTTGGCTTACCCCAAGGTGTTGTTGGATGTCTCCCACCAGAGGATTTACCTTCACCACCACCCATTGGATGATCAACAGGATTCATTGCAACACCACGTACTTTTGGTCGCCTTCCCAGCCACCTTGAACGACCTGCCTTCCCAATCTTAATCATTTCATGACTCTTGTTGCCTACTTCACCAATAGTAGCCATGCAACGTTGGTCAAAAACCCTAACTTCTCCTGAAGGAAGTTTCAACGTTACCATACCAGCATCCTTAGCTAATACTTGAGCACCAACACCAGCACTTCTAACTATTTGAGCCCCTTTACCATGCACAAGTTCTATATTGTGAACAAAAAGACCAGAAGGAATTTCAGACAATGGCAAACTATTTCCAATTTTGAGAGGTGCCTTCTTTTTAGAAGACATAATCTCATCACCAATCTTTATTCCATAAGGAGAAATGATATATCGCTTCTCACCATCAACATAATGTAACAAGGCAATCCTTGAAGACCTATTTGGATCATATTCAATTGAAGCAACTTTTGCTGGAATATCAAATTTATCTCTTTTGAAATCAATGATTCTATATTGGCGTTTATGTCCACCACCTCTTCGACGACTAGTAATTCGACCTTTATTGTTTCTTCCACCACTCTTTTTTAAAGGCCTAACTAAAGTCTTTTCAGGTTTATCCTTAGTTATATCCTCAAAAGTTGAGATAGATTTTTGACGCTGACCAGGAGTCGTAGGCTTCACAATCTTAACAGGCATAATTATGATTCCTCTCCAATTCCATAGAGATCAATAGAATATTCTTTTCTAAGAGTAACTAGGGCTTTTTTCCAGTTAGATCGCTTACCAGCTGTACGTATAGACCTACCACCACTCCTCACAGTCATCTGTTTGCTTTTACCAAAAAAATTCATGGTGCGCACCTTATTGACCTTAACATCAAATTTTTCCTCAACAGCTTCTTTAATCTCTATCTTATTTGCTTTAGAATTAACTTCAAAAGCGTAGACGTTTTTATCATCTTCGAGTTTATTTATCTTCTCTGTTAGTATAGGGCGCAATAATATTTGTCTATTCTTATACATATTAATTCAACGCTAACTGATCCTCTATTTTTTTTAAACCGCTCTTTTCAAAAACAAGCAATTCAGCATCCAAAAGGTCATATGTCGAAGCATTTATTGCATCCATAATTTTTACATTTGGCAAGTTTCTCCCAGACAAAAACACATTTTTATTGCTAGAATCAAGCAAAAAAACAATCTTCTTATCTGAAACTCCAAGACTATCAAGCAAAGCAAGGAAGGCTTTTGTCTTTGGAGAGTCAATAGAAATCTCATCAATAACTAGAATTTCCTTATCGCCAGCACGTTGAGATAGCACGCTGCGCTTCGCTATTTTTTTCATCTTCTTAGGAAGTTTGTAATTATAATCTTTTGGTTTAGGTCCATGAGTAACCCCTCCACTTCTCCAAAGAGGTGAACGGATGGTTCCAGCTCGGGCAACACCTCGCCCTTTTTGACGCCAAGGTTTGCGTCCTCCTCCACGTACATCGGACCGGGTTTTAGTTGAATGAGTACCTTGGCGAGAGTTAGTCATCTCGGACATAACAGCACGGAAAACGACATCTTGATTAGGCTTAATCTTAAAAACTGAATCAGCTACCTTAACTTTTGAAATCACTTCGCCACTAGAATTATATACCTGAAAGTTCATTTCGTCACCATAACTAATGAGTTCCTTGCCCCGGGCACCGAACCTTTAAGGAATAAATAATGATTATCAAGATCTATTCTAATAACTTGTAAATTTTTTACGACAGCAGTTTTATTTCCATATTGCCCAGGCATTTTTGTCCCAGGCCAAACACGGGAGGGGTCTGAAGCCTGTCCAATAGAACCTGGAGCTCTTAACCTATCCGATTGACCATGAGTTTTTCTACCCCCACCAAAACCATGCCGTTTAACCACGCCAGAGAATCCTTTGCCTTTTGAAATCCCCTTAACGGTAACCCTGTCACCTTCTCCAAAAATTGATACAGTTACTTTATCACCTAGTTTAGGTTGGTCTGAATAACTTAATGTTGGGAATTCAACTAAATGACGCTTAGGAGTTGAACTTGATTTATTAAAATGACCCCTAGATGGCTTAGTCACTTTTTTATCAGCAAGGGCTCCAAACCCAACTTGTATGGCAGAATAACCATCTGTGGCTTCCGTCTTAATTTGAGTAATTACACATGGTCCAGCCTCAAGAATGGTAACAGCATGACTATCACCATTAACGCCAAACAAACGAGTCATTCCAATTTTTTTTCCTATAATTCCAGCCATAGAACTATGCCTTTATCTCAATATCAACCCCAGCAGAAAGGTCTAGCTTCATTAATGCATCTACGGTTTTAGGCGAAGCATTAAGAATCTCAATTAATCTTTTATGAGTTTTTGTTTGAAATTGCTCCCGCGATTTCTTGTTAACATGAGGAGACCTAAGAACAGTATATATAGTACGTTTCGTAGGCAATGGGATTGGGCCCGAAAGGATTGCACCGGTTTGCTTAACCGTCTTTACAATCTTTTCTGTCGATTTATCGATAAGCTTATGATCGTAGGCTTTTAGCCTAATTCTAAGTATTTGAGCTGCCAATTATTTACTCCACAATTTCAGTTACTACACCAGCACCAACAGTACGACCACCCTCTCGAATGGCAAAACGAAGCTCTTTTTCCATAGCAATTGGTGCAATTAATTCAACATCCATGGTTACATTGTCACCTGGCATTACCATTTCTGTACCATCAGGAAGATCCGCTACACCTGTTACATCTGTAGTGCGAAAATAAAACTGTGGTCGGTATCCATTAAAAAATGGGGTGTGCCTTCCACCTTCTTCTTTTTTCAATACATATACTTCAGCCTTAAATTTTGTGTGAGGCGTAATCGATCCAGGCTTTGAACATACCATGCCACGCTTCAACCACTCCTTATCAACTCCTCGTAATAATAATCCAGCATTGTCACCAGCCTGACCTTCATCTAGCTCCTTGCGAAACATCTCAACACCTGTTACAACCGATTTTTTGTCAGCGCCAAGACCAACAATATCAACCTCTTCACCAACCTTGACCTGGCCACGTTCTATACGTCCAGTACCAACTGTACCGCGACCTGTAATACTAAATACGTCTTCAACTGGCATTAGAAAAGGCTTGTCAACATCACGCTCTGGTTCAGGAATATAGCTGTCAATCTGTGCTACAAGATCCATAATACACTGGGTAGCACCTTCATCACCAGGAGAATTTAATGCACCTAATGCACTTCCCTTTATAATTGGAATATCGTCTCCCGGAAACTCATATTCATTTAGTAGTTCTCTAAGCTCAAGCTCAACAAGCTCGATCAACTCAGGATCATCAACCTGATCTGTTTTATTCATAAACACAACAAGAGCAGGTACATTGACCTGACGAGCCAGAAGAACATGCTCGCGAGTCTGAGGCATAGGACCGTCAGCAGCGCTAACGACTAAAATACCACCATCCATCTGAGCTGCCCCCGTAATCATATTCTTGATATAATCAGCATGACCAGGACAATCAATATGAGCATAGTGGCGATTCTCACTCTCGTATTCGACATGGGCCGTTTGAATAGTAATACCTCGCTCACGCTCTTCAGGAGCATTATCTATACTATCAAATGAACGAACTTCACTTAAACCGCGTTGAGATAAAACAAGTGTCATAGCAGCCGTCAAGGTTGTCTTACCATGGTCAACGTGACCTATAGTACCAACGTTAAGGTGAGGCTTACTTCTATCAAATTTCTCTTTTGCCATGAGAAATATCTCCTATTTTATGCCGGCTCTGATACAAGACCGGATTTTTCAATTATTTTTTCAGTAACAGACTTAGGTGCTTTTTTATAATTATCAAACTCCATAGAAAAAACGGCCCTTCCCTGAGTCATAGAGCGTAGAGAAGTCGCATATCCAAACATTTCAGAAAGAGGAGTGACCGCTTTAATTACTACCGCATCTTTCCTGTGATCTGTCCCCTGAATTTCACTTCTACGTGATGTAAGGTCTCCCATCACATCACCTAAATATTGTTCAGGCAAAACCACTTCAACTTTCATTACAGGTTCAAGCAATACTGGCTTTGCACGTTTGCAAGCTTCTTTAATTGCCATTGATCCAGCAATTTTAAAAGCCATTTCTGAAGAATCAACAGCATGATAAGAGCCATCAAATAACTCTACTCTAACATCCTCCATAGGATAACCAGCAAGGATACCATTACGAAGAGCTTCTTCAATACCTTGGCTAACAGCATTGAAATAATCTTTTGGAACAGCACCACCAACAATTTTACTTTCAAAATGATAGCCTTTGCCGGCCTCATTAGGTTCAATTTTTATTTTAACATGACCATATTGCCCACGCCCTCCCGACTGTCTTATGAACTTACCTTCAGCTTCAGAGCCACCTGAAATAGTCTCCCGATAAGCCACTTGAGGCCTACCAACATTAGCGTTAACATTAAACTCGCGTTTTAAGCGATCTACCAGGATCTCTAAATGCAATTCACCCATTCCAGAAATAACTGTTTGACCTGTATCTTCATCACTGCTAACTCGAAAAGTTGGATCTTCATCAGAAAGCTTAGCCAGAGATTCAGAAAGATTCTCTTGTTCAGCCTTACTTGAAGCCTCAATGGCAACAGAGATTACAGGCTTTTGAAATTCCATTTCTTCAAGAACAATTGGAGCTTTTGGATCTGCTAGTGTATGACCCGTTCGAGTTTGCTTTAGACCAACTGCAGCCGCTATTTCTCCAGCCGCAACTTTCTTACGTTCTTCACGTTTATCTGCATGCATAAGAAGAAGCCTACCAATACGTTCTTTTTTCCCAGGGTACCAGTATTCAAAACAGTAGCGCCTGTTTCTATCTCACCAGAGTATACTCTAAAAAATGTTAACCTTCCGACATAAGGATCAGTCATGATTTTAAGAGGCAAGAGCACTAAAAGGATCATCATTAGTTGGAGCACGACTAATAAGAACGTCAGAATCTTCAGGCACATGACCAATAACCTCTGAAATATCTAAAGGAGAAGGCAAAAGATCTACCACAGAATCAAGGACTCTCTGAATACCCTTATTCTTAAAAGCAGAACCACAAATAACTGGAATAAATGCATTATCTAGACACCCTTTCCTTAAAGCTCTTTTTATTTCATCATGAGTTATTTCTTCCTCAGATAAATACTTTTCAAGAAGTTGCTCATCATAAGCGGCACACTCCTCAACAAGATGATGCCTCGCGTTTTCGGATGCCTCTTTCATATCACTAGGAATTTCAATAAAATCAAAATGAGCACCGGAAGAGCTTTCATTATAAACGATGGCTTTCATATCCATCAAATCAATTATGCCATTGAAAAGCTCTCCAGATCCAATTGGAATAGTAATAGGCAAAGGATTTGCAGATAAACGATCCTTCATCATAACTAAAACATTATCAAAGTCTGCACCCATTCTATCCATTTTATTTACAAAAGGCTATGCGTGGAACTTTGTACTTATTGGCCTGACGCCATACAGTCTCACTCTGAGGCTCTACACCACCTACAGCACAAAAAACTACAACGGCACCATCAAGGACCCTAAGCGATCGTTCAACTTCAGCTGTAAAATCAATATGACCAGGGGTGTCAATAATATTAATTCTATGGTCATCCCAAAAGGTGGTAGTAGCCGCCGATGTAATTGTAATGCCTCGCTCTTTCTCTTGTTGCATCCAATCCATTGTAGCAGCGCCCTCATGAACCTCTCCCATCCTATGAACTCTTCCAGTATAATAAAGGATGCGTTCCGTAGTAGTGGTTTTTCCAGCATCAATATGTGCAAGAATTCCAATATTTCTAACTTTATTTAATGAAATATTTTTCATGTTTTAACGATAATGAGCAAAAGCTTTATTTGCCTCAGCCATACGATGCGTATCTTCCTTTTTTTTCACAGCACCACCTTCTTCATTGGCGGCATCAATAAACTCTCCAGCAAGTCTTTCAGCCATACTTCTACCTTTGCGTCCTTTTGCATTGACAATTAACCATCGAGTCGCTAAAGCAAACCCACGTTGAGGTGGAACTTGAATTGGAACTTGATAAGTTGCGCCACCAATTCGACGGCTCTTAACCTCAATAAGAGGCTTCACGTTTCCAATAGCTTTTTTAAACATTTCCAATGAATCACCTTTAGTTTTAGAAGATATAATTTCTAATGCACCATAAAAAATCCGCTCAGCCACTCCTTTTTTCCCTCTTTCCATCAGATTGTTAATAAATTTTTGAACAATTATTTCGCCAAAAATAGGGTCGGGCAAAATCTCTCTTTTTTCTGGACGACGTCGCCTCATCTAAGACCTCGGTCTCTTAGTACCATAACGCGATCTACTAGTAGTTCTATCGTCAACTCCCGCTGTATCCATAGTCCCCCGAACAATATGATAGCGAACACCCGGCAAGTCCTTTACACGCCCACCTTCAATTAACACAAGCGAATGCTCTTGCAAATTATGTCCTTCACCAGGTATATAAGCAATAACCTCTATACCATTAGTCAATCGAACCTTTGCCACTTTTCTAAGTGCTGAGTTTGGTTTTTTAGGTGTAGTTGTATATACCCGTGTGCAAACACCTCGCTTTTGAGGATTATGTTGCAAAGCTGGCGTATTTGTAGTATTCGCAATACGCTTTCTTCCTTTTCGAACTAATTGATTAACTGTAGGCACATTTAACTCCTAAATTTCTTTTTTTTCTTCAACTAATTCCTCAGAATCAGAAGGCTCAACCTCTTCTGGCTCATTGGAAATTTTCTTGACAAGTGGATCCTTTGCGTCTTTAAAACCCGTACCAGCAGGAATTAAACGACCAAGTATAACATTCTCTTTTAGACCAAGAAGACGGTCGGACCTACCTTCGGTAGAAGCGTCAGTAAGAACACGAGTCGTTTCTTGAAAAGAAGCAGCGGAAATAAAACTTTCAGTATTTAAAGAAGCACGGGTAATTCCAAGCAGAAGAGGATGCGATGTTGCAGCTTGAGCTTTACGTGTCTTTATCACAGCCTTTCCTTCTTCTTTCAACTGTTTATTTAGTTCTAATTGCTCCGACTTACCAATTAAATCACCTTCCAAGAAAGATGAACCACCAGGGTCAGTAATTACACCAGACTTCAAGACCCTATCATTTTCCCTGTTTAGCTCAGTGCGATTAACTCTATCTGCAGCTAAAAACATACTATCACCAGCGTCCTCAAGTTCAACCTTCTGCATCATTTGCCGGACAATTACTTCAATATGCTTATCATTGATCCGAACTCCCTGCAACCTATAAACTTCTTGAATCTCATTAACTAAATACTCTTGAACTCTTTCTGCTCCAAGAATATTTAGAATATCTTCAGGTGAAATTGCTCCCTCACAAAGTCTATCTCCAGCACCTACTCGATCATTCTCATGAACGATGACATGCCTACCATAAGGAACTTTATATTTTTTCGAAATGTCATGAGCACCCTCAACTATTATTTCCCTAATACCACGCTTAACCTCTCCGAATTTTACTAAACCATCAATCTCCGTAACAACTGCCGGCGCACTGGGTTTCCTAGCCTCAAATAATTCAGCAACTCTAGGCAAACCTCCCGTAATATCTCGTGTTTTACCAATATCTTTAGCAATCTTTACAAGAACCTCTCCTGATTTTACTTTTTGCCCATCCCTAATAATCAAAACAGCTTTAACAGGAAGGATTGTTCCTCCAGCAATTGTATTACCAGAATTATCTAGAATATCAAGATGTGGGGAAAGACGCCTATTCTTAGCTTCAATCGTAACAAGTTGTTTTTTACCACCTTCAACAGCTTCCTCATGATACGTTTCTCCTTCAACCATATCAATGAAATTAACTGTGCCTGAATGTCGTGCTAGAATTACATCTGTATATGGATCCCAGGTAAAAAGTATTCGGCCAGCCTTAATCTTTCTTCCATTTTCAACTTCAAGCGTAGAACCATAAGGAACATTGTAAACAGAAATGCCTCCTTTAGAATCAACAATTTTAATCGAAGAATTTCGAACCAACACACGCTTTATCGATAAACCAGATCCTTCATCAGAGTCTACAATTTCGGCAAACTCAAGATTCTCAGAGAATTCAACGACTCCATCACGTTTAGACTTCATTTCAGACTCTTCAATAATCCGAGAAGCGGTTCCGCCAATATGAAATGTCCGAAGAGTAAGCTGAGTTCCAGGTTCACCAATACTTTGCGCTGCCACAATTCCAACTGATGAGCCCATAGCGACAGGATTATTCGTATTCAAATCAGTTCCATAACATTTTACACAAACTCCGCGAAGAGCTTCGCAAGTAAGAACCGATCTTATGAAAACTCTATCTACTTCGTAGTTATTAAATGAATCAGAAATAGCGTTATCTATTTGAGTACCTGACTTAAGTGTAAGCTCCCCTTCAACATAAACATCTTCTTGAATCACTCGACCACGAATACGCTCACTAATTGGCTCTATAATTTCTTCACCCTCTTTTAGATCGCTAACCCATACTCCATTAATTGTACCACAATCCTGTTCCATAATTACAACATCCTGCGCAACATCAACAAGACGGCGAGTAAGATAACCGGCGTCAGCAGTTTTTAATGCCGTATCAGCAAGACCTTTTCTTGCGCCATGAGTAGAAATGAAGTATTCTAGCACTGATAAACCCTCACGAAAGTTTGATGTAATCGGATTTTCTATAATCTCACCCTTACTACCAGTCATAGACTTCTTAGGCTTTGCCATCAATCCACGCATACCAGCCAACTGCTTAATCTGATCCTGACTTCCTCTAGCACCCGAATCAGCCATTATGAAAACCGGGTTAAAGCCTTTTTTATCAACAGCTAAATGCCTCATCATACTTGCTGAAGTATCATTAGTGGCATGAGTCCAAACATCAATAACTTTATTATATCTCTCACCTTCTGTTAGAATTTGTGAAGAAAATTTATGCTGAATAGAACCTACCTCCTTATCAGCCTTTGCAATAATTTCATTCTTTTCTTCAGGAATAAGCACATCATCAATAGCAATAGAGACACCACTTTGAGTTGCAAACTTGAAGCCAAGGCTTTTTAGATCATCTAAAAACTTAACTGTTTTATTGTTGCTAACAGCTAAATAGGCTTTGTAAATAATATTTTCAATCTTTTTCTTGTTTAATAACTCATCAATAAAATTTAATTCTTCAGGAACAATTGAATTGAAAATAGCACGCCCAACTGTAGTCTTTTTCTGCCAGTTTCCATTGTGACGGACATCAATAACTGCATGAAGCCCAACAGACTTATTTTCATAAGCCATCACTACTTCGTTAAGACTGGAAAACTGTCGACCTTCTCCTAGATCTCCTTCTTTAACTTTAGTAAGATAATAAGCACCGAGAACCATGTCTTGAGAAGGTATCGCCAATGGATAACCATGGGCAGGGTGTAGAATATTGTGACTTGCAAGCATAAGCATTCGTGATTCCATCTGAGCTTCAACTGAAAGAGGTACATGCACAGCCATTTGGTCACCATCAAAGTCTGCGTTGAAAGCCGAACAAACAAGCGGATGTATTTGTATGGCCTTCCCATCAACTAAAACTGGCTGGAAAGCTTGAATTCCAAGACGGTGCAAAGTTGGTGCTCTGTTTAGTAAAACAGGATGATCACGAACAACGTACTCTAGTACCTCATAAACTTCTGGAACTTTTTCTTGAACCATAAGTTTTGCACTTCTAGGCGTATTAGCAATCCCTCTTGCAATCAACTCATGAATAATTTGAGGCATGAATAATTCTGTTGCCATATCCTTTGGAAGACCACATTCATGAAGTCTCAACTCAGGTCCAACAACAATGACAGAACGGCCAGAATAGTCTACGCGTTTACCAAGAAGATTTTGACGAAAACGACCCTGTTTACCTCTTAGCATATCACTAAGACTCTTCAAAGGTCTCCTAGTTCCACTACTAACTGCTGTGCCACGACGAGAATTATCAAATAAAGTATCAACCGCTTCTTGCAACATCCTTTTCTCATTTCTAAGAATGACATCTGGAGCTTTTATGTCCATTAATTGCTTTAGACGATTATTTCGGATAATAACGCGCCGATAGAGATCATTAAGGTCACTAGCAGCAAAACGACCGCCTTCAAGAGGAACCAAAGGTCTAAGCTCAGGAGGAATTACAGGGAGAACAGTGACAACCATCCATTCAGGCTTATTAACTCGAACTTTAATAGGAGAAGGATAAAATGCTTTAACAACTTTAAGACGCTTTAAAGCATCAGCCTTTCTTTGTTTAGACTTGGAGGTCTTAATTGTCTCTTCTAACTCTTTCATGGTAGTAATAATATCAAGCGATTTTAGAGCATCCCTTACTGCCAACCCACCCATAGTTGCATAAAAATAGTTATCTTCATCCTGATCTTCTTCTGAAACAGCATGTTTCCCGTATTTGCTCTCTAATTCACGGTATTCTGTTTCATCAAGAAGCTCCATCCTCTTTTTACCAGAGGCTCCTGGATTAATAATAATATATGATTCATAATAAATTACTTTTTCAAGGTCTCTTGTTGTTATACCCATCAAGTGATTTAACTTTCCTGGCACAGAGCGAAGATACCAAATGTGAACTACAGGAACAGCAAGAGTGATGTGCCCCATCCTCTCTCGACGAACCTTTTTTCTAGTTACTTCCACACCACACCGATCACAAATTATACCGCGATATCTAATACCTTTATACTTCCCACAATGACATTCATAGTCTTTAACTGGCCCAAAAATCTTCTCGCAAAAAAGGCCGTCCTTTTCTGGTTTATAAGATCGATAATTAATTGTTTCTGGCTTAAGTATTTCACCATAAGATCTTCTAAGAATATCTTCTGGAGACATTAGTCCAATTGAAACAGATTTGAAACTACTGGACACGTCTTTTTTTGGAGGTTTAATATAGACCAATTCGTTCCCCTTCCTAGTTATGCAATTGAATATCCACGCCCAACCCTTGAAGCTCTTTAACTAATACGTTAAAAGACTCTGGGATGGAAAAGTCAGGGATATTATCACCTTTCACAATAGCATTATATACTTTCGAACGCCCCTCAACATCATCAGATTTTCCAGTAAGGATTTCTCTAAGAGTATAGCTAGCACCATAAGCTTCTAATGCCCAAACCTCCATTTCACCAAAACGCTGCCCGCCTTCTTGAGCTTTACCACCAAGAGGCTGTTGAGTAATTAGTGAATAGGGGCCAGTAGCGCGCGCATGCATTTTGTCATCCACCATATGAGCAAGCTTCATCATGTATATACAACCAACGGTCACTGGATAATCAAACTTCTCACCTGAAACACCATCATGCAAATCCACTTTCCCAGTAAGGGGCAATTTAGCTTTTTTTAATTCTTCTTGAACTTGCTCAGGAGAAGCACCATCAAAAGGAGATGTCTCATAACGAAGTCCAAGCTCAAGACCTGCCCAACCCAACATCGTCTCATATAACTGACCAAGGTTCATCCGGGATGGAACACCTAGAGGATTTAACACTACATCAACAGGAGTTCCATCATCAAGGAACGGCATATCTTCCTCAGGCACAATGGTTGAGACAACACCTTTATTCCCATGCCTTCCAGCCATCTTATCTCCAACTTGTAGCTTTCGTTTATTTGCGATATAAACCTTTGCCAGCTTGGAAACACCAGGCTGAAGCTCATCTCCAACTTGCAGTTTATATATCTGTCTCTCTAGTCGCTCTTCAGCTTCTCTCCATTCCCTTGCGAATGAATTCCATACTTGTTGAATTTGTATCCAAACTTTTTTATTAGTGACCCAAGGCTCATCTCTTGATATCCTTTCAGGATCAAGGGAATCTAAGCGCTTAGAGGTTAACTTTGTAGAAGCCTTAATTAAAGTCTTACCTGTCGCAATATCTCTTAGACCATTACTATTTTGGTCTAGCATAAGCTGATGAAGCATCTCATCTCTAGATTTCTTTAGTTTTTTCTTTATTCGACGAGTCTCATCTTGAAATGTTTCAATTTTTTTCTTTTCCACTGCTCGTGATTGCTTGGTTTTTCTCTCAAAAAGCTTGGTTTTTATTACCACCCCATTTGTACCAGGAGAAGCTTTCTTTGAAGCATTTTTTACATCACCCGCTTTCTCACCAAAAATTGCCCTTAACAATTTCTCCTCTGGAGTTGGATCTGTTTCTCCTTTAGGTGTCACTTTACCAATTAGAATATCACCAGAAGAAACTTTTGCACCCTGACGAACGATACCATTTTCATCAAGATCTTTAGTAGCATCTTCACCAACATTAGGAATTTCTCTGGTCAATTCTTCTTCTCCGCGCTTAGTGTCTCGCACTTCCAACTCTACTTCAGATATATGAGTTGAAGTAAAGTGATCATGCTTTACAAGCCGCTCACTAATAACAATAGCATCTTCGAAATTATATCCACGCCAAGGCATGAAAGCCACAACTATATTACGCCCTAAAGCAAGTTCACCCTTCTGAGTAGATGGACCATCTGCAAGAAGGTCACCCTTCTTGATTTTTTGACCACCCTTAACTACAGGTCTTTGATTCATACAAGTGTCTTGATTAGTACGCGAATATTTAAGAAAAGGCAGTTTAACTAGATTTTGTTCAGCAGAAACTGCTAAATCTTCAGGAATATTATCAGTCCTGATGATTACTTCATTGGCATCTACAGAGTCTACCACGCCTGCAATAGGAGAGTAAAGAGAAGTACGCGAATCTTTAGCAACGGATTTTTCCATTCCTGTACCAACAATTGGTGCCTCAGGATTTATTAAAGGCACAGATTGCCTCTGCATATTCGAACCCATAAGAGCTCTATTAGCATCGTCATGCTCTAGAAAGGGAATAAGAGTTGCAGCAACACTTAGAATTTGATGTGGAGCCACATCCATAAATTGAACTTCTTTAGCATCAACAACAGGAAAGTCACCTCTAATTCGAATACGAATGCGCTCCTCTTCAATTTCTCCTTTAGAACCAAGATCATAAAGCGATTGAGCAATCTTTGATCGATCTTCGTCTTCAGCTGAAAGATATTGAATTTTTTGCGAAACTGTAGCTGATCCATTTTTTGGACTTACAACCCTATAAGGTGCCTCTATAAATCCCAACTCATTCACTTTTGCATAAGTAGCAAGAGATGAAATGAGACCAATATTTGGACCTTCAGGAGTTTCAATCGGACAAAGCCGTCCATAGTGAGTATAATGGACATCTCTAACTTCAAACCCAGCCCTCTCACGAGTAAGGCCACCTGGGCCCAGAGCTGAGACACGCCGCTTATGCGTTATTTCAGCAAGAGGATTTGTTTGGTCCATAAATTGACTAAGTTGGCTTGTTCCAAAAAATGTGTTGATGACTGTAGTACAAATCCTTGAATTTATTAAATCCTGGGGTGTCAAGCTTTCAGCTTCCCTAAGATTCATACGCTCTCTGACTGTCCTAGCCATTCTGCTAAACGCAATTGAAAATTGATTTGTCAATTGCTCACCAACAGTTTTCATACGTCTATTTCCAAGGTGATCAATATCATCTGGACCTCGTTCTCCCTTCCGCATCTCAATCAAATACTGAATAACTCGAGTGAAATCTTCCGTAGTAAGAACAGTATGCTCAATATCAACATCAAGGTCAAATTGCTTGTTTAAACGATACCGACCGACTCTTCCAAGATCATATCGCTTGGGACTAAAAAACATTCTTTCAATAAATTTTTGAGCAGTTTCAAGATTTGGTGGCTCGCCTGAACGCAAGTGCTTATACATTAATACCAAAGCTTCATCAGTATTGTGTGATGGATCCTTTTGCATAGTGTTAAGAATCAACTCAACTGAAAGCTCATCCAGAGGAGATACGCAATCTACATCTTTAATTTTACTCGCCAGAAGAACATCTATAACATCCGAAGTAAGTTCTGAACGACTTTCTGCTAAAATCTCTCCTGTTTCTGTATTGAAGACATCTTCAATAAGAACTTTTCCTATAAGACTCTTAGAAGAACGTTTATTAAGCTTAAAAGTCTGAACGAAACCAAATATTCTGAAAATATCTGCATCACTTGAAAAGCCAAGAGTCCTTAATAGAGTTGTAACAGGAAATTTTCTTCGACGATCAATAATTACATATATACAATCCTGAATATCGGTCGTAAAATCAATCCACGAACCCCGAAATGGTATTACTCTACCCTGATATAAACGAGTTCCATTAGGATGAGTATATTCATCGAAAAACACACCTGGAGAACGTTGTAATTGACTAACTATTACACGCTCAGCACCATTGATTATAAATGTGCCACGTTTAGTCATAAATGGAATATTTCCAAAATAAACTTCCTGTTCTATAGAATGAGCATATTTAGATCGATCAAACTCATCAGTTATATGAAGTATCAATCGAACTTTAAGTGGGACAGCATAGGTGACTCCACGCTCCATACATTCCTCAGGACTATATTTTGACAAACCGAAATAGTAGCTTTTATACTCAAGAATATAATTTTTATGAGTATCCTCTATAGGAAAGATATTTGCTAAAACTTCATGAAGACCATGATCCTCGCGACTATCTTCAGCAGCGTCAAGCTGCAAAAAATTACTAAAAGAATCTACTTGAACGCCAAGCAGATCAGGCATGGGAACAGCTGAAGAAGCCCTAGAAAAGGAATATCTGGATTGAGCTTGGTTTACTGCCAAAACTACACTCTCCTTATTGAATTATTAGATTTGAACAATTATTTCAAACGAAAAAAATTTACTTTAACTCCACAGTAGCACCAGCTTCTTCAAGCTGAGTTTTGATTTCTTCCGCCTCTGCTTTCGCGACACCTTCTTTAATTGGCTTAGGTGCACTTTCAACAAGATCTTTAGCCTCTTTTAGGCCAAGCTCGGTAATAGTCCTTACAACTTTAATTACCTGGATTTTCTTATCCCCAGCTGAAGCAAGAACGATATCGAAACTATCTTTTTCTTGTTCAGGTAAAGCTTCTGAACCACCAGCGGGAGCAGCTACGGCAGCTACGGGAGTGGCTGCTGTAACGCCAAACTTTTCTTCTATTTCACCAATGAGCTCGGAGACCTCAAGCATATTTGCCTTCTCAAGATAATTGAGCACATCAGCACGTGAAACTTCAGCCATTATTCATTTCCCCTCTTTTTACTATTCTGTTTTTGATTCTTTAAGGTTTGTCAACACATTTACAAAATCAGACATTGCCCCATTTAGAGTTGATGCCAGTTTTGTCATAGGCGATGAAAGCCCACTCACAAGTTTTGTTAGCAATACTTCTTTAGAAGGTAAATTAGATATAGCATGAAAAGAGGCTTTATCCATAACCTTTCCATCAAAGACGAACGCTTTCATTTCAGGTAGATCATGATCTTTTTTGAATTCTTTAATAATGCGAGCAGGAACAGTTGGGTCTTCAAAACTAAAAGCAACAGCTGTTGGACCATCAAATACTTCATCTAAACCCTGAATACCAACATTGCCAACAGATAACTTTGCAAGAGTATTCTTAATAACATGGAACTCTATACCATCAGCGGTAAATCTTTTTCTTAAATCAGTAATATCTTTAACATCTAGCCCAAGATAATCTGTAAAGTAGACCGCGGAAGCCTTTTGGAATTTGTCGGTAAAAAATTCTACCATTTGAATGTTATGTTGATTTGGCATTTTATGTGGCTAATGCTCCATCTATTTTTATACCTGGACCCATAGTTGAAGAAACCGTTATTTTCTTTAGATAAGTACCCTTAACTGATGGAGGTTTTACACGGATTATAGTCGAAAGAACTGATTTGAAATTGACAACTAAATCTCCCACATCGAATGATTTCTTTCCTATTGGAACATGAACAATCCCATTTTTGTCAACACGAAGCTCAACCCTACCAGCCTTAATCTCTTTTATAGCTTCGGAAAGATTTTTAGTTACCGTTCCACTTTTTGGGTTAGGCATTAAACCTTTAGGACCTAGGATTTTTCCCAGCTTACCTAATTTTGGCATCATTTCAGGAACGGCAACAATAACATCAATATCATCCCAACCTGATTCAAGCTTACTTAAAAGCTCATCACCCCCAAAATAGTCAGCACCAGCTTCTTCAGCATCTTTTAATTCGGACCCAGAACCTAAAGCAAGGACACTCACTTTCTTTCCACTGCCATGAGGCAATGAGGTTGTAACCCTAATGTTTTGGTCAGCATGACGAGGATCAACCCCAAGATTAAGAGCAACTTCGATCGTCTCATCAAATTTTGTGCTGTCAGCATTTTTTATTAAATCCATAGCATCTTCAATTGAATAATCTTTAATCCTATCAAGGGATTCAGACGTTTTTCTATAACGCTTACCATGCTTCATCAACTATAAAACCTCAAGCCCCATACTCCGGGCTGTGCCTCGAATCATCTCAATAGCTGCTTCAATAGTATTAGCATTCAGATCTTCCATTTTTGCTTCAGCAATATTCCTCAAATCATTTTCAGTAACCTTGCCTACTTTTACTTTATTTGGTTCACCAGAACCTTTATCCAATTTTGCAGCTTTTTTCAATAAAATAGCGGCTGGAGGTGTTTTGGTTACAAATGAAAATGACCTGTCCTCAAAAACAGTAATATCAACAGGAATTATTGTTCCCATATTATCTTTAGTTCTCTCATTAAATATATTGCAAAAATCCATTATATTAAGACCATGTTGACCAAGAGCCGGACCTACAGGAGGCGCTGGATTTGCTTGACCAGCAGGCACCTGAAGCTTTATGGTTGTTAAGACTCTTTTTGCCATTAATTATCCGAATGCTTAAGATGCTCAACTTGAAGATAATCAAGTTCTACAGGAGTTGATCTGCCAAAAATAGAAACCATCACTTTTACTTTTTGCTTTTCTTCATTTGTTTCAATAACTGATCCTTCAAAATCCAAGAAAGGACCATCAACAATTTTTACACCATCATTTTTCTGGAACCTTGTGGCCATTATTTCTTGACCATCCTTAACTTCTACCTCTCCAAGAATTCGATTTACTTCTTCAGATTGAAGTGGCTCAGGCTCTCCATTAGGACCAACAAAACTCATCACACCAGGAATATTTTCCACATAATAACGACTTTCGTTATCCATATCCATCTTAACTAAAACATAACCAGGGTAAAAAACTCTATCTTTAACAACTTTTTTTCCACTTTTCATCTCGACAACATTTTCTGAGGGAACTAGCACTTCATCAATTTTCCCGCTATCAGCACCCACATTTATCTCGCTTATCATAGTATCTCGAATCTTTTTTTCTTTCCCAGAAAGAACTCTAACACTAAACCAGTTCATATCATAAAACCACATTTACAATTCTTGAAAGCAAAAAATCAACAAAGAATAAAAATATAGTGAGTATTAAGGAAAGCCCAAGAACAACCATAGTTGAACCTCGTAATTCATCCCATGTAGGCCAAGATACCTTATTCATTTCGAATTGAACACCATTGATAAAATTTTTGATCTTGTTAATCACACCTAAATATTAATCTCAATAGCAGGTGAGGCAGGACTTGAACCCGCAACCCCCGGTTTTGGAGACCGGTGCTCTACCAGTTGAGCTACTCACCTAATATTCTCCCAAAAGAGCTTTAAGGAAAGATGATATCCAATTATCACTTGAAATAAATAATTCATCTACTTTGTCTCTTTATGCTCTGTATGAGCCCTACATCCAGGGCAATACTTTTTATAGGAGACTCTATCAGGATGCAGGCGCCTGTTTTTAGACATTGCATAATTACGTCTATGGCACTCAGGACATTCTAAAGTCAATAGATCTCTTTTACTGTTTGCACCCAATTATTTACTCCACAATTTCAGTTACTACACCAGCACCAACAGTACGACCACCCTCTCGAATGGCAAAACGAAGCTCTTTTTCCATAGCAATTGGTGCAATTAATTCAACATCCATGGTTACATTGTCACCTGGCATTACCATTTCTGTACCATCAGGAAGATCCGCTACACCTGTTACATCTGTAGTGCGAAAATAAAACTGTGGTCGGTATCCATTAAAAAATGGGGTGTGCCTTCCACCTTCTTCTTTTTTCAATACATATACTTCAGCCTTAAATTTTGTGTGAGGCGTAATCGATCCAGGCTTTGAACATACCATGCCACGCTTCAACCACTCCTTATCAACTCCTCGTAATAATAATCCAGCATTGTCACCAGCCTGACCTTCATCTAGCTCCTTGCGAAACATCTCAACACCTGTTACAACCGATTTTTTGTCAGCGCCAAGACCAACAATATCAACCTCTTCACCAACCTTGACCTGGCCACGTTCTATACGTCCAGTACCAACTGTACCGCGACCTGTAATACTAAATACGTCTTCAACTGGCATTAGAAAAGGCTTGTCAACATCACGCTCTGGTTCAGGAATATAGCTGTCAATCTGTGCTACAAGATCCATAATACACTGGGTAGCACCTTCATCACCAGGAGAATTTAATGCACCTAATGCACTTCCCTTTATAATTGGAATATCGTCTCCCGGAAACTCATATTCATTTAGTAGTTCTCTAAGCTCAAGCTCAACAAGCTCGATCAACTCAGGATCATCAACCTGATCTGTTTTATTCATAAACACAACAAGAGCAGGTACATTGACCTGACGAGCCAGAAGAACATGCTCGCGAGTCTGAGGCATAGGACCGTCAGCAGCGCTAACGACTAAAATACCACCATCCATCTGAGCTGCCCCCGTAATCATATTCTTGATATAATCAGCATGACCAGGACAATCAATATGAGCATAGTGGCGATTCTCACTCTCGTATTCGACATGGGCCGTTTGAATAGTAATACCTCGCTCACGCTCTTCAGGAGCATTATCTATACTATCAAATGAACGAACTTCACTTAAACCGCGTTGAGATAAAACAAGTGTCATAGCAGCCGTCAAGGTTGTCTTACCATGGTCAACGTGACCTATAGTACCAACGTTAAGGTGAGGCTTACTTCTATCAAATTTCTCTTTTGCCATGAGAAATATCTCCTATTTTAGTTGACATATCGGCATTGAGCCTACGACCGGGTTTGAACCGGTGACCTCGTCCTTACCATGGACGTGCTCTACCGACTGAGCTACGTAGGCAATTTTAAATCTCTTTGCCCAAGAGCTGCATGCCAATGAAATCGAGCGGCGGACGGGGTTCGAACCCGCGACCCTCAGCTTGGAAGGCTGATGCTCTACCAACTGAGCTACCACCGCATATCTTTCTTTACCATTGGTTTTCCACTTGCCTACAAAGCCTGATAAATATGCTGTGGGGAGAGATGGATTTGAACCACCGAAGGCTTTCGCCGCCAGATTTACAGTCTGGTGCATTAGACCACTCTGCCATCTCCCCTGATAATCATGAGAGGTGCTCATTACCGTATTAATTTTATTACAATTCAGACTTGCTGGATTTCGACCCAAAACCATACTCCTATTTAAGCCTATTACTTCCCCTAGCGCCCTAGAGTAATCAATTGTAAGCTAGATGAGCCACCGGAGGGACTTGAACCCCCGACCAGCTGATTACAAATCAGCTGCTCTACCAACTGAGCTACGGTGGCGAAATCATGAACCATGAAATTTGAACATGGATCCATTGACTGAAACTCGTCAGATGGGAAGTTGGAGGTAAAGAATCTTCGATGATACACATCTTGCATAGCCCCGAAAATTACCTAAGGCTATTTTTATATCAAATAATTTTGTGAAAGAAAATTGGCCAATTATTTAGCTACGCTACAAAGTATCATTTAAATGCTTCAAAATAGTTCCAGAAGGAGTGTCAACTAAATCAATTCCTTTTCCCCGGAAGTGATCTCTAATTTCATCTGAACGTAGCCAATTCTTATTTTTGCGAGCAATCTCTCTCTCTTTAATTAACGCAGATTCTTGAGGGCTAATTTCAAGATTGCTATCATCAATAAAACAAAGAATAGAATCAAAATTATGTAAGAGAGCCAATGAATTAGCTGCCTCATTTGCTGAAACTTTTTTAGAATCTAATTTTTTATTTATAGTTCTTACCCAATCAAAAAGAACAGCTAATCCCTCAGAAATATTAAGATCATTATTCATTGAAAGAGTAAATTGATCTAAAACAGAAATTTCTGGATTTTCAATACTTCCATGATTGCCTTCTGAAATATTTGATAGCCGTCGATTAAATTCTTGAAGCCTTCGAACAGCCTTCTCGGCTCCTTTCAAATTTTCATCCGTTAAATCTACTTTCTGTCGATAATGTGAGGAGGTTAGAAGATATCTTATAGCTTTCGGTGAATATCCTTTGGAAAACAGATCTTTAACAGTATAAAAATTTCCCATAGACTTACTCATTTTTGAGCCATCGACTAACAAATGTTCACAATGGAGCCAAGTCTTTGCAAATCTTTTTCCTGTTGCACAAACACTCTGAGCGATTTCATTTTCATGATGTGGAAATTGAAGGTCCACGCCTCCACAATGTAAATCAAATTCATAACCGAGATATTTAATTGACATTGCTGAGCATTCTATGTGCCACCCTGGTCGGCCATTACCCCAAGGAGAATTCCAAAAAATATCACCATCTTCAGATTTCCATGCTTTCCAGAGAGCAAAATCCTGAGGGTTTCTTTTATCATATTCATCATCAGAAACTCTCTTTGTGCTTTCAAGTTGTTCTCCATCTATTTTAGATAATTTCCCATAATCAGTAAATGAGTTAATACTAAAGAAAACTGAACCGTTAGATGTTTTATATGCATGTTTTTTTTCTATTAACAGTTTAATTAAATTAATCATTTCAGGAATGTGTTCAGTAGCATGAGGTAGATAATCAGGAATCTCAATACCAAGTTTTTCAGCATCCTCAACAAATATCTTTCCAAATTTTGAAGTTAAGTCTTTTAAATTTTCTTTATGCTCATTGCAGCGTTTAATTATTTTGTCATCAACATCTGTAACATTCATAACATGAGTAACTTCATATCCAAGAAAACATAAATATTTCTTAATTAGATCAAAAAAAAGGAAGGCTCTAAAATTACCTATATGAGGAGCATCATAAACTGTTGGCCCACAAGAATACATTCTAAAGATATTTTTTTCAATAGGTTCTATTTCTTCAATGCTATCTGTAAGGGTGTTGTAAACTTTAAAACTCATTGTTACTTGATTGGCTTCAGCATTTCAGCATCAATATGAACAGATATTGCCTGTTGAATACCATCTATGCGAATAACAAACCTTGAATCACCTTCCCTCCGAGAAAGAACACCTTTCAAACCAACTAGTGGCCCCCCACCAATCTCTACCGCGTCTCCAACATCAAAATAGTCATGAGCATCAGGCACGTATCCTCCTTCTAACATCTTTTTAACCGATTCCACCTGATCATTGGGAACAATGGCGATATTCCCACCCATCTTAACAATGTGATGGACACCATATGTTTGAAGAACAAAAAGAGTCTCATTTAAAGGAATTCGAACAAAAAGATAGCTGCGGAAAAGAGGCATCCATACCCATTTCTTTCTATCTTTCCAAAATCGTTGTTTTTTTACAAGAGGCAAATATGATTCTATATCCTTTTTCTTTAATTCATTTGCTACCTTTTTCTCATGGCGTGGCTTAGTATAAATTGCAATCCAATGAATTTTAACCTCCTTACTTTTCATCAATTGCCATTCTGCAGAGTTTTTGGATTAATTGGCCAAAACTAATACCAACAGCCGTAGCAGCCATAGGCAAAAGACTTGTTTTAGTCAATCCTGGCAATGTATTTATTTCTAAACAAAAAAATCTGTTTTCTTCTGTAAGTAGGAAATCAGTACGACTGTAATGTCTGCAACCTAAAGTTTTATGAAATGACAATGCTGATTGGGCTAGCTTACTTCCTAGATCTGCTGGCAATTCAGCTGGGCAAATATATTTTGACATCCCTCCTTGATATTTACATTCATAATCATAATGATCATGAGACGGGATTATCTCGATACAAGGAAGTGCATCATTTCCCAAAATTGCAATGGCAAACTCTCGTCCAGGAATATATTCTTCAAATAAAATTCCACCATCAAAAGAACTCGCCTTGTTTACAGCTTTTTCTAATTCTTTTGGAGACTGGACAATTGTTAACCCAACAGTACTTCCCTCTGAATTAGGTTTAACCACAACTGGAAAACTAAGCTCATTTTTTTTTTGTCTTTTAAATGTATTTTTATTGTCAAAAAAACGCCAGGCTGGAGTAGGAATATTATTTTCAATCATCAATCTTTTAGCAGCTGATTTATCCATGGCTAGGGCAGAAGCACTTGGCTTTGAACCTGTATAAATTATCTTCTCCCTTTCAAATATTTCCTGAATTTTTCCATTTTCACCCTCACCCCCATGAAGTGCAAGAAAAACCACATCAAACGTTTTTAGGCGAGGAATATAATCGTTGATATTACCATCATAAATACAAGTGTATACGTCAACATCTCTTTCTTTAAGAGTCGTAACGACTGCTTCACCACTTTTCAATGACACTAAGCGCTCAGATGAATTTCCACCCATCAATACCGCAACTTTCATTCTACGCCCTCAACTTGAAGCACATACTTCGCACAATCGGTAATATTATTACCAATAAAACTAGGTCTTAGGCCTTCTTTCTCCATATGAAATTCAACCATGCTACCATTTCCAGTTCTAACTAAAATCTCCTTAGCCCCTATTTTTGAAGCAGCAATAATATCAGCACTTGAATCACCAATCATGTAAGATTTCTTAAAGTTTATTTTATGATCCTTTGCAGCCTTATTGAACATGCCAATTTCTGGCTTCCTACACTTACAAACTTCTTCTGGTAAATGTGGGCAGAAATATTTATCCGTCAATTTAACTCCATGATTATATAGTATATTATCAAGCTTCTCATGTATCTTATCTAGAGCAGAAGGTTTAATTAAACCACGTCCAACCCCAGATTGATTTGTTATTAAAATTAGTGGTAATTCAGTTTTTGCAAGAAGCTTTAGAGCTGTTATTACATCATTGTAGAGACAGAAAATATCGGGCGAATTAATATAGCCGGGGTCAGGGTTAAGCGTTCCATCTCGATCTAAAAAAATTGCACCTTTAGTCATGAACTAGGACTAATTTTAATTGATTTTACTTGTTCAAAGGTCATAGAGCTTCGAAAAAAATAAATGGCTCCAATTACAGCAAGAGGAAGGAATCCAACTGCATGATTAATTATTGCATAGGCTTGAGCGGATGATTGAGAAATTCCAAAAACCTCGATGAGTATCATAACGGCACCAGCATGGTAGGTTCCGATAAATCCTGGGGCTGCGGGCAAAAGAATTATCATCGTAACAGCTACCATAAGAATCCAAACTTCCAGAAAGGAAAGTTTTATTCCAGTCGCGTAGACACACAAAAAAGTAATAAGCCAATAAATCGCCCATAAAAGTACTGAATGAAATACTATCGTTTTAATTTTCTTTACTTTACGTAAAGTGGACAAACCAATTACGAAGGATTTGAATATATCTAAAAGCTTTCTTTGCATACCTCTTTGAAAGAAGTCAGAGCTTCCAAATATTTTTGACCATTGATCATGTTTGAATATAATCCAAAAAAGTAGAACTGAAGCGATTAGGACAAAACCTGATAGGAATAAACCACTTCTTAAAAGCCAAAAAGGTATATCATAAGAAAAAAATAAAACAAAAATCAAGATCATTAACCCAATCATATCAAGAGCTCTTTCAACAATTAAAGTTCCTAAAGCTACTGACATACTTACAGAATTCCGTTTCAGAGCATAAGCCCTCATGAATTCTCCTAATCTCAAAGGTAAAATTGAATTTCCAAAGTAACCAATCATGGCCGCTCCAAAAAGAGAATGTGTGTCTAGATCTTTTATGGGACGTAGAATTAATTTCCATCTAATCGCACGTATCCAAACACTTACTAATATAGCTAAAGAAGCAAAAATTATTGGAAACCATTTAATAGTCGAAAAAACAAAGGAAAGATTCTTCAAATCAATCTGGCTAAAGGCTAGGTAAAGACCTCCTAAACTAAAAAATAAACCGACGAAAACTTTTTTCATCGTCTAATCCCTTAGATCAATTATTTCGCTAGCATCTAATTCTTTTGAGATTAAAGCTTTTACATCTTCAAGCGGTTCAAAAGAAAGAATGTTTACACTAACCTCCATTTCTCTACCAGAAATAGCATGAATAGTTTTTGGCATCCAATTTTTATCAGAGACGGTTAGTTTTAACATTTCGAAACCAATCAAAGTTTCAGGTATTAGCTTAAGGGAAATATCCTCACCTTGCATTGAGATTTCATCTACAATAAAACCATCAAATTCGCTCAACAGCACTGCAAAAAGATTAGAAGAATCTCGGCGATTAAAGTAATCAATTAAAACCTGATCTTCTTCCGGATATTTAACACTCATAATCGACTTTTTAATTAACACCTCCATAAATGGTAACTCCAAGTTCAAATAATCTTTACCATAAATTTTTAAGGTTCCTTTTCCTTTCCATGATTCTTCATCAAGACGATAGGACCAAATCACCTCAAAGTCATGACCATTCTTATGAAGAACAGCCGCAGAAATTTCATAAATGATTTCTTCATCATATTCAGGTAATGAAATTGAAAGCATGAATGGTATAGCAAATAATATCTTTCTTTTTTTATTCAATTATTTTATTCAATTCTTAAGAATCATCATCAAGAATCTGCAAATAGGATTCATCAACTAGAACTTCCCTAGCTTTACTGCCAGTAAATGGCCCTACAATACCAATTTGTTCCATCTGATCAATGAGACGAGCTGCTCTGGAATAGCCTACTCTAAACCTTCGTTGGATAAGTGAGATTGAACCTTGCTGATTCGTAATAACTAAACGGATTGCTTCTGTAAGTAGCTCATCTTGGTTCTCTAATCCTGATCCACTAATTTCACCATCAGAGCCAAGCTGTGATTTAGTCCCTTCTAATTTAATTTCATCTGCCGTTGGTTGAGATTCTATGTGAGACACGATTTTTGTAATCTCTTTTAATGTGACAAATGAATTATGCAACCGCGTAGCATCAGAGGAACCCGGCGGAAGAAAAAGCATATCACCTTTTCCTAAAAGCTTTTCAGCACCATTTATATCAATTATAGTTCTTGAATCAATCTTTGTTGCTACCTGGAATGCAATTCGGGCTGGAAAGTTTGCTTTTATTACACCCGTTATGACATCGACCGATGGTCTCTGAGTAGCAAGAACGAGATGAATCCCCACAGCTCTAGCCATCTGGGCAAGGCGAGCAATCGATTGCTCTACTTCTTTTGGTGCTCTGAGCATGAGGTCTGCTAATTCATCAATTATTATAACAATGTATGGCATTGTCTCAAGATTGCTATCCTTGGTGGCTTTTTCTCTAAATTCTTGGATATTTCTAACTACCGCATCAGCAAGAACATCATAGCGACGACCCATCTCTTTTTCAGCCGCACGTAGAGCTAAAACAGCATTTTCAGGGGTCGTCACAACATATTCATCTATATCTTCAGCTGTAATTAGGTGATGTTTTTCTAATGACCTATATGAAGCCATTTCTAACTTCTTGGGATCAATTAGAATAAATCTTACTTCTTCAGGAGTTGAACGATAAAGTAAAGAAGAAATTATAGTATTAATACATACTGATTTTCCTGATCCAGTTGTGCCAGCAATTAATAAATGTGGAAGCTTATCAAGTTCAATAACAAAGTTTTCACCACTAGTTGTTTTACCTAGAGCAACCACTAGGTTCGATTGAGATGAAATGAATTTTTCTGAATTAATAACACTACGCATATAAACTACTGAAGGATTCTCATTAGGAATTTCTATGCCGACAGAGGACTTGCCTGGTATCGGAGCTATCACCCTTACTCTCGGAGCCTTCATTACTCTAGCCAAATCATCAGAAAGTTGAACAAATTTATTCACTCGAACACCTTCTGCTGGCTCTACTTCAAAAAGAGTAATAACTGGTCCGGGAGCTATATTGACAACCTTACCTTCAACTCCAAAGGTTAAAAGAGATTGTGTAAGGAATTCAGCCTTATCAACTAATTCACTGTCAGATGCACTAGGAGAAATTTCTTCATGATGATCAAGATAGTCAACTGAAGGTAGCTGATAGGATCGACGTGGAACTACCTCAACAGTTTCATCAAAGTTAATCTCCTGCTCTATAACTTCATCTTGTATTCTGTAGTCTACAGAACTATCGATAGTTTCTATTGATTCATCTTCAACATTATTATCTATAGAGTTTTTATAATCTATATCATTTCTATTTTTTTCATTCACCAATGATTCTTCTAATTGATCATTTATTAATGGATCAAGAGATTCATCCGGTATAATTTTAGTATTTTCAAAATGTTCACCGAAATCTAATTTTGCAGGGTCGGATTTAGGAATTGGACTTAGACTATAATCTTTTTCAACTTCCCTTCTATTTTTTAACCCCTCAAGTAACTTTTCTGTATGTGCTCTTTTCTTGATCTCGACATTTTCTTCTTTATTAATCAACTGCTCTCTCTTAATAAATCCCGGGAAAATCTCTCCAAATTTTTTAAGGGAATCATAGAAATTCCAATCAAAATAGCTTCGAATAACTACAAATGTGGAAGCAAAAAGAAAAATAATTGTTCCACTAGTACCAATAAAATCATGAAGTAGCTTCGCCATTATAGCACTAAGCAATCCAGAAGATTCATAACTTATAATAGAGTTGATTGCTGCAAGCCCCAAAGACATAGACAAAATAATTATAATTAAAAAAACATGTAGAGTTATTTTTAAAAGAAATTCTTGGGTCTTCTTGCTAAATAGTATCCAACCCCATGCGACACCTAAAACGGGAACAAAAAAAGAAATATAACCTAGACCTAGCTTTCTAAAATAATGACCAATATAAACTCCTATTATTCCTGAACGATTGGATATAGCAATATTTGGAGAAACTGTAGGTTCCTCTGATGAATTATAGGTAATTAGACTTAGCATCATAAACATTGAGACCAAGATTAGCAGGATACCTATTATTTCCTTTTTTTTATCCATATTTATTTCATTTCTTAATCCGCAGTACCTTTAGTCCAAAAAGGTGTCTTAACTATAGTCGCCTTAAGTTCACGACCTCTAGCATCTATGGTTAAATTACTGCCAATTTCTGAGTAATCTGATTTGACATAAGCCATACCAATTGACTTTAATAATGAAGGGGAATGAGAGCCACTCGTTACATAACCTACAATTTTACCATTTCGCATTACTTTATAACCATTCCGAGCAATTCTTTTTTCAGAAACTTGAAAACCAATTAGTTTTCGTTTTATTCCTTCAGACTTAATTTGAATCAGCTTATCTTTTCCTATAAAATCACCTTTTTCAAATTTTGTGATCCATCCTAATCCAGCCTCTAAAGGATTAGTAATTTCGCTAATATCATTTCCATAAAGACAATACTTCATTTCTAAACGCAATGTATCTCGAGCACCAAGACCAATGGCCTGAATATTTAAGTCAATACCTTTTGTCATAAGAGCATTCCAAACTGCCTTTACACTTGAATCTTCAAAATATAGCTCATAGCCAAGTTCACCAGTATAACCAGTTCTAGCACATATTACATCAACTCCGCCTATATTAGTCAAACAATGGTGATAAAAAGGAAGAGATTCAATTACTTCTGAAGTTTTTCCTAATCGTTTAAGCAAATCCAAAGATAAAGGACCTTGAACAGCTAATAGTGAATAATTCTTAGATTTATTTTTTATTGAAACATCTTCTTCAACTTCAAGATTTTGTAAAAGCCAATTGAAATCTTTACTAATATTCGAAGCATTAACTACAAGAAGATAGTAATCCTCAAAGCGATAAATAACACAATCATCAATTATTCCACCCAATTTGTTACAAAATGCTGAATATTGAGCCTGCCCAACATTAACCTTAGAAAGGTCATTAATTGTCATTCTCTGAAGAAAAGACATTGAATCTTTACCACTGACAGTAAATTCTCCCATATGAGAAAGATCAAATAAACCAACTGAATTTCGAACTGAATTATGTTCATCTATAATTCCAGAATATTGTAAAGGCATTAAAAAACCTGAAAAACTGACAATTTTTGCACCAATAGCTATATGAGTGTCATAAAGAGCTGTTTTTTGAGAAACCCGATCCATGGTTTAGCTTTCACAGTAATATTTTAATCTGGAAAGTCCTTCTTTAATTTCGTCCTTACTAATACCAGCATATGCAAATCTTCCATAATACTGATTCTCAGATGGAAGAGGTCTGCAAAAATACTCCCTTGGACAAAATCCAACTCCGGTTTTAATTAGGATATCTTCCTGTAATTCTTTCCCTGAATTAAATCCCATTCTATGAACAATTTCAGTCAGATTAGGATAAACGTAGAAAGTTGAAGCTGGAGAACCTACTGAAACACCTTTTATATCATTTAATATGTTACAGGTTAAATCACGTCTTTCATGGAGCTCATCAACTATTGGCTTACACATTTCTTGACCACCTTTTAGTGCTTCAACCATTGCCCACTGAGCAAAATGATTAGTGCATGATTCATCATTAACATTTAGTTTAGATATTATATCCATAACTTTTTTTGGGCCAATAGAAGCTCCAACTCTCCAACCAGTAGATGCAAACCTTTTTGAAAATGTATACAGTATTACAGTACGTTGAGCCATGCCAGGAATAGAAGCAATAGATCTAGGCTCTCCTTCATATCTAGTTTCGAAATAAGCTTCATCAGAAAGAACCCAAAGATCATTCTCAATACAAATTTCAGCTAGTGCCTCTAATTCATTTGGAGAAGATTCAGCAGCCGTAGGATTATGATTATTATTAAAAATCAGCATACTGGTTTTTGATGTAACATCAGACTTCAACCGATCAATATATCAATAATAAAATCACCTTTATTGTCAATATAAGAATATGGAACAGCCTTTCCTTGATGGAACTCAATTAAAGATTCATAGATAGGAAATCCGGGAGTAGGGTATAATACTTCGTCATTTGGTTCCATGGCAGCCAAAATAAATTTTCCAATTGTAGGCTTACCCCCGGGCTGTATAATTACATTTTCAATATTATATTCTAAGTTCCTTAGTTTCCCTACATCTTCCGCAAGAGCATGTCTTAACTCAGGTATGCCGGGGGGTTGGCAATATCCTGTCTTTCCATCAACAATAGCTCTATTCATTGCCTCTACCACGCGGTATGGAGTAGGAATATTAAAATCCCCAATGTGAAAAGGAAAAACTGTATTCCCAGCTCTAGACCATTCATTTGCCTGCCTAGCAACTTCAAATACAGATTCAGTTCCAAGTTTTTCTAAACGTCTTGCGTACTTACTCATTGCATTAAAGCTCAGTTAAGGCCATCTTTACCACATCTTCAATCTTTCCACTTACTTTACCTTCTGTTTGCATTTTTTTCAAAACTCTAAATGCATCAGCTCGATTGAATCCAAGAGAGGTTAATGCTGCAACAGCATCAGTTAAATGGTCAGGGGAATCCCCATCATTCGGTAGATCAGAATCATCTACATTTTCAACAAGTCTTTCTTTTAATTCTACAATTATACGTTTTGCCATCTTAGGACCTATTCCAGGAATAGTTTTTAATGAAGCCACATCACCAGTTATTATTCTCCTTTTAAATTCATCTGGACTAGCACCAGAAATTATTCCCATAGCTAATTTTGGGCCTATTTTTGATATTGTAATTAACATTTTAAATAGTTCCAATTCACTTTCACCTGAAAAACCATAAAGTTCTAAAGCATCTTCTCTAACATTAAGATATGTTCGAAGCTCTAATCTTTTTCCAATGTCTGGCAAAAGATTGCCAGTTGGAATAGATATTGTGATGTCAAATGAAACGCCTCCTATATCTATCACAACATTTGTTGCTGACTTAGCTTTTATAGTACCTTGGATAGAATTAATCATGTAAATATTATATCTTTTTGATTAAGATGGCAAAGTGCTGTAGCAAATGCATCTGTTACATCTAGTATATCTGGAGCCTTTTCCATATTTAATATAGATGAAACCATGTATTTAACTTGCTCTTTAGAAGCATTTCCATTACCAACCACTGACATTTTTATTTTGCGAGGTGAGTACTCTGCGCAAGGCAGTTCTCTATGGGCTGCGGCAAGCATCGCCACACCTCTAGCTTGCCCTAATAGGAGAGCAGTCTTAACATTATTCTTATAGAAAGCTTCCTCGATTGCAAATTCAGTAGGTAAATATCGTTCCATAACATCAATTAGTCCATCATACAAGATTGAAAGACGAACATGAATTTCTTTCTTCCTTGGCGGTTTTATAGTACCCCAAGTAACAATGGTTTTTTTATCTTTAACAACCTGAATTATTCCATAACCAGTGGTTGTAAGACCAGGATCTATTCCTATTATACAACGCATTCAGCTTACCAACCCAATT